>NZ_JACJQJ010000166.1 GCF_014696615.1 Nostoc linckia FACHB-104 | reverse complement strand
AACTACTCAGTTAGGTTAATTACTTGCTGAAGAGCGAATTTTTCCAACCACAGCAACATATCTTGCTGCCTACCTCCGCCCTAAGCTATTTTTCAAGCTAGAGGGAGAAGAATACAATTATGTCTTCCCTCCGAAAACCGGATAATTTAATTTCTGGAAGTCTTTAAAAGCGATCGCTATTTTTGGAGTTGTCCCAGCACTGTCAACTATAGTACAGGCCCAGAAGCCCCCATCACAGGAGTATCAAGCCCTAGCAACCTCGCACCCAGCAATTCCAAACTCCTAAAAAACTAATCAAGCTGACAAGAGATTACTCGCTTGCTTTTGAGTTCGCAACAAAGCATCTCGATAAACTTGCTCAAATAATTCTCTTTGGGCATGGCTACCCCCTATTTGAGACAATTTTGGTAGTACAGGTTGGAGTTGATTGACTGCCTCTGACCAATTACCTTTAGCATGGGCAATCATGCCTCTAGCGCAAGGAATGGCAATTTCCGACCATTGTCGCCGCAGAAATGGGTTAATCTTCAGAGTATGTTGTTGCATACTCTCCCACATCTGTTTTAACCAGTCATTACGTTCTGCTCTCGCTAATGCATAGATATAGTGCAAGTCTTGAAACGGTAAAGCGTGTTCATGCAAGCGAGGCAGTAAATAAGCACTTAACTGTTGCCAGCGCTGTTCTACATCAAACCCTTGCAACTCTAGTCTTAACAATAAAGCGATCGCACCTACCTGATCTTTAGGCGAAGATTTCTCAGCACGTCCCCAAACATGGCTATCGTACAGCGCTAATACTTTTGCTGCGTTACCTTGCTCCAAATAATAAAGCGCTATATGCCACCAATTATGGGTATAAAGCATAGAGTTGCAATTTTCCCAGGTATCAGCCAGGCTTTCCATCCAAGCAATTCCCTCGTCAATTCGTCCTTGAGTTTCCATCACATGAGCCACAGCATGATGCGCCCAAGGATCGTGACGATTCATCGAGGTTGCTATTCGTCCCATTGTTTCTGCTTCTTGCAAACGATGGCACTGTTCTAAACCAAATGCCACCATGCCATATAGATAATGATTGTCACGATTCGCTGGTAATACTTTTTGCGCTATAGACAGCAATCTCTGTTGATCGCCCAAGTAAAAGTAGTGATATTGCCCTTGCTGTACAGAAATTAAGTCACGGGGATATTTTTCTGTAAGCGATTCGTGTATAGCGATCGCCCGCTCAATTTTCGCTTCCGCCCAAGCTGCGATCGCCTGTACATACAAATGTTCTCTATCAGTGATTTTTGCTAGTTGCTGTTGCGCTATTTGTAGATGTGGCTTGGCTTGCTTCCAAGCTTGTGCATTTTCCTGAGAAAGATAATAAGCAGCTGCATAAGCACGAATAATTGCACAGTTGGGATCGGCTGCAATTCCTTGGCAAATTACTGCTTCCGCCTCTTTGCCATAACTGAGGGCTTGATCGATGAAGCTGTTAATAGCTGCGATCGCGGTTTTTGAGTCTGTTGTAACTTCAAGTCCTTGAGCGTCTTCTAGCATAGTTCTTTCCTGAGATAGCGATCGGCAGTCGCGTTTCAACGCTGGTAACCCTTGAATTGATTGGGCTACCACAAACTACATTAAGTCGGTCGGAATACTGTATTTATTTCCCTGAGTATGTCACAGTCAAGATGAAAATTGCAAGACAAATTTCTCGGTTGCATAACTTCAGGCTGATGCGATCGTTAATTCAAGTTCAGTCCATGCAAGGAATTGGCCTATATTTAATCTTGTAAACAAATTATTCCCCAGGTAGAGCGATGTTTGAAGATTGGGGATTAGGGGATGAGGGGAAATTAACAATACCAAACACCCAACATCTATTCCTAAAACATAATTAAAAGATTCTTCAATTGTGATCTAGAATACCGACTCCTATGAAGACAGGTGATATTCTTTAGTTGTGTGTGAGGAGCAAGTTAAAACAAAAAGCGCCTAGGGTGGAAACACGGCAACACTCCTGGGCGTTTTTTGCTTATTTTGGAGCTTAATTTTTTGTAGATTCGGAGACATTGTTATAGATGTCTCACTCTTTCCCTTCAGCCTATCTGGTCTACACAGTTTAAGATTTTATACAACATATTCCACAGGTTCAGCAGGTGCGATCGCAAAGTATTGTATTTTTTGCAGCACTACAGCTTTAGTCAGCTCATCGGTATTGAAATCGCATGATGAGCGTAGACACTTGCCAATCTCACAAGATTGTGGTTTTTAGCTAATATGTAAATTAAATAACCCATAGCTTATACCCATTCAAATTTGAAAATCAATGGCAAAGTTTCTGAGATAAATTTCCATCTCAGAAATTTTAACCAATTCACAATTAATAAACCCAGACAAAACAAAATTTTATTCAGTCCTAATCAGGGGTAAAAATAATGGAAAACTTTAATGAGTATCATTTAAACCCAGCGGAATTTCCTTTCCTACAAACTTTTCAAGAGAACTGGTTAGTAATTAGAGATGAGTTTACACACTTTATTAATAATGCATCTTCTGAAGAAATAAAATTTACTTATGAGGTGCTGGGGCCTAAAAGTAAAACTATTAAAACGAAGGGACATTCCAAATATAGCGCTTTTGGTATATTGTTCCAAGGTCTTTTTATAGAAGAATATATTAAACTGCATCATATAGAATATCCTGATTATGGGACAAATGATGCATCAGCAAAAGCATTGGAATTAAGAGAGAAATACTTTCCTAACTTAGCTAAGGTAATAGAAAAAGTTAACTTTAGCGATGATGATATTATTAGAAATGCCTATTTTGGTACATTCCATCCAGGGTTAGATATTAAGCTGCACGTGAATTACAACCCACACATGAATCGGGGCTATTTAGGATTGATAGTTCCAGAGGGAGATGTGGCGATGAAAATCTGCCATGAGCAGCTTTATTGGCATGAAGGAAAATTTTTGATTTTAGATCATAGCTATCCACATTGTCCGCATAATTATACTAATTATGAACGAACTGTTTTAGTTGTAGACTTTTTTAAACCCGATAAACCGAGAGCAGAAGTCATTAAATTTGAGCAAGAGCAAGTTACCCAAAGAATGCAAGATAATCCCTACAGCTTAGGTGTTTTTGGTAAAAGTGATAAAGCTAAAGAGGAAGATTTTATCAAGTACGGTTTAGCTCATCAATTAGAGTGGGATAAAGCCTTGTAGGAGAGATGAGGGAGATAAGGGATATAAGGGAGATGAGGGAGAAATAAGAATTACCAATTACCAATTACCCATTCCCAATGCCCCATGCCCCATGCCCCATGCCCCATGCCCCATTCCCAATGCCCCATGCCCAATACTCAAGCATAAATGAATATAAAAACTTACAAAAAGTTAATTGCAAAACAACTGAATCAAGACTTTAAATCGGCTGTTGAGATTGTTGAAATGCCGATTCCTATTCCTGCTGTAAATCAACTATTAATTCAGAACAAATTCGCTGGTATTAACGGTGGTTTTGACACTTTACTTTGTCGGGGAGAGGTTCCCTATTTTCACTTAACTCCGCCCTTTGATTTGGGTGTAGAAGCAGTGGGAAAAGTTGTGGCTGTAGGTGAAAATGTTCAAGATTTTCAAATTGGTGATGCTGTGATAAGTACAGCGCGAGGTGGTGGTTATCGAGAATATCAGGTTATTGATGCGAACTTAGCGGTGAAAGTGCGGGAAGCAACTCCAGAGGTTTTAACGCTAATGCCTACAGGTGTATCAGCTTTGGTGGCGTTGGAACAAGTGGGAGAGATGAAAAGTAATGAGGTGGTTTTGGTAACTGCGGCGGCTGGTGGTACAGGCCATATTGCGGTGCAATTAGCAAAGCTAGCAGGTAATCATGTCATTGGTACTTGTAGTTCTGAGGCGAAAGCAAAGTTACTCCAAGAATTAGGATGCGATCGCATTATCAACTATCGTACAGAAAACCTCGACCAAGTCCTCAAGCAAGAATATCCCAATGGCATTAATTTAGTTTTTGACTGTGTGGGTAAACAAGTGTTTGATACTTGCGTTGATAACTTAGCAGTGCAGGGACGCTTGATTGTAGTGGGTTTTATCTCGGAATACGCCAAGAGTATAGAACAAATTACCCAACCCCGCATTTATCACCAGCTATTTTGGAAAGCTGCTTCTGTGCGCGGCTTTTTAATGCCACATTACCGAGAATATATGCCAGAGGCGTGCGATCGCCTTTTAAATCTCTTCTACAGTCATAAAATCAGGGTTAACGTTGACCCTACCCAATTCAACGGTATAGAGTCTATTCCTGATGCTGTCGAATATCTGCTCAGTGGTCAGAACTGTGGCAAAGTAGTTGTCAAGTTTTAATGTTCTTCAGTTGCAAAAACAATGACAGAAAATGCAGAAAATACTTTAAAAATAGCTCAACAAGCATTTGAGAAATTTACCCACGCCTTAGCCACAGGGGAATGGCAAGGATTTCTAGATATGCTTACAGAAGATTTCACCTTTTGGTTTCCAGTAGGTAAATTTCACGGTTTAAATGAGGGAAAAGAACGCGCTAAAGAGTTTTTTGAATATGTGAGTACGTCCTTTCATCCTGGTATCACGCTAACTTCACTAGACCGAGTTACCAGTAATGAAACAACTGTGGTGTTTGAGTTTAGAGATGAAGGGCTATTATTTGGAGAACCTTATAAAAATCGCATAGCAGTTTCCTTTGATGTGCGTAGCGACAAAATTTGCGCCTACCGAGAATATTTTGGTAGCGATGGTAAATCCTATTAAAGAAAATACAGATTATAAGTAGGGCGGTGCATTTAAAGATAACTAGTCAGGGCTGTCATTTGTCCTTTGTCCTTTGTCATTGGTCAGGATTTCAAGCCTATTGACGTTTCACAAC
>NZ_JACJQJ010000165.1 GCF_014696615.1 Nostoc linckia FACHB-104 | reverse complement strand
AATGAATCAATTTAAACCCTGTTATGCTTCTGGATGATTTAGCTTTTTTACTATTTGCTTACTCCGGAGAGTGACAGAAGAGGGATATAGGAATCCGATTTGATTTCTGAAAAAATCTCTCTGCTTGGACACGGATGCGTTACGCTATCGCTAACGCATTCTAAGTGAACTTCAAAAATTCAATATGAGTCCTATATTAAGTAGGGGTAAGGCAATGCCTTGCCCTCTAGAATATATTGATGTCTCGCTATTATTTGCGACACATCAAAAAACAGCCTATTTGCAGGCTGTTATATGACCAAAATTTAAAACCTATATTTTCGTATATTTAATTTACGTTGAGTTAGTTTTTAATTCACTATTCTTAACTCAATAATATTTGGAGCAATATCGGCTGGAAATTTAAGCAGCAAGCAGATGGGTTTCTCGGGAAGCAATATCTGTTTCTAATAACACTACTGTGGTTTCATAACCAATCCTACCTATTTCTGGCTCGGCTCCCATTGCCATTTCTACATGATAGACCCAAGTATCAGAATTAGGACTGCACTTTACGATCATTCCCATTCCACCAATAAATTCTACTGTTTCTCCTGGGGAAAATTTAGGTATTGCCAAATAATTTGCACTCATTTCAATCACCATTTTTATTTCATTTAACCTTTAGTTCAATTTATAATGCACACTCATTATTTCCTGCTCTATCGCAAGTTTAAATGTAGGCATTATTTATTTAATTCTCTGGAATCAATTGAGATAATCTCTAGAATGAATATCAGCTTTTATTAAATTATTTGGTATTCTAAATAACATAAGATGTTGATTAAAATTACCTTATGTTAAAATAAAATAAAAAATATTAAAAAATTTTAGAGTATGCTTTCAAAGCTATTGAGTAGCGATCAACTCTGCAATGTCTTCTATGACTTTGTTTGAGAAAGGGGATATAAAAAGTCATACTCGAAATCAGGTATAGTTGCAATTGACAAGAGAAATGTTCAATCATTTGAAAATTGGCAGCAAAATAGGAGCTAGTTTCGCTTTAGGTTTGGCAATTTTAAGCGCCATTGGTTACGTCTCCTATCGCACTACTCAAGAACTGATTACAACTTCCTACTGGGAAAACCATACATACCAGGTGCTAGGACTGCTGGATGAAGTGAGTTCCAAAATTAAAGATGCGGAAACAGGACAGCGTGGGTACATAATTACGGGACAAGATCCATATCTAGAACCTTATCAGTCTGCGATCGCATCTTTAGAGCAACCTCTCCAAAAACTCCGCAAGTTAACTGCTGATAACCCCAATCAACAAAATCAGCTCAATATCTTAGAGCCATTAGTCAAAGAAAGGGTAAATGTCCTGAAAAAGGTGATTGCGGCGCGAGACAATCAAGGCTTTGAAGCTGCTCGGAAGTTGATACTGGTGAATGAAGGAAAGCTGTTGATGGATCAAATCCGCAAGCTGACTGAGGAAATGAAACAACAGGAACGTCAATTATTAGCAAAACGTTCAATTCAGGCAAAATTAGCCGCCAATCAAACTACTGCTACCATCGTTTATGGCATTCCCATATCTTTTATCTTGATAGCTTTAATTGGCTATCTACTATCCCGAAATATCTCTAAACCTCTAGAGAAAATTGCTCGTATCGCTGGCAAAATTGCGGATGGTGATTTATCGACAAACTTACCACCTAGCCAACGCCAAGATGAGGTAGGTATACTCACTCATAGTTTCAATCAAATGATTGCTAATTTGCGCGAAACTAAGCAATTCAATGAAGAGCAAAGCTGGTTAAAGTCGAATTTAGCTGATTTGAGTAATACTCTTCAAGGGCGAAGAAATTTAACTAATGTCACCCAATTAATATTATCGCGGCTAGCTACTTTAGTGGGAGCGCAACAAGGTGTTTTCTATGTGATGGATTCCCTAGAAGATCAGCCTGTGATGAAACTATTGAGTAGCTATGCTTACACTGAACGCAAAAATTTAGCCAATCAATTTCGTTTAGGTGAAGGCTTAGTAGGGCAATGTGCTTTAGAAAAGCAAAGAATCTTACTTACCCAAGTTCCCAATGATTATATTCGCATTAGCTCTGGATTGGGTGAAGCTCCACCACTAAATATTATTGTCTTGCCTGTATTATTTGAAGACCAAGTAGTTGCTGTCATTGAACTCGCCTCATTGCAAACTTTTAATAAATTACATTTAACTTTTTTAGAACAAGTAAGCGAAGTGATTGGCGTAGTTTTAAATGCCATTAAGTCTGATATGCTCACCCAGGAACTACTCCAACAATCTCAGAATTTAACAGAAGAATTACAAAATCAACAAGAAGAACTCAAGCTGAGTAATCAACGTTTGCAAGAACAAGCGCAGGAGTTAGAAGAATCCCAATTACTTTTAAAACAACAACAAGAAGAATTACAGCAATCCAACGAGGAATTACAACAATTAAATGAGGAATTAGAAGAAAAGGCAGAATTACTCAATGCCCAAAAACGAGAAGTTGAAACTAAAAACCAACAAATTGAACAAGCCAGGCTATCTTTAGAAGCCAAGGCACAACAATTAACTTTAACTTCCAAATATAAATCAGAATTTTTAGCCAATATGTCCCATGAATTGCGGACACCCTTGAATAGCTTATTAATCTTGGCAAGATTGATGTCAGAAAATCCAGAAGGTAATCTCACAGAAAAACAAATAGAATATAGCCAAACAATTTATGGTGCTGGCAATGATTTATTGAGATTAATTAATGATATTTTAGACTTAGCTAAAATTGAATCAGGTAAGTTTGCTGTCGAAAATGAAGAAGTCGGCTTTATAACTTTGCAAAGCTACTTACAAGCAAATTTCCGTCAGCTAGCTTTAGAGAAAGGGCTAAGTTTTAACATCGCAATTGACGAAAACTTGCCACTAAGATTTAATACTGACTCCAAACGCCTCCAACAAATTTTAAATAATTTATTGGCAAACGCTTTTAAGTTTACCGAACAAGGAGGAGTTTCCTTGCAAATTAGCATGGTAAACCCAGATACGCTTGCATTTGCAGTCAGCGATACAGGTATTGGTATTCCTAGTGATAAACAGCAATTAATTTTTGAAGCCTTTCAACAAGCAGATGGTACAACCAGCCGCAAATATGGCGGAACTGGCTTAGGTTTATCGATTAGCCGCGAACTGGCTCATTTGCTAGGTGGGAGAATTGAACTAGTTAGCCAACTCGGACAAGGAAGCACTTTTACACTGTATTTACCAATCCAGGGAATCCGCACCCAAACGCAAAGTAAAGGAGATGTTTTACCAGACAAAAAGAAAATTTCTCTACCTCCCGAAATCTCCCCATCTCCTGAAGCTTCCCCACCTCCTGTAGTTCCTATGTCCCTTACTCCTCAAACCGAAGTTGCAGACGACAGAGATGGGATTCAAGTCGGCGATAAAGTTCTGCTGGTGATTGAAGATGATGTGAAATTCGTCCGCATTTTGTTAGACATGGCGCGACAACAAGGGTTTAAGGTGTTAGTAGCGTTAAACAGCAAACAAGGATTAGCCCTAGCACAACAGTTTAAACCCGATGCCATTACTTTAGATATGTGTATGCCAGATATGGATGGTTGGATGGTGTTAGATAGACTGAAACATGATCTACAAACGCGCCATATTCCCGTACATATATTTTCCATTGACGATCGCCAGCAGCGGGGGTTAGAGTTAGGCGCGATCGCTTATTTACAAAAGCCTGTTAGTAAAGAACAACTCGTTGGTGCTTTAACTGATATTAAAGGCTTTGTTGAGCGTAAGGTAAAAAATTTGCTGGTAATTGAAGATGACCCAGTCCAAGCCCGCAGTATTATTGAGCTAATTGGCAATGGTGACGTTCAAAGTACAGCAGTACATACAGCAGCCGCAGCATTAGCAACCCTGCAATCCCAGCATATAGATTGTATTGTGCTGGATTTGGGTTTACCGGATATGACTGGCTTAGAACTAATTGAGGAAATTAAACAACAACCCCACTGGCTGAAAATTCCCATTATTGTTTACACAGGGAAAGAACTTTCTCGCCAAGAAGAGACGCAATTGCGACGTTTGGCGGAGACAATCATTATTAAAGATGTGCGATCGCCTGAACGGTTACTTGATGAAACTGCTTTATTTTTACATCGTATCCAGGCCAATTTACCCCAGTCAAAACGCCACATTTTAGAGCAACTCCGCAGTTCCGATCCCATACTGGCCAATAAAAAGATTTTAATTATAGATGACGATGTCCGGAATATTTTTGCTCTGACTAGCTTGTTAGAAGGCTATCAAATGCAAGTCTTATTTGCAGAGAATGGTAGAGATGGTATTGCTACATTGCAAGCCAACGCTGATATTGATCTCGTCTTAATGGATGTAATGATGCCAGAAATGGATGGTTATCAAACAACTCGCGCTATCCGTGAACTAGGGGAATTCCGTTCGTTACCCATAATTGCTTTAACTGCAAAAGCCATGCAAGGCGATCGCGAAAAATGTATCGCAGCTGGAGCCTCAGATTATATTACCAAGCCTGTAGACACTGAACAATTACTTTCCCTGTTGCGGGTTTGGTTGTATCAGTAAAGAGTGCCAAGTTAAGGTCTAATACAGTTTAGATCAGCCTATTTTTTAAATCTTTAGACAGAATCCACACAGCTATTTTTGGTTCTTAAGTGTGATGTACTGTTTAAATTTGGCATTATAAAATACAAAAAAATCTTCTTATATCAATTCTTTATGAGGCTGCATAGAATTCCCTCCCCCCTCAATACTTGTCGGTTAAGGACAAAAGAAGAAGGGGAAAAGGGGTAAGAAAAAACCTTTAACCCTCACCCTTTCACCTTTTCCCCAAACCAAACGACACATCAATATATTCTAGAGGGCAAGGCAAGGCAATGCCTTGCCCCTACAATCTGTTGCATTCTTTTTTAAAATTGGTATTACTCAACAAAAAAACAGAACAATAATTTTGGAGGGGGTTTGGGGGACGCAACCGTCACCCAATCGGGGGTTTGGGGGAGAATCC
>NZ_JACJQJ010000164.1 GCF_014696615.1 Nostoc linckia FACHB-104 | reverse complement strand
TTTTTACTTGGGGTCATGCTTTAAGCTGCTGGAATTCTTTTGCAACATACATTTTGGCAGTTTTTGACCCCTCTTCTTTCAATCTTGGTGAGAAATCCGGGAATACAGCCTGCACAAACTTCGTAAATATAATGGTTTTTCTGTGGTTCCCACAAAAAGTGTAGTGTAGTGAAGTCAGCTTTTAAAATGTGCCTAGCATTTTCAGCAACAGTTTCTAATACGTAACGCAGACGTGCTTTACGAATATCTAGCGCTCTTTGAGCTACAAGTTTAGCTAATGCGATCGCTTGTTGATGGGTGATTTTGGTGTCACAATTCTCATAACCTGCTTCTACAGAGCCAATTACTTTCGGTGGAGTATAACCTGGTATTGGCTTCATACTGATAATAGTATGTTGCTTTTCAGTATCAATTTCTTGAGGAATGAAATTCTCTTCCCAATCATACTGTTCAAACCAATCCTCTAGAATGTTGCCGCTTTCATCTCGAATCAGAATAATCGGCGTAAAAATGCGGACAAGATTATGATGGTCGAATGTTTCAAAAATCCAACTATCAAAACGTTCATTTTGTCCGGAGATAATCTCCGTGTGGCATTCTTTAACTATATCTGCTTGGATATCTCGTAATTCTGGATCGTCCTCCAGGTAATGTCTGGCTCGATTCACCCAATTTTTACCGATACCAATTCCATGTACTGCTTCAATAGTGTTTGATGCAGGCATGACTAAGGAGATATTGACAAAATCAAATCCCAATGAATCTTGAATTTCATGGCAAATGCGATCGAGAATCAATTCTAAGCGAAAGAGTTCAGTTGTAGCTTTGGCTATTTGATTTTCAGCTTGGAGAATTTGCTGTTCAAATGCTTTGCAATCTTCTGAAAAATCTTGAGAATTGTGCATACAAATTTCCTGTGAGTGATGAATTACTAAAAGTTGGGTGGGTGTAGCGATCAGTGCGATCGCTCCTTGATGGAGAACGCAGGCGATACCTACGCCAACCTCAAGGAAGAACGCACTCCAGAATTCCTGATGCCGTTGGGTTTTGGGTCAAGCGATATTTAACGCCAAGATTCTAAAATGACCGTTATTGTGATTAAACACAACAAGATAATTCCCAGCTTAGAAAACCAATTGCTTGCAACCGGCAGTAGCATAACAACAGTATGTGAAGCGCCAAAACTAATGAATAAAATAGACATAATCGCAAAAGCGAATATTGCTAGCAAAAAATATTTGAGGAACTGAGCAGTGAATTGCAACAGCAAACTATAGTGTCTTGGTGTCATGGCTATAAACTCCAATCAGATTATTTGTAATTCAATTTATTTGTCATGGTCAGATGCTTAATTCACACCACAAATTTATGCATTTTTGACTCTCCAAGATTTCATTAATTGGCAGTATCTGTTAGCAATGGATATGCAAAGCTGCAGCATCGATTTGGTGATTTATATCGATGTTTTGCGAATAAATATTTAATTCAATTGTTTGCGAATACTTTTATGCAAGGCTATTTAGCCCAAAAGTGCCCAAAAGTGTATGTTTTAGAGTTATGCTCCCATCACTTGCAAAATAAAGCTTAAATTTTGTGGGCTACCAATGGCGAACGCTGAAACCGTCTTAACTTTCGGATTAGATGATGCTGCATTTTAAAGGCTAGGTTTTGTAACGGAATCAGGAAACTCTTCACATCCTCACAACAACACTCAACTTTGTCTTAGCCTTGACTCTGAACGCCATTGAATTTCTATTAATCCAATTTGATTGACTTGTTTAAACCTAGCTGTCTTCTTTTCACAGTGTTAAGAAAACTTTCTACTGCTCAAGAAAGGGTAGATAATTATTTAGCAAACAATTATGTACATGTCAATTTAAAACCAGAGTTAGCTAGTAAATTGTATCTATAGATACAGTATAAGAACTAAATATGGTGATAGAGCCTAGTTTAAATAACATGTCGTAAAAAAAGCGCAATTTTAAGAATTTATGTATAATAAAATACAAATAACGAATATTTTCCTGAGTTACTGTAAACTGTATTGACACATACTAGCCCATAGAATCAAGAGTATGAGTAAAGAAAGTATGGAAGACCAAGAAGAACTCAGGAAAATGCTTCACTTTTTCCTAGAAAAAATGGGAGCAACTCAGGTAGAACTCTCAAAAGGGATGGATGTGAGCCGACCAGTTGTGATTGAATTTCTCAATCAGGAAAAAAAAAGGTTACCAGTTAATCGTCAAGACTTAATCAAACTTTGCACAACTCTGCAAAACAATAAACCATCGAAAAGAAAATCAAAAGCAGAGGGTGAAAAAACCTCCCAAGATATCGACTCTCATCCTCATGCTAACGAACTACGAGAATTATTGGGAGAGATTGGTACTGATGAACTATTAGAGTCGGCTGGTTTCTTACCAAACAACGCTAGTATTATTAAGGTCAGCCCAGAAAGGTTTTTTCAAATTGCTCAAGTGGTTGCATTGCTTGAGTTTTTAGAGGTTGAAGACTTAGTACCTACGACTCAAGAGTTTTTAGCGATCGCAAATCACAAAATAGCAATTACTAACAAAGGACATTTTAAATATCAAGAGAACGACTATCTCACATCTCTAATTGATAATCTTTGGGAGTCTCACCCAACACTTGGTTTAAAACTGAGACTGGAAGTAATTGACAAGCTAGAGCGGACTAGGGACAGGCTGAAAGCTGGAGGTAAGACAAAATTCACCCAGCAAGAAGCTATTAGATTATTCATCAGCATTGCGATCAAAGAGCAAATGCTAAAAAATCTCCCCAATCTTCACCTGAGAGTGCAAAAGACAGAGTTTCAAACTTTATCTCGATATGTTAATGCAGAAAAGGAATATAGTGATTTATACGCTCAATTCGTACAAATAGGTCATCAAGCAGAGTGTGCTCTGAAAACTCCAGGTTCATGCTGGACAATGCAACCACAAGCCAAGTCTCTTGATTCCCTCACTCCTGTGATTATGGCCTTAGTGACCTGTAGCTTTAGTTATGATGGCGAATCTCACGAGCTGATTGAATGGATGTACACTTCTGGCAATACAATCGTTGAGAATGCCATAGGTGCTTTGAGCTTACACATGGGCTTGGCAGAGCATATAGCAAACGTCAACATCTCAACAAAAACCCTAGACAGTAGTATTGATTCTTTAGTTGAAACAACGGTAATTCTAGGTAATAGACCACATTATCAAGGAATTTGGGTTGATCGGGACTCGATGATCACGATGCTGCAAGCGATCGTCTATGCTGCTAAACAATGGATAGGCGATCAAAGTACATCCGGCAAACTGGATCTGCAAATCTATACTTCAGCCTGTAAAGCTCTCTCTGATTTGAGAAAGCGATTAACTAGAGCCAGGAGAGCTTTTCAAAAATTTCAATTTCTTGATGAAGAATGTCAAACTGTTGAAATTAAAAAAATCGCTTATACCGCTAGGGAAGAATTGAAGAAAATTCCTCAAGAGGATATTTACTTTTCATATCGACTCAACTTTTATCGCTGCTATTTTTTGACCAAACGCTTAGAGCTAAGACAATCCAATTTTCAAGGAAACATCCGTAACGCCCAACTGCTCATTCAAGAAATGAACCAAGTCCTTGAGGAAGACCAAAAAGTTAAGCAAGAACTGGTTCCTATCCAAGCTCTTATTCGCTCAGAAGTCTACCTGTATGAGCTTTCTTGTGGGCACGAGCCGAACTTATTTGATAAAGCTAAAAGAAGTCAGTGGCTGAGATTAGAAATCTGGGACAGAGAAATTCGAACTGCAATTAAACCAGGATCTTGTTACAAAGATCCTGGTTGGGATGTGTATCTAGCATTATCGGAAATGTATGGAAATGTTGCCCGTATAGAGTTTTATCTTTCTGATGAGAAAAGCTCTCTTGTAGCCGCCGCAGAAAATTTTCTCAGAGCAGCTCACTACGCATTACGTATTGGTTTAGCTCAACGAGCTTCTCGATGGTTAGCATTTGCAGGCAGAGCCTGGATCAGGCTAGGGGAAGATAATTTGCCAAAACAGGCATCTAAGTTTGCTGATAAACTTGCTAAAACTGATTTAACTGCTGGTCACAGTAATAATTTTTGGCAAGCCGTGCTTTCAGAAATTTATTTACTTGATGGAGAATATTTATTATTAATTCAAGATGATGCTACCAATGCGTTGGAGATTTTTTTAAAGGCACTCAAAGGCGCTGTATATTTAAGCTTGAATAGACGGATTTGTGACGCACTTTTTAATATTTCTAGGTGTTCAGAGAAGATTAGCAATTTCAGCGTCAAAGAAGGACTGAGTAGAGTTTTTAGGGAAGAAGATAGCTTAACCAAATCCAACGAAAACAAATTAAACCCCATGAAAAATCTCACTTCTGAGAAAGTTTTAGATTTGCTATGTAAACTCTGGAGTAGAGAAGATAATCCTAGTTGGTATCAAGTAGGAGGTGAGTTTTCTCAACTCGCCGCCAGTATTTGGCAAGAATGGCATCGCGATACTCAGCCTGGAGCTACTACTAAACATCCAATTGCTGAACTGATTGAGAAAAAAGTTTGGCTTGGGCGAGTTTAAGCTAATTGACCTCAGTTCGGGTTAAGAAGGTTTATTCAAGCTTAAATGCCTGAAACAACGCAAGCTCGTTCACAGATTCTAGAGTCAAGCTACGGCTTAATCAGGGTTTCAGCTTATCCCGAACTCAGGTTAATTAGGAATGATTACAACTAAAAATGCTTCAGAGATTAAGTGCGCTCGTCGTTGTTACTTTGCTTTTAACTCAAACAGCCTTGCCAGTGACTGCTGGCAATGTATCAGCTACAGTTATCAGCGTGGGTGATGGCGACACCATACGTGTGAAGGCTGCTAACAAAACCCTTGGGGTCAATAGTCGGCAACAAGGCTAAAACAATTTCTGCCTGTTGGGCAAACTGTTAGCTTGCGTCCAGTGGAAACCGATAAATATCAGCGGTTAGTGGCAAAAGTTTTTGTGAGCGATCGCAATATCAACGTCAATATGGTGCAGGAGGGCATGGCCGTAGTTTATCGCCAGTACCTAAATAAATGCCAACAGTCCAAAGATAGCTTGTTGCAAGCAGAGAACTATGCTAAACAAAATCGTCTAGCCTTCTGGAGTCAAGCTAATCCCGTGATGCCTTGGGATTTTCGACATGCTAAGGTAGCCCGAAGGCAAGCGCCACAACAAATTCAACCACAGCAGACCAACTGTGACCCATCTTACCCTGACTTTTGCATTCCCAAAAATTCACCAGATCTCAATTGCTCAGACATTACCCAAAGAAGATTTAAGGTATTGCCACCTGATCCTCATGGTTTTGATCGAGATGGAGATGGAATTGGGTGCGAACGGTAGGAGCTAATCGTTGTTCTTAAGTCAACAGGTATTGGTCTGCATCAGCTGTATTAGCGCTCTGATCAGCGATAGTTGCAGGCTTTTTCTATGCTTCGCACTTTATCATGTTCTTTGTAAGGCCGTGAAGCGAAGCACGGGGTTTCTACCCAAAATTCCTATGACTACGGAAAACAATTTGCAAGGTGAGATGGCTAATGCTATTGGACAATTTCATCAACCTGATGAAGAAACATTCCAATGGACAAAGCAATGGTATCCAGT
>NZ_JACJQJ010000163.1 GCF_014696615.1 Nostoc linckia FACHB-104 | reverse complement strand
CAATGATTATATGATTCGAGTTCTCAATTCTTGTTTCATTGACTCTACATTAGATTCCTCCCAGCCTTTATGTCAAGCCTAATTGAGATGCTCTTACCCTGTGCTTTCAAGGGATTCATTTTTTACATTTAGATGGCATTAATCAAATTATTAATTTAACTTCAGAACGTCATTTGATTTTGAACTGTCTACTATCATTTTGCCAAAAATATTATTTTATTTCTTGATTTGACAAGATTTTTAGAGAAAATTAGAATTTACCAACACATGAAGGAACATTCATGCTTCCTTCAGTTTCTAGTGCTTATATGACCAATTTTATTACATCTTAATTAATCGATTTCTGAAAAGATATCCATTTTTATTCTATTTTTTAATCATTTTGATCTTTGCGCTTTTCTCTTGCTTGTAGTCTCCTTATACTTCAATTTGAAGTGCGGAGTTTGGGATCTTACTGAGACTAAGCTAAGCCTGCATCGTGATCAGCGTGAAGTAAGCTACAGCAATACCTGCCAGAACTAGACTAGATCGCATCCCTTGTCGATTTCTCTGAGCAATGGTTGCAACCGCATGAGCAATAAAGCCTGCTGCCATGCCATCGGCGATCGAAAAAGTTAGGGGTGTAATTAAAATGACTAGGAATGCCGGAATTGCTTCTGCTAAATCATTCCAATTGATCAAACGCACACCACTCATCATTAAGACACCAATCATCAGCGGAATAGGAGCAGTAGCAAACGCAGGAATCGCGGCAAATAGGGGTGTGAACAACGTCGAAATGAGAAAGAGTAACCCAACCACGATCGCGACGAATCCACTACGCCCCCCTTCAAAGATGCCAGAAGCAGCTACTAGATAAGGCATGACAGGAGTACTACCCACGATCGCACCAAAGACGGTTCCGAGTGCGTTGGATAATAAGGCTTGTTTGGAGCGGCATAGTTCACCGTCGGGCTGGATGCAGTCGATTTGTCGCCCTAACACATTGAAACTCATCGCATCGGATAGGGACATAAATAGCAGCACAAAGACGACTGCCACAAAATTTCCCAGTTGCGACCAGGTGAGATATTGTACTCCAACGATCGCTTGTCCAATCAAGTCTTGAGGCAACTGGGGCAGGGCGAGAATGCCTTTAGGAAGGGGCGCTACTCCTGTCAGCCAACCGAGCGCAGCCGTGCTAAAAATCACAAATAGGAATGCGCCTTTGACCTTCCGCACCGTGAGCAGTGTCGTCAATAAAATCCCAAAAATTGCAATCAGCGTAGCGGGCTGCTTCAGTGTTCCTAGACTAGTCAGCGTGGCAGTATTGGCGATGATAATCCCTGCACCGACCTGGAGAGAAGCTACTTTTCCCGACAGCGCAATATATGAGAGAAACAGACCCAAGCCAATCACCATCGCCTGTTTTAGCGAATTGGGAATGGCATTATACAGTTGGCGACGGAGTGGACTGACGGACAACGCTGTGAAGAGAATTCCCTCAACTAGGACAGCAGTTAGTGCCAATCGCCAATTCATTCCCATGCCTAGCACGATAGAGAAGGTAAATAGTGCAGCGGCTCCAGTCGCCGATCCCAAGACAAAAGGATAGTTAGTTAGTAGTCCAATTAAGAAGCTAGATACCGCAGCACAAAGGGCAAGTGCCACCAAAATTTGCTCAAATAAATCTCCAGCCTGTTGTAGAAATATCGCATTTCCTAAAATATGAGCATTCACGACCAGAATCGGAGCCGTGGTTATAAAAATAGTAAAGCCAGCTAGTAATTCTGTGCGGAAGTTCGTTCCCAACTGTTTAAACCGGAAGAATTGACTAATGCGATCCAGCCAGGATGGGGGCTTGGAAAATGGGATTACTTGTCTGTTCATAGAGCATTGAAGGGTTGGGTGGAAACATACAAGAGATATTTGCAGCGATATGAAAAATCTAGATTTGCTGTTGTAACCCAATATTTTATAAATTGTTTGAAACGTCTCTTAATCGTTGAATTTATATATTTTTGTGATTTTAAGAATCTTTATTTTCTCAATATCATATGTTGGATAAAGGCTTTGCGTAACTCAACATATGATATTGCTACGCTTGTATTGCGATCGCACTATCTCTCTTCTATGAATACTTTACTTCTTGATTTCAAATTCTCCTGTATCTAGCCAGTCCTGTTTCAACATCGTCCACCAATCCATTGACAGTAGAGAAAAAGTTGGTCGATCGTGCTTTAATACATACGCATAAGGAAGCCAACCATAACCGCCCTCACCCCACTCGGTTCCCCAAGAGTTTCTGATCAGAAGCGCTCCTGTCGTTTCCATTCCTGTCTCATCAATGTTCTTAATTTTGATACTGTCATCGTAACCAACGGCTGCCATGTTATGACCTCCAGTCCTCAGATCAGAATCAGTAGGAACTGGTATTTTTCCTGTAGCTTGAGCCTGTAACATACAGCTTTGGTAGCACAACATTCCAAACATGACAGGACGATTGGCTGCAAGATTTGCCTTGATTTGCTGCAACACTACATCTCTTGTCCGATGTTTGATATCAATCCGATAGTAGTCCATAGCTCGATATCGACTGGCATAGCTATAGCAGAAAGCTGGAGGTTCCTCGTCTAATTTCGTTTCATCGTAAGCCCAGTATTCTTCGGGAGGTACGCCGAAGATAGCGAGCGCTTTCATTGTATCTCTGGAAAAAGCATCAGAATTACCAGTTAACCCCAGTAAGTTTCTGGTTACTTTGTAGAGAAAAAGTCTAGAAGCGTTGAGATCATTTCCATACACCCGCTTTTGAAAATACTCGACTAATGCGATCGCGGCATGGGCTGTGCAGGACTTGAGATTGGCCTGATGTTCAATCGGCGAACACCATTCTCTCAAATCTACCAATGCTGGTAGCTCGGTCAGCACTTCAATATAGTTTGATTTGTCCCGATCATCGGGCTTATCCTGTACCCAACCTGTTGCATTGATGGGGGTCTGAAGTTGAATATTGCTCATGATTTTTACCTATTGCTAGTTAAGGGTTGGTCAAACAAGACAGTTTTAGCGTTTGTTGCTGCTCTTCAAAATTGAGAGGGCGCACCGCTCTAGCAGAGAAGCTCCCTCGAATAATTGCCACTTGTCGCATTAAATCTGCTTCTTCAAGCTCTAGCAATCGGGAGATGGCTTGCTCGTAACAAGGCGTTTTAAAGTAGCCTGAAAGGGGTT
Source organism: Nostoc linckia FACHB-104 (assembly GCF_014696615.1). GTDB lineage: Bacteria > Cyanobacteriota > Cyanobacteriia > Cyanobacteriales > Nostocaceae > Aulosira > Aulosira linckia_A. The sequence goes on along the minus strand of NZ_JACJQJ010000163.1, from coordinate 2,505 downwards.
GTTCTAATCCAACAGTTAGGGCATCGCTATCTGATTTGGCAGCGAAATAAGGAATATCTGACTGCTCCATTGCTTGCAATTCTGAGGATAGGATTGACCAGGCTAAAGGTTGATTTTGACAGGTCAGAAAAACGCGAGATAGGATGTCTAGCTGAATAGCGCGGTCGAACCCATTTTGCAAATATTCGGGTTCTAGAAGGCTTTGTAGAATGATGGCATAAGCTTTAGTAGCACGGAAAACAAATCGTACCTGCTGCCCAGAGAAGCTAGCTAAGGGGCTATTCTCTGCTAAAAGCGCTTCACGGTGCTGGATCAAGAAGTGATACATTTGACGAAACCCTGCAATGATTTCATCGAGGTATTGGGTAGGAGATAACGGCATTCCATTCAGCATGGGGACGTTTTTCTCAGGAGAGAGCGTCACTGTTGCATAAGCTCGGTGCATATTATCTGTATTGATGAATTTCCAGACTAAGACGCGATCGCTGAGTGCTGCGTCTGCCTCAATGCTTCCCAAACCACTGATATCGTAGGGAGCAGGGTTGTTTTTATTGAAATCCCAACGAGGTAACAATCCACTACGAAGCACTGATTTATTTAACAGGTGATCAACAGATGTTTGAAGCTGTTCCTCAAGCGATTCTTTCATATCACGGGCATCATGGTGCATTAATGTTTCCATGTCGATTAGCACCAAATGTTCGCCGCAGGCAATTAAATTTTCGTAGTGACAATCAGTTGTATTCAAAACATAAAACAAGCACAGCAGCATCCCTGAGCGTTGATAGAAGCGCTGTGCTGCCGACTCATCTTCAACGGGCAATTGCTCAACGTATTCTACCCAGCCATAATTTGAGCGATTGAGCACCTTTAACGTTTTGAAAGCCAAAGGCGCATTCTGTTGGTTAAACCATTCCAAAAGCTGCTGATAGGCACTGTCTAACCCTAAGTCCTTGGGTTTATAAATCAGCTTTAGTCCTGATTCAAAAGTCAGACCAATCACACAGCGTCCGCGCTGATGAGGGTCAGATAAATTTGCTCTGATTTCAGCAACTTTTCCTAATGGATCGGCGACTAAGTTTTTCTCACCCTTTTGCTCAGGCTGAAACGTCTGCTGGATTTTAGGGATATCTATCTTCAGGCGTTGCAAAAATTCCGTCGTTGATTCTACCCAGAAATCTATTCGAGTCGCTATTAATTTTCCCAGTACTGGGTACTTTTGAAAGAGAGTGAACAGTCCATCCTGTAAGAGGTTTTGGACAAAGGCTTGATAATAAGTTGTCTCTGGCTCAAGTTCTATTTTTACCTCTATGAAACTGAATAGACGATATCCGAAAGGACGAAAGTTATAAAACTCTTTTTCTAAGGTTTTATCGCAGAAATTAGCAAGTGAAATGAGCAACGATCGCTCTAGTGCCAGATATGCTTCTGGTAACAGAAGCTCTCGATCGCATAAGTCAACATGAGCCAATAACTTCTGCCGTGCTACATGGAGCAAGGGCAGTAATATATCTTCAAAGGGAAGTGGCTCATTTGCGATTGATAGTTGAGGTTGCCTAGATTCTGATTTCCAATGAGAGGCAGTGTCAATAATCTCTTTTAAGGTTGTTGTCCAACCTGGTAACGTTTCCTTCTCAGCAACAGCAACTGAGCTTGAACATGCTGCATCAATTTCTATTCCATCCCATTGCAGTCGCTTCCGAAAAACATCCCAGTCTCCACGAGCTACAACCTGACACCAATGCTCTAGATATTGATTAACTTGAGTGCTATCACCATAGTTGCAACATTCAAAAAGAGATATGGCATTAGTGACGATCGTTGTTAAAGCCGTTGTGAAAGCAGATTCTGTCATTTCATTGCGTCCTTTCATGTTGACCAGAAGGAATTGAGGAGGTTCATGGGTCAGAGGTCAGAGCCTCCTCAGATGCTTGGAGTTAACTCAATGAGTTTGTACTTGCAATTTTTGCGATCGCAGAGTTAGGTTGCTGTCCAGATTTTGTAAGTAAGATTGCCAACGGTTATAATACACATAGGTGTTGACCCTCCTCCTACGGTTTCCAATTCCTCTTCCGTCAGCTTTTCACTAGGACTGCGCCCAGTTGTTTGAGCCACTTGAGCCTGCATGTATGATGCAACATCGTCCTGAGCAAAACTCAAACCCTTCTGTTTACCTAGCTCTACCACCTTAGTTTGAAAGTCCTGTATGGAAGTGGATGACTTCAATTGCTCTTGGAGGGCTGTGTCTTTGGCTGCGAGTTGGATAAATTGTTCGACATTTGTTTGTGACATTTTGATGCTTCCTTATGTGTGTGGTTTCAGAAGGTTCAGCCTGTTTGAACCCCATATATTCATCAAACTCCACGGCTAACTGAGTTCAAACCTGAGATTTACTGACTTCTTTCTAGCTTGAAAAATAGCTTAGGGCGGAGGTAGGCAGCAAGATATGTTGCTGTGGTTGGAAAAATTCGCTCTTCAGCAAGTAATTAACCTAACTGAGTAGTT
>NZ_JACJQJ010000162.1 GCF_014696615.1 Nostoc linckia FACHB-104 | reverse complement strand
AAATCCTTGCCCCACAAGCGATTTCACTTTATGCGCGAATCTCGTCGCCTGGAACCCCTATAACTTCGTTGTTTACATTTCATCTTATCTGCGAACCCACACTATTCTAGCGGCTTTCCTATGGTGATGTGGTGGAGCAATGGAGATAGAGCGGATTGTCACCATGAGTAAAATTTTTTGCCTATACTGAGACAATAGACAACCTAGAGCGATAAAATATTGGTAACATTATAGACACATAGATTTACTTAGAAATAAATCTATATTTTGTAATCATAACTTGCTATAAACTTTATTTAATAAGCTTTTCAGGCTATTTTGTTACTCGCCAGATGATTTCACTGCCAGATGTCACAATTGTCAGCCAAATTTACGAAAGTGCTAATTCATTCGTATATCGAGGCATATTTAATACCAATCGGCAAACCGTAATTTTGAAACTCCTCAAGGAGGATTATCCTACACCTGCCGAACTTTACCGCTATCAGCAGGAATATGAAATCACTCGTAGTCTTAACTTAGAAGGAATAATTAAAGCTTACGAGTTGAGAAAATACGAGAATACTCTCCTGATGTTATTGGAGGATTTTGGTGGAGAGTCTTTAAAAATTCTGTTACCAAACATTTCCTTTTCTGTATTAGAGTTTCTTAACCTCGCTATCCAAATCACAGATATTTTAGGTAAAATTCATCAAAAAAATGTCATTCATAAAGATATTAATCCATCTAACATTGTCTTGAATCCTCAAACAAGACAGTTAAAAATTATCGATTTTGGTTTATCTACTCTTTTATCTCAAGAAAATATCACCCTCCAAAGTCCGAATGTTCTAGAAGGGACATTAGCTTATATTTCTCCAGAACAAACAGGACGCATGAATCGTGCAATTGATTACCGCACCGATTTTTATTCTCTTGGTGTCACTTTCTATGAATTGTTAACCAAACAACTTCCTTTTAATTCTGATGACGCGCTTGAATTAGTCCATTGTCATGTTGCTAAACAACCCCTAAGTCCTCATGAAATCAACCCAGAAATTCCCATAAATCTCTCGGAGATTATCATGAAGTTAATGGCAAAAATGCCCGAAGAAAGATATCAGAGTACTTGGGGAATTAAGGCGGATTTAGAAACTTGTCTGACTCAATGTCAAAACGGTGCTATCCAAAGATTTACTTTAGGATGTCAAGATATTTGCCATCAATTACAAATTCCGGAAAAACTTTACGGAAGAGAATCGCAAATTGAGAGTTTATTGACTGCTTTTGAGCGCACAAGTCTTGGTAAAACTGAACTCATGCTCATTTCTGGATACTCTGGTATCGGGAAATCAGCTTTAGTTCACGAACTCTATAAGCTAATTACTGAAAAACGCGGATACTTTATTAGCGGAAAATTTGATCAACTTCACCGCGATATTCCCTATCAAGCTTTAGTTGCTGCGTTTCAAGAATTAGTGCGTCAATTGCTTACCGAAAATGAATTGCAATTACAACAGTGGCGAGAGAAAATTTTAGCTGCATTGAGAGCTAACGGACAAATTATTATTGATGTTATTCCCGAAGTTGAACTGATTATTGGTAAACAACCTGCTGTCCCCGAATTACCTTTTACAGAAGCACAAAATCGGTTTAATTTAGTTTTTCAAAACTTTATTCAAGTATTTTGTCAAAAAGAACATCCCCTAGTTATATTCCTAGACGATCTGCAGTGGACAGACAGTGCTACATTGCAATTGCTCCAGTTAATTATGACTCATGCTAATAGTCAATATCTGTTTTTAATTGGAGCTTATCGAGATAATGAAGTTAGCGCAACTCATCCTGCTATGCTAACTGTAGCAGAAATGAATCAGCAGGGGTTAGTTGTTAATCATCTCTCCCTTTCACCCCTAAATTTCAATCAAATTAATGAATTTATCGCAGATACACTGAAAACTAATTGTATCGATACACAAAAATTCGCTCAGTTAGTTTGGGAGAAAACACAGGGTAATCCTTTTTTTATCAAGGAATTTATCAAGTCGCTTTATGCAGATAAATTGCTGAAATTTGATACTAACGCTGGCTCTTGGTCTTGGGATTTAGAACAGATTATCAATAGCAGCATAACACATAATGTTGTTGAATTAATGACAGAAAAGATTCAACGCTTATCAGAGTCAGCACAAAAAGTTTTACAATTAGCTGCTTGTATTGGTAACTCTTTTGATTTAAAAACCCTAGCAGTTATCAATGAAAAAAATCAAAAAGAAACTGCTAAAGAATTATGGGATGCTATGCAAGCCGGACTGATATTACCTATCGGCGATGACTACAAATTTATGCAAACAGACCGAGAATTGCATGAATTAAAAATTACTTATAAATTTGCTCACGATCGCATTCAGCAAGCCGCCTATTTCTTAATACCCGTCGAGGAAAAGCAAGCTGTTCACTGGAGAGTTGGACAACTATTATTACAAAATACTCCGCCACAGTTACGACAACAAAAGATTTTTGATATTGTCAATCAACTAAATTTAGGTATTGAAACAGTTAATGTTCAAGAAGAACGAGATAAAATCGTCCAATTAAATCTCATTGCTGGTAAAAAAGCGAAAGCCTCATCTGCCTGGAAAACTGCTGGTAATTACTTCAGAATAGGCAGGAATTGCTTAAGTGCTGATAGTTGGCAAAGTAAGTATAATTTAACTTTAGTATTATATGTAGAAGCTGCCGAGGTAGCAAGTTCCTGTGGCAACTTTGAGGAAATGGAGAAATTAGTTGGCATAGTGCTGCAAAAAGCTAATTCGTTACTAGATAAAGTAAAAGTTTACCAAGTCAAAATTCAAGCTTATACATCCCAAAACAACCCTAGACAAGCAATTGATACCGCACTGTCAGTATTAAAAATGTTGGGAATTCACTTTCCCAATAAGCCTAATAAAATAGATATTTTACTCAAGCTGGTAAAGACAAAATTAAATTTTATAGGCAAACGAATTGAGGCATTAATCGAACTACCAGAAATGACAGATCCTTACAAATTGGCAGCAATGCGGATTTTGTCGGATGTGGTAGCGCCTGCTTATTTCGCAATACCAGAACTCTTTGCTTTAATTGTGTTTGAACAGGTCAATTTATCCCTAAAATATGGTAATACAGCTACTTCTTGCTATGCTTATGCAACTTACGGATTAATTCTCTCTGGGGAAGTTGTCGGAGATATAGAATCAGGCTATCAATTCGGTCAACTTGCTCTGAAATTGCTGGATAAATTCAATGCCAAAGAACTTAAACCCAGAATATTTTTTGTCGTTAATTTCTTTATTAAACATTGGAAAGAGCATATTAAAGAAACCTTAACACCTTTGCGGGATGCTTATGTAATTGGATTGGAAACTGGGGATGTAGAATACGCTGCTTATGCGGCAACTTCATACACCCATCATGCATATATTCTGGGACAGGAATTAGCAAAATTGGAACCAGAAATGGCAATGTATGCTAATGCCCTCAAACAACTGGGACAAGAAACAGGTTATTATTATATCCAAATCAATCGGCAGCTGATATTAAATTTAATGGGGCAAGCTGAAGATAATTGTCGTTTAATCGGTGAAAGCTATAACGAAGATAAAATGCTACCGATTCATCTGGAAGCTAATGCCCAAAATATTTGCCACTATCTCTATTTTTATAAAATATTTCTGGGGTATCTATTTCAAGATTATCAGCAAGCTCTGAAATATACCCGTTTAGTGGAAGAATCTCAAGACAGTGCTGTTGGTAGTATTCCCTTGGCGGATTTCTACATATCTCTAATTTACCTAGCTATCTATGCTGATGCTTCTAAATCCAAACAAAAACGCATCCAAAAGCAGGTGAAAGCAAAGCTGAAAAATCTTAAAAAATGGGCGCATTTTGCACCGATGACTCATTTGCAAAAATTCTATCTAGTGCAGGCAGAATTGCATCGAGTTTTGGGCGAACATACTCAAGCGATTGATTGCTACGATCGCGCCATTGCCTTAGCCAAAGAAAATGACTATCTAAATGAAGAAGCTTTGGCTAATGAACTAACTGCTAAATTTTACCTCAATTGGGGAAAAGCGCAAGTTGCCCAAGGTTATCTGATTAATGCTTATCACTGTTATCTGCGTTGGGGTGCGATCGCAAAAGTTAAGGATTTAGAACAGCAATATCCGCAACTTTTGCAGCGCTTTACCAAAACTAATACCTCCCTAGATTCACGCCACAGCATACCTAGTAATTCTGGTAGTACCGCCGGTGAAGTTTTGGATTTAGCTGCACTGATGAAAGCTGCTGTCGCAATTGCTAGTGAAATTGAACTAGATAAACTCCTCGCAACTTTAATGCGAATTCTGCTATCTAGCGCTGGCGCACAAACTGGCTATCTCATTTTAGAATCTCTGGGAGAATTACGAGTTGAAGCATCTGGTGAGGCGAACTCTGAGCAAATTCTCGTATTGCAATCAACTCCTATCGAAACTTGTCTGCCTGCATCAATTATTTACTATGTTACCAGAACTCAAGAAGGATTAATTGAAAGTAATGTTGCCCGTGAGGGTAGATTTACTCAGGATAAATATATTAAAAAATACCAACCAAAATCAATCCTTTGTGCGCCACTGCTGAATCAAGGGCAATTGATTGGGATTGTCTACTTAGAGAATAATCTTGCAGATGATGTTTTTACACCCGATCGCCTGAAAGTAATACAAATGCTTTCGACACAAGCAGCGATCGCACTCAATAATGCTAGACTTTATGCTCAAGTCCAATCAACTCAAAACCGATTGAATAAATTCCTCAACGCCATTCCTCTAGGTATATCCGTTCACGATGCCAAAGGCAAGCTGGTTTACGCCAATCAAGTTTCACAGCAGTTACTAAAGATTCAAGAGTTACCAAAAGCGGAAGTTGAACAACTCTCCCAAGCCTATCGCATATATCGGGCGGAAACCGGACAAATGTATCCAGTAGAACAGCTTCCCGTCGTGCGATCGCTGGGTGGTGAAAAAACAAGGGCAGATGATTTGGAACTACACTATAGTGAGCGAATTGTCCCCTTAGAAGTCACCAGCACGCCAATTTTTGATGAAACTGGTAATGTAGAATATGCGATCGCCGCCTTTCAAGATATTAGCGATCGCAAACAAGCTGAGAAAGCTCTAATTGAAAATGTACGCTTAGAACAGGAAATTAGCGAACGCAAAAAAATAGAAGCAGAACTCGAACAAGCTAAAGACGCAGCCGAAACTGCTAACAGCGCTAAAAGTACATTCCTGGCTAACATGAGTCATGAATTGCGAACTCCGCTAAATGCGATTCTTGGCTTTTCCCAACTGATGAACCAGGATGCAAATCTCTCCACTGGACAAAAAGAGAATCTGGAAATTATTCATCGCAGTGGAGAACATTTGTTGGCGCTAATTAACCAAGTGCTTGACTTGTCGAAAGTGGAAGCCGGACGCATGGTTTTATCCACAACTAACTTCGATTTATATTACTTACTAGCCGATATCGAAGATATGTTTGCATTGAAAGCCAAAGATAAAAACTTGCAGTTACAATTTGATTGTGCCTTTAACGTTCCCCAATATATCTGCACAGATGAGATTAAATTGCGGCAAGTACTGATTAATTTAATCAGTAATGCCATTAAATTTACCTCTTCTGGTAGCGTGTCAGTTAAAGTGGGAAGTAATGCAGATATGCAGACAGATGGGGGAGAAACGAATGGCACTAAGAAAAGCTATAAGCTATGCGGAACAAGCTCCACAGCTTTTAAAGCTATTGAACAATGGAAGGATGTCTCAGAAGATTATCCTTAATGCT
>NZ_JACJQJ010000161.1 GCF_014696615.1 Nostoc linckia FACHB-104 | reverse complement strand
ATAATAAGTAGCTTATAGCACTTTAGATTACGTAAATGTGATTAGCGTAGGCGTAGCCCGCTGTAGGCATCACTCTTTGGGAAAAACTTTTTGGTTTACTTGATATGGTTGCAGCCACTCAATTAGCTGTTGTCCTGGTGCTTGTGGCAATTGAATCGCACTGACTGCTGTACCACTTAATACTTCATATAACACGTATAACAGCGTCCCGTGTCCTTCGGGCTGTAACGCATCAATTGCCCAAATCAAACCACCGTGTTCAATTGCTGTGGCAGCTAACTTCTCTTGAGTATGTGCAATTGTTCCACCCAACAGTGCCAGAAATTGACGGTATAACTTGCCCACATTACTCTCGTTAATTTCAACACCGCGCCCCTTTAATTCTCGTTGAATTTCTACCAACTGTTGATGCTTATGCTCATGGTGCCAACCGATAAATGCCAGCACATCTAGCCCGTAAGTGCTTTGAGGCAAACTATATTTTAGTACACCATAGGCTAAGTAGTGTTTACCAAAATATTCACATTCAGCGTTGGTACATTCTTTCCCCTTGCCTGCCACAAATACTGCTCCGTTTAGCGTTTGAATAGTTTTCCGCATATGCCAAGATGGAAGACTAACTAATGCGGTGTCGCAATGTATACAGGAATTTAGCTCACATTTCACAATTATTCGTTTGGCATCCGGAAAATGTCTTTTTGGGCGGTGGCGAGGATTTTTTTCGATCACTGAGGACTGGCTGCTGCTAGATGTTTTTTTAGCTTACCTGCAAACAACACCGATTAGACAGCCAGGGGGTAAGTCTCGCCACGGAATACCTGCTCGGTAGCGATACAGTATGGCTTCGACAAACAATCGATTATTTTTAGCCGTCACTCCGACAGTCTCTTTTCGCCCTGGTAGTAAATCTTTGATGCGTTCCCACTGGTCGTCCCGCAAGGCATAGCGGCGCGTCATTTTAGCACTCCTCCTTATTACTCAACTCGCGCTCGGCTATCAATTCTAAATTAGATTGACACCTATTTGATGACACGCCCTAGAGCAAAAACTCAAACCTAGTAAATTCGTTATTGTTGAAAATTTTGGTTTACTTATTTACGCCTATTTCAACCATTACACACTTACTCTAGTTTATTTTGCCGTTATAGTTTTTTTTAGGCCTTGTAGCTCGCTGTATGCCATTGTTTCTACTCCACGACTATGGCTACCAGTATCCTCTTTTTGCTATCTGCGATCGCCAACTGGCACACCTTCTTACTATTCATGCAGGAGGTCTAATGTAATTGACAAGTGACTATGGTATCTACGCTATACCTGCCCCTTGTAAAACAGACAACTTTTGAGTCTCAGGATGCGTTCAAAATTCAAGTCGGAGTACTATCGCTCTTTTGTTCCTATTTCTAGAACGAGAAGCGCATAAGTTAATTTCACTTACAGCTATTAAGAATAAGGTTGGCAAAGAAGTTGAATTTTCCGTTCAACAGTTTCGTTGGGGAATGACTTTTTAAGTAATAAACATCAATTTTCACAAGAGAACACCAACATGAAAAATTATAAAATTTTAACACTAGGAGCATCTGGTGCAGGTAAGACTGTGTTTTTAGCCAGTATGTTTAAGGCATTATCAACTCAGACAAACTCTAGTTTTAAGCTCGATGTTGAAGATCCACAGAAACGAAAATTGCTTAACGCAACTTATAGTCAGATACTTACTGGAGATACATGGCCTGCCGGAACTAAAAACATCTCAGAATGGACTTTTACTTGTCAAGTTCAGACAGAAAATTTTGATAACTACAATGCCTGCCAATTCACTTACTTTGACTATGCTGGTGGTCGTTTAACTGATATAGAACAAGAATCAGATTTTGAAGAAGTCGTGCAGAAAGCTGATGTGGTATTAGGATTGCTGGACGGTCAAAAAATCTATGCTTGGCTCAATGGTAGCGATAAGCAACGGGCTGATGTCTTTTTAAGAACGGATTTGCCGAGTATTGTTAAGCGGATGCAGAATCTTACAGTTCCAGTTCACTTTGTTATTAGTAAGTGGGATCTTTTGGATAAGAAGTTTACCCTCTCTCAAATACGTGAAAAACTTCTCACTATTCCAACTTTTGCACAATTAATTAAAAGTCGAGCTGAAGCAGGTTCTGTTGTCCGAATTGTTCCAGTTAGTGCTATCGGTTTGGAATTTGCTACTCTGCAACCAAATGGAAGTATGAAAAAGAATCCTGGTAAGATTCCATTTCCCTTTTTAGTTGAAGTGCCTATGTCCTGTGTTTTGCCAGATAGACTACAACAATTGCATAATGAAAAACAAGCACAAGAAAAACAACTGGAACAACAAATTCAGAAGATAGAAGATGGCAATATTGTAATTGGTGTATTACTTGGTGGTCTAGATTTTTTGGGTGTTGGATTAAGTGGACTTGAACTACTGTTAGAGTTCGATGATTCTACTGAAATCGCAGCAGTTAAATTTTTTACTAAAGCAACATCAATGGTTAATTCTTTCTTAAAAGTGGGAATAAAAGGAATTAATGAAAAAGCCAGTAAAGGATATCGAAAAAAGAAAGAGACGACGCTCAAATCCGTTAAAGACGAGCAGTCTGCTCTAATACACGCAATTAACGTTTTTTACGATTTTGAGAAAGAGTTAATTGATATTTTTCCAGACTCAAAATTGGTTTAGCACTAACTATATTAATAAATTCCGTAAAGATGCAATGAATAACTACAATATTATTACTCTTGGACCATCGGGATCTGGTAAAACCATCTTCTTAGCTAGTCTTTTTAAGGTATTTTCAACACAAGGAAAATTTGGTTTTTCTTTAGATGTTCAAGACAATTCTAAAAGAATGGCTTTGAATAAAATATATGCAGATTTGACCACGGGAGAACAATGGCCTTCAGGCACTAGAAATATTTCTGAATGGGTGTTAACTGGTTATGTAAATAACTCAGGAATATCTAAAATTCCAGCCTGTAAAATTACTTATATTGATTATAAAGGAGGTCTAATCACAGACATATCAACAGATGAAAAAAATTACGGCGGTTACGATAATTTGGAAACCTACGTTAAAGAAGCTGATGCAGTTTTAGCAATCTTAGATGGTCAAAAGCTACTTTCTTTTATGCAGGATCACAACTTAACTAATAAGGTTGTTTTAAGATGGCTATATGAAGACCTACCGAACCTCATGCAAATGGTCGCTGAATGCAATAAGTATACTCCTGTTCATTTCATCATTAGCAAGTGGGACTTACTTGAAGGTAGCTACTCTCTAGCAGATGTAAAAAAACGCTTGTTGAATACTGTTCGTGAGTTTGACGACGTAGTTAAAAATAGAAGAAAAGTAGGTTGTCCAGTACGTTTAATTCCTGTCAGTTCTCTAGGTAAGGGTTTTGCAGCCCTACAACCTGATGGACAAATGAAGAAGCTTTCAGTCAATCCACATCCGATGAATGTAGAGTTTCCCTTAGCTTTTGCTTTGACTGATAAGCTACAGAATCAGACTGGCTGCTGGAAATTAAAGCCTTTCAAACTTACAGTATGGGATTGGATTTTCATCGGATTTTGTATTTTTATCACGTTCAATAATGTAGAAATAGGACTATTCTTGGCGATTGTCTATTTTGTAATTCGTCTGTTAAAAAATAACAACAAGAATAGGAAGCAAATATCAATTAATACTTTATCTAGCGAAGATGCATTAGAACAAATTTTGAGTAACTGTCAGGAAATCCAGAAACAATTTAATTCTAAATTTCGTGATTCTGACCTGACTAAATAAATCTCCCTATTTTACTATTTTAAATTTAGGAGTAGTAGTGTTATGACAATTGAAGCTTGGACATTTCTAATTAGTCGAAATCAGCAAATTGATTACAAAATCGTAGTTGCACCTGATTTCATTTCTCAAGCCAAAATTCGCAGTCTTCTTTCCAAAATATCTGCTGATGATTTTATTGAAAGCGAAAGAATAAGTATTCGCTCAATTCAAGGCTCTGAGGTTGGCAACTTTACTGTGGTTTTTCGTTCTACGAAAGCTAGAAGCAATGACATTGGAAAAAATGGAAATGAAATATTAAAAGATTCACATAGTAGAGAAATTGATTTCATCGAAGGACTTATTTTTCGTGGTACTCGAGATGAAATTTTGAAAAAAATCAAAATTAGAAAGACTCACTTCAATCAAGCTCACAGAGAACTGATAGATAAATATAGGGATTTTTGGTATAATAATATTCTCAGTGAATCTCATGCAATCTATTTAACAGAGGATGAATCTAGCCCTACTATTCATCTTCATAAATTAGAGCCATTTATAATTCCGCCGAAAGATCAATTAGCAGATGCTAATCAGCACAGAATGACTGCAGGAAAACAATCAACTAAAAACAGGGCTAATCATAACAAACTTTTGTTAATCCTGGTCTGTGCAATTGTAATATTAATGATATGGAACATAATAGTCTGGATTCTACGTTCTCCACCAAGGGCGATTTGCAAATCAACAATTACTATTGAGACTAAGACAATTAAAAACAATCAAGAGGGAACCACATATCTCAAAGAATTGCAGAAGAAATATTTAAATCAAAAATCGAAGGATAAAGCTCCACAAATTTGGATAAATTTAGCATCTAAGAATACTGAAAATATCCATAAATCAACTCTAACTCAGAAATCAATACCTGAGAAAACTGAACCAACTAATTCAACTCTAACTCAGAAATCAACACCTGAGAAACCTGAACCAACTAACTCAACTCTAACTCAGAAATCAACACCTGAGAAAACTGAACCAACTAACTCAACTCTAACTCAGAAATCAACACCTGAGAAAACTGAACCAACTAACTCAACTCTAACTCAGAAATCAACACCTGAGAAACCTGAACCAACTAACTCAACTCCAACTCAGAAATCAACACCTGAGAAAACTGAACCAACTAACTCAACTCTAACTCAGAAATCAACACCTGAGAAACCTGAACAGCAAACAAAAGATGGCTCAAACTTAACTACAAGATTGTATGTAGATCGTGATTATGATTTGCTTGATGAAGCAAGTACTAAATTAACAAATCAAACTATTATTAATAGTAGTGAAATGACAGCAATAATTGTTGAACCAGAACAATCAAAACCTCCATGTCTGTTCAACCATATACCCGACAACCAGGCGACGAAATAGAGAAAATAGTCATTGAATTACTAGTCGAAATTCATTCTTTATTCCCTTTAACGGGTGACAACATAGCTATACAGCTTGTTTCATAAGGGATAGAGCATGAAATCCACGCTAAAAATAGAGCCGTTTATGAGGTTTGAGTGCCATCAATCTGAAAGCCCAATCTGCCCATAATTGCATCCCGTATATCCATCTTTGTCCATAAAGAGAAAAGCTAAAATCGCTCTGGCGTGGGGTCTTATCGTTGTGTTCTTTAATACGTCCAGCATAAGTTTCTATCCCTAGTATTTGCATCTGTTGACCATTCTGTTGAATGGGATTTGGACTTTGGTGTTTTCATCATCAAAGGCTTCCTCACGAATGCGGAGTCATACTAGCAATTGGAGGTGTGCCCTGACCTGGGTTGACGGATGAATACAGTCTCCTAAACGGGATAATGGTAGCAACCATTTCGCCAATGTCATAACCGTCTCAACCCAGAACCAAGCTTCTGTACGGGTGATAAAGCACCATTGGGGGATCGGTCTTAATTGTCAGGACACAATAAAAGTGTAATTTTTTTCGGTGCATCTTAATTTTGTTTCTTCCATCCATAACGGAAGCGATAGCGTCCGTAAACAGCTTCTGTCACTCTCCGGAGTAAGCAAATAGTAAAAAAGCTAAATCATCCAGAAGCATAACAGGGTTTAAATTGATTCATTGCCGCAATTAAATGATTGAAT
>NZ_JACJQJ010000160.1 GCF_014696615.1 Nostoc linckia FACHB-104 | reverse complement strand
AACTACTCAGTTAGGTTAATTACTTGCTGAAGAGCGAATTTTTCCAACCACAGCAACATATCTTGCTGCCTACCTCCGCCCTAAGCTATTTTTCAAGCTAGAGGGGAAGGGAGCAGGGAGCAGGGGGAGCAAGCTCTTTCTCTCTGTATGGAACGTAGCGGAACATTTTACAAAGCCAGCATCTCCCCCTTGCTCAGAGATCCATGCTTCCTCTGCTCAATAATAGTTGGAAGTCTCTTAGCAGCTAGAAACTGAATGTAGTTCTTAAAGTACCAATCACAACATTATCGTTTTGCTCGTTGTGATCTGGTGCTGTCAGCCAAATTACCCCTGGGGTAATGGTGATATTGTCGCTTACCTTGTGTTGGTAGAAAGCTTCAATATGATAAGAAGTATTTGGGTCTTCCGGCAATCCATCAATGGTGGAACTGGTAACTTTTGGTTCCATACCAAAGATGAAACCAGCTAAGTTCCCTTTTTGGCCTAGGTCTGGTAATCCTAAAGTTACAGCCCAGTTCCAGATATCAACACTACCTCGGTTGATTAAGTCTCCACCTGTCGATAAGTTCCGCGTGTTGGTATATCCTACCCAACCACCAAGCACAAATTTTTCACTAAGAGCAAAAGAGGCTTGTAACCCGTAAGAATTGCTAATTGTCGCTACAGGTTCAGCTCCTCCTAAATTTTGGACAACATCACCAAGGAAGGAAGCAACGTTGGCGCGGTTGCTTCCTGTTCCCAGTTCTTGATTGTAAGCATTGATGTAGGTGAAGCCAACCTTTAAGCGATCGCTCGGTTTAAATGTTAGTTGGGCTAAAGCACCATATGCACCATTAAATAAACCATTTCCAGGAGTTGGGTCATTAGCTGCACTGCTCAAATACCCCAAACTCAATGCTAATTGCTCACTAAAATCATAGTTGATACCTAAGCCAGCACCATCCATCTGATAATAAATCGGGTTACGAGTACCAAATGTAGATAAAGCACCCTCGCTACCATCTCCATCAAAGAGGTTAATTGTATCAGTAATGTCATCTGCCGCCCCAGCATTAGCTAAGGCAATTACTTGTAATTTCTCGCCAATGGGAAATTGGTAATATAACGCATCAATAAATGCATTCGTATTACCGTCTTCCCCAGCAAAGGACAAGCTACCCTCTGGTGTGCCAATATTAGGGCTGAGAATATTATTTACTTGAATTCTCGTGAATAGTGTATCTTTACCTGTGAAGCTAGTAACAAATTCGATTCTTGCCCGCGCCCCTAAAGTTGTATTCTGGTCTGTAATTTCTTCACCGTTGACTTGGCTACCAGAAAACACATCGCTAACTACAGCCACAACTTCTCCTTGCAGTTTAGAAGTTGTGGAAAATTGATTTGCTTCTAACTCCGCAGTTTTCGCCTCTAAAGCATCTACTCGACCTCGTAAAGTCGCCAGTTCTGCAGAGAAATTCTCTTGCAATCTTTGCAGTGTGGCTAAATCTTCTTTTGTAACTAACTCCGCAGTGCTAGTCGCAATCAGTTCATTCACACGATTGAGACAAGCATTTAAACCAGCAGCAAATTCATATCTTGTGAGTGCGCGATTACCCCGAAATGTGCCATTGGGATATCCCGCAATACAACCATAACGTTCTACCAACGATTGCAATGCTTGAAATGCCCAATCAGTAGGTTGCACATCTGACAGTTGAGAGACTGAAGTAACTTGGGACATTACCTGTTGTTGCGGGTAATTCTCAATCTTTTGTTCTTCCTCAGTTGCAACAAGCGGCTCACTAATTTCACCCGCAACGGCTGCTGCACCTAAAAATAGCATTGCTCCGCCAACTGCTGAACCAGCCAGCAGAGACTTCCATACTTTCCGCATTTTTTTCCTCACCCCTATTGATAGTAAATAGCTTTACTACCCTGCTGTTACACCAGGTTTATTAAAAACTATTGTCAATATATTATCAGGAGCCGACATTTTTTTTGTATAAGATTCCGTCAGGAAATCATCATGTCTTATTTAGGGACTAAATTACCGACTTGACTATATGCATCAATAAAAAGTTGCAAGTAATTGCTGACACCTTAATTGCTTGAGAATGAGAATTATTATAATATGAGTTTAGATTCAATCTCATTAGAAGAGTAGTGAATTTAAAGCCTTGTTAGCAGTAGCAGGGCGTTTAGTCCGTGCTGAGTTAAAAACTGTCTACCAAGGGCAGCTTGTATTAAGTACATGAGTACTGAAAAGTACTTTTTCTTGACTCATTACTGAACTTTGTCAATAGAAATTTTCACGAAAGCAGCATCAGCTACTTTCCGGAGGGGAAAACACTGTGGTTCGGACTAATATAGAACCTAAAGCAGGCAGAAAACGAAGTAATATTCTGCCTTTAATTGCTCTGCTCATGCTATCCATTGCAACTGGTTGTAACCAATCACCTGCAAATCAGCAAGCAGCATCTAACATATCGCCGCCTGCTAAAAAAACTAAAGTAGTAACAACATTTTTACCAATATATTGGTTTACAAAAGCTGTTGCTGGGGATGCAGCCGAGGTAGAAATTTTAGTACCACCAGGTACAGAGGTACATGAGTATCAAGCCAAACCAGAAAATGTGAGAGCGATCGCTACAGCTAATG
This sequence comes from Nostoc linckia FACHB-104, assembly GCF_014696615.1. Classification (GTDB taxonomy): domain Bacteria; phylum Cyanobacteriota; class Cyanobacteriia; order Cyanobacteriales; family Nostocaceae; genus Aulosira; species Aulosira linckia_A. Next base: position 3,481 of record NZ_JACJQJ010000160.1, on the reverse strand, counting down.
TACTAGTTAAAAATGGTTTAGGCTTAGAAGAATTTTTGGAAGAAACTGTCAAAAATGCCCAAAATCCCAAATTAACTGAAATTGATGCTAGTAAAGGGATTAAACCTTTAGCAGAGATTTCTCCTATCGTCAGCACTGCGAAAGAGGAAAAAGACCACGATCACGAACATACTGAGGGTAATCCTCACGTTTGGCTAGATCCAGTTTTGGCAAAACAGCAAGTAACAAATATTCGGGATGGATTGATTGCAGCCGATCCCAAAAATAAAGCTACCTATGAAGCGAACGCCACAGCTTATATCCAAAAATTAGACAGCTTAAATAGCGAATTTCAACAAACTTTGCAGAAAAATCCTAACTGCACCTTTATCACCTTTCATGATGCCTTTCCATATTTAGCCCAACGCTATAACCTTAAGCAAGTTGCAGTAGTAGAAATTCCCGAAGACCAACTTTCACCAAGTGATGTACAAAATGCAGTTAATGCAGTAAAAAAATATAAAGTTAAAGCCTTATTCAGCGAGCCTGGAATCGATAACAAATTACTAAAAAGTCTATCTCAAGACTTGAAGTTAAATTTGCAAACCCTAGATTCTTTAGAAAATGGCGAGACAGATCCGCAGCATTATTTCCAAGCTATGAAAGCTAATTTGCAAAACTTGGCGACAGCTTGTAAATAGTGGTTTGTCATTTGTCCTTTGTCATTTGTTATTGGGTAATAGGTAATTGGTAATTAATTGGAATTAACAATTTCCCCCTGCCCCTCTGCCCCCTGCCCCTCTGCCTTGCCAAGTCCCCAATCCCCAGTCCCCAATCATCTATGCTAAATGACCAACAAGCAATAGCATCCCCAGTTTTAAAAGTAGAAGGATTAACTGTATATCAAGGTAGTTACTTAGCCTTAAGAGACGTTTCTTTTGAATTATTTCCTGGCACAGATACAGCTATAGTGGGGCCAAATGGTGCAGGTAAAAGTACTTTAGTAAAAGCTATTTTAGATTTAATTCCTCACAGTAATGGATCTGTAGAAATATTTGGTCAACCAATCAAAAATTTACGTAATTTACGCCAGTTATTAGGCTATATGCCGCAAAATTTTATTTTTGACCGCAGCTTTCCCATTTCTGTTAGCGAATTGGTAGGGTTGGGGTGGATGAGAACTTTTAAACAAAAACAAAATAAAGGCTCATTCTTAAAAAAAATATGGAGAAAAGAACCAGAAAAATCAGCAGCGATCGCACAAGCTTTACAGCGAACTGATGCTTATCATTTAAGAAATCAAGCTATTGGAACTTTGAGTGGTGGTCAACTCAAGCGAGTATTATTAGCCTATTGTTTAGTCACACCTCGCAAACTGTTGGTACTAGATGAAGCCTTCGCCGGAGTTGATGTACAAGGTGCAGCAGATTTTTATATTTTGCTCAATGAATTAAAGCAACAGGAAGGTTGGACAATATTACAGGTTTCTCATGATATTGATATGGTCAGCCGTCATTGCGATCGCATTCTTTGCTTAAACCAAACTGTAGTTTGTACTGGTAAACCAGAAATTGCGCTTTCACCGCAAAACCTGTTAGCAACCTATGGGCCTGGGTTCAGTCGTTATCAACATCATCACTAAATTAATTCAAAATTCAAAAATAATAAAATTAACGAGCAATCTGTGATAAATAAAAGGCTAATTAGTTCAAAAGCTTACAAATGAATTTATTCACAGATTGCCAGATAACTTGGCTAGCTGTTAGCAATACTCAAGATTTGGTGGAATTGTTACAATTTCCCTTTATGCAGCGTGCGATCGCAGGTGCTGTGATGATGGGAATACTTGGTGGTTTATTAGGCTGTTTTGTTACCTTGCGCCAGCTTTCCTTTTTTAGCCATGCGGTTGGTCATGCAGCATTAGTCGGTGTGGCATTAGGCGTATTGCTACAGTTAAATCCTACATGGATGTTGCTGCCATTTACCTTAGTTTTCGGTGTGATTGTCCTGTACTTAATCGACAAAACCGATTTAGCCAGCGATAGCGTACTCAGTATAGTTCTCTCAGGAGCATTAGCGATCGGCGTGATTCTCACCAGCCTCATCCAAGGCTATCGCGGTAATTTGATGGGCGTGCTGTTTGGAGATATTCTGGCAATTGATGCCACAGATTTAATGTTAACCCTGCTTTTGCTCCTAGGTAGCAGTATTTTCTTAATATCAACTCTGCAACAGCAAATCTTATTGACTCTCAACGCAGATGTAGCCCAGGTACAAGGTGTTCCCGTCCAATTGTATCGCTATGGATTTGTGATATTGCTGTCATTAGCTGTGGCTGTAGCCATCAAAGCTGTTGGCGTGTTGCTAGTGAACGCCTTTTTGGTAATTCCTGCTGCCACTGCTAAATTAATGAGTCACCATTTTAGCCGCTTCCTCATCTTATCAGTGATTATCGGTTCTAGTAGCAGCGTTGCAGGCATGATAGTTTCAGGACTATTTAACTTAGCCTCTGGCCCCAGTATCGTTCTAGTTCAGTTTCTCGTATTTGTAGCTGTTTTCCTCTGGATCAAGTTGACGATGAAAGCAGCATAAAACTTTTTTTACTTATGCCCTTGCACAATCGTTATAAGTTTGCTACATTTATTAATCGTGGCTAACAAACGCGCCTGCCGGGATAGCTCAGTCGGTAGAGCAGAGGACTGAAAATCCTCGTGTCACCAGTTCAAGTCTGGTTCCTGGCATACTCCTCAAAACCCCTGGTAGTTAAGGCTCCCAGGGGTTTATTGTTTCTCCAAAAACTCTATTTCAGCCATTTACTGTGGTGTAAAGATGGTGTAATTAAATGCCACGTTGGACATTTTTAGACGAGGTTGGATAAATTATTGGGGTAAAGTTGGGGTAAATCAGAGCGCACTGATTCAAGTCGTGAAGGCAGCAGAGAAACCCGCTAGCAGCTTTTCTGTGCCTTACCTAATCATGTCAGGAGTCACCTGTGGGTTCTAAAGGCTCTGAACGTAAAGCCTCAAAGGGTACTGTCCAAATTAAAGTCTCAAACGATCGCCTGCAACTTGTGTTTAGTTTTGGGGGTAAACGTCATTACCTATCAACTGGTTTTACTGATACCAAAGCTAACCGCAAACTAGCCGAAATGAAAGCTAGGCAGATTGAACTGGATATTCTCTGCGATAATTTTGACCCCACTTTGGGGAAATATAAGCCACAATCGTTGCAAATTATCCCTACACCACCAATTACACCAGTTGAGGAATTTGTTCCATCCTTAGTAGATTTGTGGGACAGTTACACCGAATATAAACGTTCTGGTTTATCTCCCAGCACTTTGGCAAAGGATTATAAAAAAATCTATCGCTGTATAAATTTCCATCTCCCAGTTAAAACCTTCAGTAGACCTAAAAGTTCTGCGATCGCTAAAAAATGGTAGTGTATGATACCGTTTTTGGGAAATGTACAAAAGGTGATTGTGAGATTTGAATAATAAGAT
>NZ_JACJQJ010000016.1 GCF_014696615.1 Nostoc linckia FACHB-104 | reverse complement strand
GGGGAAGGGGGAAAGGGGAAGGGAGAAGGGGGAAAGGGGAATGAGGGCTTAATTTACAGTTGCAAATATGCGTTCAAAGAAAGCTGTGATTGCTAACCAAGCAGAGGTAGCGGCGGCAGAATCATAGCGATAACCGTCGTCACGCATGAAAGTATGCTCTGCTTCATATAAAAGAACTTGATGCGGGATACCAGCAGTTTCAATTGCTGTGATTAAAGTGTGGCGATCGCTTTCTGGGATGTGAGGGTCAAGTGTGCCAAATACCATGAGCATTTCACCTGTGATTTCTCCCACACGTGTAATTGTATCAGCGACTCCCTGACCTAACTTACCACTGGGAATGCCTGTAGGGTAACAACAAGCTGTTGCTTTGATTTCACTTTCAAAGGCGGCGCGAAAGGCTAAGTGACCGCCAATACAAAAGCCGAGGGTGCCGATTTTTCCCGGAGCAACAGCACTGTCAGCTTTAAGAAAATCAATCACAGCACGAGTATCTGCATCATAAGCTGCGATCGCAGTGCGGCGTGCATTGTCATTACCCCGCATTCTCCCCAAATCATCCGGCTCAATCACGTGACCGATTGCTTCTGTGCGGTGAAAAATTTCTGGTGCTGCAACTACATAGCCAAAACCAGCCAGGTAGTTAACCAAACGAATCATCGCACCACCTAACTGATAAATATCACTATAAAATACAATCCCTGGATAGGTTCCGCTGGGTTTGGGAGATGCGACATAAACGCGCATTAAACTGTCATCAACTCTCAACTCAACATTGCGTTTAACTATCTGCATTTTTTATCTCCACAATTCAAAATGCCTGGGTCAGGCTAATTGTGGCAAATAAATTGCCATGATTTTGAATACTTCGTCACTTTCCAGTCACATTTGCTTGTCATGCTCAAAAGTAATCGCTATCAAAGCAATGTACGGGCTACAACCAGCAGATTGACTTCAGATAGAAGTTAATAAAAAAGTATTGAGGGTTTGAAAAATTTTTCAGACCTATAAATTTTGTAGTAGTTTGATTTTTTGTAACCAATAACGCTGTAGCTTCTGGAAGCTTTAATCAGTACTTTAAAAGCAAAATACTCTCCTCAATACTTGCATTTTGACATCAAAGCCTTGGTAGCGATCGCTAAAATTTCACCATAAATCAAGCGAGAGGTAAATCCTATGTCAGCTAATGAATTTTTACAACAGATAAACCCTCATCCACCAAATTACCTTGAAATTAATTCAGCTAGAACCAGGCTAATTTTAGAACAAACTAATGTAGAGACTTTCCCTATAGAAAATATTGATAACTCTACCAATATTGAAGCAAGTTTAATTGTAGGCCCTCTTGCATTTTTAGCAATGGCGGTAATAGTTTTATATCATAAGCTCAAGATTGAGTGTGAATTTAAAGAATTAAATATATCATCAGATGAATATCCCTGCAATAATTGTCGATTCTTTTCGCGCAACAAATATCTTAAATGTGCGGTAAATCCTTCGTCTGTTTTAACAACAGCAGCAATTAATTGCCGCGATTACAACGCTATAGAGGCTAAAAAGGGTATTTGGTGGGCACTAATTTTCGATAATAAAGAAATATAATTTAATATTACTTTATTTAAAATAATCTCAGTCGAAAAATTTCCTGAATTAGTCAAGAAGCTTAAAAATTAAATACTGTTCTAATTGTACCAACAAAAATATCTTTGTTGTCATGATTATGATTAGGATTTGTGAGATACATAACCCCAGGAATTAGGGTAATATTCTCAGTCAAAGGGTATTGATAGAAAGCTTCTAGATGTAAACCAGTGCCTAAATCTTCACGGCTAGCAATCGTATTGTTTATTACTTTTGGTGGCATCCCAAACCCTAAACCACCTACAGCGTTAGCTTTAAATAAATCAGGAAAAGCAAAATTTACCGCATAGTTAATAATATCAGCATTACCTGCTATACCATCAACTCGTTCAGCGTTAATATATCCAAACCAACTACTGACAGCAAACTTTGGTGTAACTCTCCATAAAGCTTCTACACCATAAGCATTGGATATTAACGGTACATTTGCACCAAAGGGAATATTAGCAGAAGTGCTACCTGTACGATGGAGTAAATTGCCATCAGGGGAATAATTGCGGAGATAAGTTAAAGCTAATTCTAAGTTTTTTGTAGGTGCAACAGAAATTTGTGCTAGAGCGCTATAGGTTCCGCCAAATAGCCCTTGATTAATATCATTTGTATTTTCAGCTAAATATCCCATATCAAGACGAATAGCTGAATTTAATTTATAAACTGCTGCGACACCAGCCGGACTGATAAATCCAATGCGATAAATGGGATTGCGTTCTAAAAAGCGAGAAGGAGAACCTTTAGCACCACCAAAGCTGGCAAAATATGGATTTAAGACTGTGGCGTAGTAGTGATGGGATGTAGCGTTAGCAAAAAGATAAAAGTTGAGATTTTCGCCTACAGGGAAACGGTATTCTAACAAATTGACATCGAGATTATTGTTAGTATTGCCGACTTCAAAAGAAAGGCGCGTCATATTAGTATTAGCAGCACCGTTAAAATTGGGGACTCGATCAGAAGCTTGGAGACGAACTAATAATCTATCTTTACCTGTAAAGCTAGTAATTAAATTCAGTCTTGTGCGGTAATTTGCTGCAATATTGGAGTCAATTTGAGTATCTGGATTACCATCGGCTGTATCACCAGTTAAACCACTAACAACAGCGACAAGTGAAACGCTTAATTTAGTCGTGGTGGAAAATTGTTGAGATTGCAAATCCGCAGTTTTCTTTTCCAAACCTGCAACAGAATTTTTTAGGCTAGCTAACTCCGCCGCAAATTCTGTTTGCAAACGTTGCATAGTTGAGATATCGGCTTGCGCCATCGGTTGCTTAATGGTGTTGAGACAAGCATTTAACCCCGCTGCAAATTCATGGCGAGTTAAAATGCGATCGCCTGCGTAAATATGATGAGAATATCCTGTAATGCAGCCATACCGTTGCATTAAAGATTGCAGCGCCACAAAAGCCCAATCCGTTGGTTGCACATCGGATAACTCAGATACTTGAGTGATTTCAGCCGTTGATTGTTCATTGAGTGTAAAATTTTGCTTTACATCTGTGGATGCATTGGCTGGTAAGGTAACCGCAATGACAGCATTGATAATTAAGGGAATAATAGGGAAACAGTCGGAAACGCTCAAGCTGGTATTGTTATTTGTGATTTTCGATATTTTATGATACTTGAGTTTGTAAAGAATCAATTTCCAGAAACAGCGCTTGAGATTGAGAGACTGGAAACACTAGGATTTCATCAGCGTACTCTTAGCTGGTTATTAGCGCTTGACGAAGAGACAGCACAAACAGCTTGCTGGTTAATTGGAAAAGTCGGTAATGATGATGATGCTGATGCAATGGTTAGTATTCTGTCCAGTCAACGCAGTGAATTATGGATGTATGCTGCAACTGCGCTGAGTCTGATTGCTACTGAAAGACATCTGACTTCTTTATTATCGATTCTAAGTAGCAGTCCCCACGCAAATCAGAAAGAAAGTGCAGCATACGCGCTTTCTTTCCTAACAAAATGCCAAGTAAATTCACAAGTGATTGATATACTGACTCAAGTAGCTGCTAACAATAGCGAAAATCCCTCTGTAAGAGCGCAAGCATTAGAAGGACTGGGGAATAAGCTTTCTGAGGAATTACCACAGAATTTATATCAACGTACTGTGACTGTAATGATTCAATGCTTAGACGATGCTGAAGCTGAGGTGAGGTTTTGGGCTTGTTTTGCTGTAGGCGCTATCCGTGCAAAGGATGCATTACCTAAACTGCAAGTATTAGCACAGACCGATGATGCTATTGTGCCTTTGTGGTGGTCTGTAGGTAAAGAAGCAGAAGATGCGATCGCTCTCATTAACGGGGATGAGTAATAAACCTCTAATAACAGTGCTGTTTGCAAGAGGTGGAAAAAGGGGAAAGGTTAAAGGGGAAGGGGAAAATACAAAACCTTTTCCCCAAATTCAGGCGTAGGCGTGGGTTGGGTTGAGGAACGAAACCCAACATTATCGCGGTTTTGTTGGGTAGAGCGATCGCAGTGGGTTAGAGTTTATTTGAAAAGTTTTTGGCTGTATCTTCACACTTCAAAATTAGGAGAGAGCAGCAAAATTATTACCCATAAACAAGGCAATATTGAATGCATGGGCTGACATTGTTAATGTATCGCCCTGCATTGGCAATGTATCGACCTACATTGTTAATGTATCGCTCTACATTGGCAATGTATGGGCTGACATTGTTAATGCATCGCTCTACATTGTTAATGTATGGGCTGACATTGTTAATGCATTGCCCTACATTGTTAATGCATCGGCTGAAAACAGTAAGCTAATCGTCATTTAAATTGCATCATTTTCATGTTAGCGACAGATAAATTCTTTGTAGGGGCACGGCACCAGTAAGATATTGGATATGCCAAAAAATTGTGGATGCCGTGCCCCTACCCATCTGTCGCGTTCTTGTTTCAAAATGGTATTGTATGTAGCGTGCGTTATCGACGAGATATTATCCGTGAAAATCCAAGATGATGCCATCTTTGGCACGCATATAAAGTACTGGTGTAGCAAAGTCGCGTTGATTTAATCCGACTTCTTGAGAAATGGCGTTGCGGGTTGTTTGGATAGCAGCGTCTACAGGATAGCCGAGAGCCAGGGTGCGGTAAAATTCATCGGCAAAAATCTTGGCGGTGGTGTCACGGATAGAATATTGCATCGCTACTACCGCAGGGATTCCCCGTTGTACGAGATTGGGTGCGATTCCGGTAAAGATTTGCTGCTCTGACACCTCTGCGCCTTTACAGGAATTGAGTACAGCTAACCCCAAGCTGCGGTAGCCTAAGAAGAAGTTGGCGAAACTTTCTTCATCCATCAATTTAGCTTGCTTATTGTTATCTTCCAGCGCAATGTAGCCTTTGTTGTCTTTAAAAACACCATGCCCGATGAAGTGGAAAATATTGTAGGGTTTTTCGCGTAGCTTTTGATTAATCTTGCGGGTGGTAGCTTCTTTGATAATATCTAATTCTATTTGACCTGCTTTGATGTGTGTTTCCAGCGCTGAGTTAATCAGCGTTGCTTCGCTAGTTGCGTCTAATGTAGCTAAGTCAGTAGGAGATGAAATGACGAGTAGCACTTTTAGGGGTAATTTAGCGGTTATGATATCGCGTTTTTGCAGGGGAACATCAATATAGCGAGAAAGCACTGTTTGGATGTTGTTTCCTAAAAAGGTATTGGTTTCTGCGTCATAGAGGAATTCCCAGGGGAGTGCGGCTAATTGCGGAGATTGAAATATTAAGCGCAAACGAACGCTTTCTTCATTTGCTTGTGCCCCTGCCATTGTGGCATGGAAGCGAGCGTTAATTTGGTTGGGAAAAAGCGCTTGGTAAAGTTGGTTTCCTAATCTTTTGAGTAATTTATCATTTGTGTTGTTCAACTCAATCAGTTCTAAGGCTAGTTCAATTTCGTTCATGTCTAAGCGGAATTCAGCCGAAACATCACCTTGTTCTGAAGAAGCACGAATTTGGTGATTTTTATCAACTAATATTTGAAAATCTTGATATTGCATAGTTTTTGATTCTGTTTGACTTGCGTTTTCAATTGAGGCGGAATGAAAAATTTCATGATTATAAAACTTGTAACGCTCTTGAATCTTTGAAATGATATTCTTTGCAATGTTTACCCCAGCTAATCGTAACTGCCATATTTCAGGAAGTATTTCAGAACTGCCGATTTTTCCTAATGCTTCTGCGGCAGAACTACGCACATCAGAATATTGATCATTCAAAGCATGAATCAATGCTGCTACTGCTTGGCTATCTTTGATTTCTCCTAATGCATATGCGGCAGAACTACGCACATCAGAATATTGATGATTCAAAGCATGAATCAATGCTGCTACTGCTTGGCTATCTTTGATTTCTCCTAATGCATTTGCGGCAGAACTACGCACATCAGCATATTGATCATTCAAAGCATGAATCAATGCTGCTACTGCTTGGCTATCTTTGATTTCTCCTAATGCATATGCGGCAGTTCTACGCACATCATCATCTTGATCATTCAAAGCATGAATCAATGCTGCTACTGCTTGGCTATCTTTGATTTCTCCTAATGCTTCTGCGGCAGTTCTACGCACACCAGAATATTGATCATTCAAAGCATGAATCAATGCTGCTACTGCTTGGCTATCTTTGATTTTTCCTAATGCTCTTGCGGCAATTATACGCACACCAGAATATTGATCATTCAAAGCATGAATCAATACTGCTACTGCTTGGCTATCTTTGATTTTTCCTAATGTATATGCGGCAATTATACGCACATCAGAATCTTGATGATTCAAAGCATGAATCAATGCTGCTACTGCTTGGCTATCTTTGATTTCTCCTAATGCATATGCGGCAGAACTCCGCACATCAGAATCTTGATGATTCAAAGCATGAATCAATGCTGCTACTGCTTGGCTATCTTTGATTTCTCCTAATGCATCTGCGGCAGTTCTACGCACCAAAGAATCTTGATTTTTTAGCCCATTATTTAAAAATGTAACTCCATGACCAGAGCGAGCTTTTCCTAAAAACTCAATCTTGAGCAATTCAGAAACTTCTAACCCTAGAATTAAATCAACAGTTTTTTTCTGAAACTCCGGCTTTACCTCTCCTGCTAACCTTGCCCCTAACTTCAAATCCACCTCTAGAGCTAACTTCACCACGCCTACTGCTTGCGCTTCTTTCTCCACCAAAGCCAACATCAAAGCTAAGGGTTCTGTCCACTTTAAATAATTGAGATAATCCCGTTGCAACTTTTCATTACTAATATGGGGAAGCTTCTGAAGTAGGCATTCGGCAGCGTAGTATTCCTGAATCAGCTGGTGGCGAAACTCTATTGTTTCATTGCTACTAATTTGAATTAAATGATGCTTGAGTAAATCTTTCAGCAATTCTTTGGCGCGAGTAGGTTGATAATCAACTTTCCCTTCCAGAAACTTTGCCAAAATTTCTTCCGCCTCAAGCCTATCAATGATGACTCGCAATTCTGTTGGCGTTTCTCCTTGCATCATGGTGAAAGCCAATGCTTCCAATGACTGCTTCCACCAGCCGCGCAACTGCTCAACTACTCGAACATCATCTTTAATTTTGCTGTCATAAAATTGCGTAAACTGTCGAAACACCAAACCTAAATTCGGCGGTATATCGCTTGTTTGTTGAAATAACTCACACAGCATCCACAGCAGCAAAGGCGTTTCCCCAAAGGAACGCAATCTTTCACCTAATCGCTGTAGCATTTCCTCACCTGTTTCCGGCAAATAGGCGCGGATAAACTGCTGCATCTGTTCTGACGTTAGAGGTTGCATTTCCAGCTTTTGATCAATTCCCAAATCGCCACCTACGCCCAAATCTCGCGTAGTGAAAATCATTGGCGTTTTGGGGTGATTTTCCCGAAAAGTTTTTAATTCTCGCCTTGCTTCTTCATTGGGTAACTCGTTTACCCCATCCACAAGCAGCAAAAATTGCCGATTACGCAACAAGGTTTTTATTTCTACATCTATATATAATCCATGCCGTTGCAAAAAATTTTGTATCAAATCCAGCACTGAAGTTGTGTATTGCCGCAACTCCACCAGCACGGGTATGCATCCCGAATCGCCTAGAGATTTTGCTTTCTCTGCTTCTTCCAACAATAGCCGCGCTAAGGCTGTAGATTTACCTGAACCTGGTTTACCTACAAGTAATACATGATTATATGCATATTTACGTAACCCTTCCTGCACTGGTAAGCGTTCTGTTTTCTCCTCGGTGTCATCTTGTTTGTCTTGCTTTGGCGACACCGTTACTACCATCAAGCCCTCAAACGGTGAATTTTGTCTACGCCCTTCTACATCTGTAATGGTGTACTTTTCCCACCAATGTTGGTAAGTGTGGCAGACTGATTCTAGGTAATGTTGAAAATCAGCGTTCATGCAGGAAGTTGACCGAGCAAGGGCTAAAATTGTTGCTTAAGCTGTATGAATAATCAGTATAAACTACAAATTTTAGAGCGATGGGTAAGGCATTGCTAGCCTGTGTCAACTTAACGCTCAACCCATAGCCCGACTAGGAATGAATTCCCAGTCTTACAGTAAAAGTCATCTCAAGATGACTAAAAATCCTTACAAATCTTCAGTCTACTTCAGTAGACTTGACCTATTAGACTTGGAATTCATTCCAAGGCGAGTATGAAAGCCAGCAAATAAGCTATTGATATCACAATTAAAGCGAAACGGTATTACACAAGAGCGAATGCAGTCTACAAATTTGTGATCGCACTTCATACCACCTATTGCACAATGTCATTATGAGCGATCGCACCAGATAAGCAAGGTGGTAAGCCGTGTATTTTACAATAATAATGAAAGTCCACGGACTGAAACACAGGAAATTGTTGATATGTCCTACCCTAAACTTAGTGATGAAGAAATTACCCGACGTGGAAAAGAACTCTATGAAAACAGTATTCGCGCTCAAGTAGAAACACCAGACAATATTGGCAAAATTATCTCAATAAATGTTGAGACAGGTGAATATGAGATTGGTGATGATTTGCTTGTAACGAGTCTACAGTTACGAGCTAAACAAGCTGATGCGGCGCTGTGGGCAGAAAGAATCGGATTTAATGCAGTGTACGCAGTTGGTATCTTGTGATTTTGAGTAATAAACTGGCAATTAAAGCATTCTACAAAATTAGCGATCGCACTTTATACCCCCTGTTGCACAATGTCACCAAGAGAGATTGAGCGCATAGGCTGACATTGTTAATGTATCGCCCTACATTGCCAATGCATCGGTTTACATTATTAATGTATCGCCCTACATTGCCAATGCATCGGTTTACATCGTTAATGTATTGCCCTACATTGCCAATGTATCGACTGACATTGTTAATGCATTGCTCTACATTGCCAATGCATAGGCTAACAAAAGTAGTTAATACCAAATTAAATAATGTTTGCGACACATCAATATATTCTAGAGGGCAAGGCACTGCCTTGCCCCTACCTACCATCTGTCGGGTTCTTTTTTCAAATTGGTATAACCATTAATTTAGCCTTTGCTGGTATAAAAACATCATCTTACTGTCATCTTTTGTGGCGTGAATGGGCATATTAAATACATACCATTACTACGTGTTTTCTATGACTATTCAAAACACAACACGCCGTTTAACGCCTCAAGTTATTAATCAAGATGTTACTTCTTTGCATGGTTTGCAAACCATTGGCACTTACGATACATCCCGTGCTGATGCTTCTATTGCAAACATTCAGCAAGCTTATCAAGCTATGTTGGCACAGCAACAAGCAGAAAACGAGAAACTCACTATATATCGTGCTGCTGCTGATGCGGCAAGATTAGCAGAATGGGAATTCCACAATACAATCTTAGCGATGAAAGAAGTTGTACGTGGGCAATATGGCTCGGATAGCGATCAAGCGCAAGCAGTGGGATTGAAGAAAAAATCAGATCGTAAGCGTCCCAGTCGGAGAAAGCCAGTTGCTACAAGTTAATTAATGAGGGCGATCGCATTTTGAGTCAGGATGCGATCGCCCTTATACATATCAATTGCAAAGGGTGGGGAAAGGGGAAAGGTTAAAGGGGAAAGGGAAAATACCAAACCTTTCTCCATTTCCCATTTCCCCCTTCCCCTTTCCCCAACTTCTACAATAAGTCTAATCAATCCAAGCTTGCAGGTAATCGCGCAGCGATGTTTCCTGAACTTTTGCTACTACTTGTTGAGCTTTATCTAGTTGTTCTAAAGCAACATATTGCTTCACCAAGCGGGTGTATTGACTACGGCGATCGCTATAATCTGGTTCTGGTGAATTCTCGTAACGATTAATTGTGCGGCTTTCTGGATCAGCGATTTGTTGTGCTATTACAAAGCCGCGATCAAGGTATGCAAGAGCATCTTGACGACGTTGCTGTAAAGCATAAATTCTGGCGATCGCAAGCAGTGTTGTGGCTTGTCTATCTGGTAACGATTCTGTTTCTACTACTTGCAACGCGACATCAATGTTGTTGTGAATATTGATTTCATAGTAGATAGCATTGTAGACATATTCTAATAGCGGGGAAGTTGAATAAGCCTCAGCTATTTTGAGAGCTGCTATATATTGTTTTTGATTAATTAAATACTCTACAACTTGAGCGAATAGACGAGAGCGAGTTTCATTATCTTGTACTTGCTGGAGAATTTTGATTGCTTGTTGCAAGAAAGATTGTGTCTGTTCCGTTTCTCCTGTATGCACATATGCTTGTGCGATTACAGCTAGTGATAAAGCTTGATGCTCAATCGCTGTTAGGGTTTGTGCTTGTGCAATTGCAGGCTGAATTAAGCTGGTGAATTCTGCGATTGTCGGTGCTTTCGCTGCGAGTTCTGCTTGCGTTAATACTTGATATGGTTTGAGTAAGGTATTTTTAACTTGTTTAGCTACTGCAATGGCTTGATTCCATTGTTGATTATCCGCATAGGCGATCGCAATTTCTTTCAACATCAGATTGCGTTCTTCTGGCCACAAATCACGATTGGCTTGTTTAGCTACTTCCAGCGCTTGATCAAGATTTTGCAATTGCAGCAGTGCTTGAATTAGTTGTTGATACAAACCAGATTGATAGACAAAGTTGCTGGGGTTCTTCAGCTTCTTGAATAGCGCGATCGCTAAATTATATTCTTGTGAATTTATAGCAGTACTTAATAGTATGGCTTCCCCATCCTTTAAACGCTGAATTTGTGCTAAAACCTGTTTTAGCTGCTGGGGTTGTTTGGCTTGGGCGTAAACAATAGCAAGTGCAGCCAATACCGAAGTTTTTAGCCCATCATTAGTGAGTCTTTGAATTGCATTCAGCAGAATCGTTAGCTGACCTGATGTGCTGTAAATTTGAATCAGGTTTGCTTGATGGCTTTCAGCAGCCTCTCGTTTAGCTACCTGCTTCAGTGCTTTAGCAAACAGGCGATTACTCAGCCGGGGTTGATTATGAGTTGCCCAATAAACTGCTATTTCTGCTAAGCAAAAAGCTTGAAATTCTACTGTTTGAATTTTAGGGATGATAGCCTGGGCTAAATGCAAATCTTCTCTTTTAATTGCATCGCGTACAACTTCTATAAGAATTGACTCAGGAGAATATTCCTTGGCAACTTTTTCGGCTAATGCTATAGCGCGTTTTGGTTCACCCATTTGAATATACACCATTGCAATTGAACTCAGGGAATTACTGCGGCTAAAGGGTTCTTCAGCCGAAATTTGTTCCACAGAGGTCAAAGCTTGAGTGAGTAATTCGTGGGCTTTGGCTTTTTGTTGGTATTCTAGCCAAACGGATACTAATTGAATTAATTGTTCGGTGCGAGTTGTAGGATCGGGAATTTGTAGCGCTGCTGTAGTGGCTTTTTGCATGGCGATTTCCACTAGCTCGCTTCGTCCCAAATTTTGATAAACTTTCGCCAGTTGTTTTAAATCTTGGGTAATTACTCTAGAATCTTCATGAAAATTCAGCACAGATTGCTGAACTTTCTCTAGCCACTCAATCCACTTATCTTGCTCTTGGGGCGTTAGTTTAGCTAAAGGTTGAAGTATATAGACAATGTCTGCATATCCCAACAGATAAGAAATCCAATATGAGCGTTGTTCGCCGTTGTTGAGGAGTGCAATATAATTAAGAATTTGATGATATTTTTTCAGTGCTTGGTCATAAATTTTGGTGTTAAATAAATAAGTTGCTTGCAGGATAGCTTCATTAATTTTATCAGCAAGAACTGTTTGGTAAACTTCTGGGGAAATTTGAATATTAGATGTCATAGTTTAGGATATTTGAGTTACTTCTATTAGATATCAGCAGCTTGCCAACTTTTACGCAAAAAATTGCATAATTTCTAGCAACTAAAAACAAGAATGCGACAGATTGTAGGGGCATGGCACTGCCATGCCCTCTAGAATATTATTGATAAGTCACAAACATGATTTGATTTGGTATTGAAACACAATCCCAATGAAAAATATCACCGCCATGCATGAAAACCTCATTGGGATTGTTACTCAGCACTCAGCTTCATGCTTAACAATCAATCCAAGCTTGCAAGTAATCTCGCAAAGATGCTTCCTGAACTTTTGCTACTACTTGTTGAGCTTTATCCCGTTGTTCTAAAGCAACATATTGCTTCACCAAGCGGGTATATTGGCTACGGCGATCGCTTTCATCATTTACTTCTATATATTCATTAATCTGAATAACACGACTTTCTGGATCGGCAATTTTTTGAGCTACTGTAAAAGCGCGATCGAGTAATGTAATTGCATCTTCATTGCGCCCGATTTGCTGATAGATTTTAGCGATCGCTAATAATTTTGTAGCTTGTATCTCGGGTACTGTTTCTAATTCCACTATTTGCAATGCCACATCAAAAGCGTATGACGGAAGCGCCTGCTGGAAAATATTATGGTAAGCTAACCCTTGCCCATAAGAAACAGGATGAGCTTGCGCTATGGTCAAAGCAGCAGTGTATTGTCTTTGTTGAATTAAATAATTGATCATTTGGTCGAACAAACGACCGCGCATTTCATTATCTTCTACCTGCTGCGCTGTTTGAATAGCTTGTTCTAGGAAAGATTCTGTCTGTTCTGCATACCCTGCACGTAGATAAGCTTGAGCGATCGCAGCCAGCGCCCAGGCTTTTAGTTCAACCTGTTTTAAGGCTTGTGTGTGTGCAATTGCTTTTTGAATCAGGCTGGTGAATTGTTCCGGTGTCGGTGCTGTCGCCGCTAATTCTGCTCCTGTTAATACCTGATATGGAGTAAAAGCGGAATTTTCAATTTGTGTCAGCACATCAGTAGCTCGATTCCATTGTTGAGCATTGGCATAAGCGATCGCAATTTCTTGCAAGCTGACATTGCGTTCTTCTGGCCAAAACTTACCAGGAATCTGCTTTGCTAATTGTAGTGCTTTATCTATATCTTGCAATGCTAGTGGTGCGGAGACAACTTGCCGATACCAATAAGGTTTTGAGTCAAAGTTGGCGTTATTCTTCACCGCATTTAAAATTGCGATCGCCAAATTATACTGTCCTGCATCTACAGCAGATTGCAATATATTGTTGATGTAACCAACATTATTAACTGCAGCTTCCGATTGAATTAAATCGGTGAGTTGAGCCAGAATTTTTTGTACCTGTTGCGGTTGTTTAGCTTTCGCATAAGCAACAATAATTGCACCCAAAGCTAGCACCTTCGATTCATCATGAGTCAGTCTTTGCGCCGCATTCAAGCAGATAGTTAATTGACCTGATGCGCTGTAAATTTGAATCAGTCTTGATTGGATATTTTGTGCGTATTCTTCTTTAGCTACTCGTTTTAAAGCTTGGACAAACAGACGATTACCTAATCGAGGTTGATTGTTAGTTGCCCAATAAACTGCCATATCTACTAAGGCGAGTGCTTGGCTTTCAGCACCTTGAATTTTCGGTGTAACAGCTTGAGCTAAATGTAAATCGCCTCGTTTAATCGCATCGCGTACAACTTCTTGGCGAATGTAATTAGGATAAAATTCATTAATAATTTTGTCAGCTAATAGCAAAGCGCGTCTTGCTTCACCCAATTGAATATACAGTGTAGCAATCGAGTATAAATGATCCCCTTGAGCGTAGGGATTATCACTCGGCATTTGTTCCACAGTTGCCAAAGCTTGAGATAATGCTTGTTGAGCTTCAGCTTGTTGTTGAAATTGCAGCCAAAATTTGGCTATTTGAATAAATTCAGTAGTGCGAAAGCCAGAATCGGAGATTTGCAGCGCTGCTGTGGTGGCTTGTTGCATTGCGATCGCCACCTGTTCGTTTCTCCCTAGAGTGTAATAAGCTTCCGCCAATTGGTATAACTGTTGAGAAATGACGGAACTACCAGTTTCAGCAAAACTCACCACATATTCCTGTACTTTCCCCAACCACTCAACCCACTTATCTTGTTCTGCACGCGGGAGTTGAGTTAAGGGTTTAAAAACAGTCTGTTCATCTGCAATCAGACTGACAATTACATACTCCCGTTGTTCGCGGCTGGAGAGCAAGGGAATCTTACTGAGGATTTGATTGTATATGTTCAGCGCTTGCTCATACTGCTGAACTTTGATTAATTGGGATGCATCATAACTAGCATCATTAATTTTCTCGTAAATAACTGTCTGGCACAGTTCTGAGGTAATTTGCACCGTAGATGTCATAGTTTGAGGTATTTGGTTGACTACTTGAGGACTTACTACAACTAGCTAATCCACTTTTCCTCAAAAGTTCATCTGTGCAAATTATTGAATTTCTCGATGGTTATGATTAGTCCTGTGTTGTCAGTCTCTGAAAAACAATAATAGAAGCTAAATTCTGAGCCTTTGATATTAACCAAGTTTGAAGCTGTATTTTCTCCGATAAACCCAAATTTATCAGCAAAAATTGGAAAATAAAGCCTTGTAACCTTTGGTGTGATTTGTTTCTGTCAAAACAACAAAAGATGATGAGCTTGCGCGACAGTACAATTTGGTTTGATTACTGAAATTACTTATTTAGTCAGGAAATAGGCAAGAGGGAACAAAGAACAAGGAATAATATCATGTATGTAGTGATAGTTGAGGGACACATCTAGGTTGTGAAAGGCAAGAAAAACTGTATTGTCAAATACGCATTGTCCGGTTACCCTTCTTGGCTAGACATAACTTGCGATCATCAGTGCTATTAGGTGCTTTATACCCCTATTGATTTTTTCTTGTTCATTTCGTATCCATACCCTCACATTTTACTGAATACCGATTGGAAGGATTTTGATGACAGAAGTTAAAGCGGAAACCGAGAATACCGCTGCTATATATTCTAAGTCTCCTTACAGACCCGAGATTGATGGGCTAAGGGCGTTGGCAGTAGTTGCGGTTATTGTTAATCACTTCAATAAAGATATCCTCCCTAGTGGTTATTTAGGCGTAGATATATTCTTCATTATCTCTGGTTTCGTGATTACTTCGTCTTTGGCTAGTCGCCCCGCCAAGAACTTTAGTGATTTCCTGCTGGGATTCTATACCAGGCGTATCAAACGATTAATCCCTGCATTGTTGCTGTTTATACTCACCAGCAGCGTTTTAATATGTATATTCAATCCAGACCCCACTGTTTCCCTGGAAGTTGGAAAAGAAGCACTGTTTGGGCTTTCTAACATTCGTCTCTACAGTTTAGCGACTGACTACTTCGCTGCTTCTAGCGAAATGAATGTCTTTACTCACACTTGGTCGTTGGGGGTAGAAGAACAGTTTTACTTCCTGTTCCCATTTCTAATTTGGTTCAGTGGGTTTGGTCGTCTGACTCCCAAAGGTTCAAGAAACCTGTTATTTGTGATCAGCATACTATCAGTTGCTTCGCTGATTGGTTTTGTCTATCTTTATCAAACCAACCAACCTGCTGCTTACTTTCTCATGCCTACTCGTTTATGGGAACTGGGTGCTGGGTGCTTATTGTTTCTGGGTCTAAAGTATGCCAACAGATTTATTTGTGTTCTTCAGCACATTCCACCTCTGCTAGTCACGGCTGGGGTTGTGGGCGCTCTGTTTATTCCTCTCCAGTTTGCTGTTCCAGCAACTGTTGCTGTGGTTGTGTTAACAGCGCTTCTCATTACTTGTATTCGTCCTAAAACAGCTGGTTATGACCTGTTTACTCTTCAGCCAATTGTTTATATCGGTTTAATTTCTTACTCACTTTACTTGTGGCACTGGGGTGTGCTTTGCCTTAGCCGTTGGACAATTGGTATTCACTGGTGGTCGGTACCTTTCCAGGTTGCTTTGATGCTAATGCTATCTATCGCTTCCTATCGGTATGTAGAGACTCCACTTCGTCGTTCAGACTGGTCTGCCTTTCGGTTGCAGACAGTTGGATATGGGATGATTGCGTCATCTTGTGCGGCATTCATCTTATCATTACTGATTTCTTCCCATAATTCTTTTCTGCTTAAAGGAATTAACGATATTCCTGCTCCTCCTGCTTTTCTTCCGTTAGGAATCTCAAATTTGCCCTATGATCCAACATGTGTAGTTGACGGACAACAACGGCGTTTAACAGGTCTTACCTTCCAGCAATGTACTACCCCGCCCAAGTTTAAAGACGGGCAAATGATATGGGCACTGGGAGATAGCCACATTGGTCATTTACAAGGTCTTTTTAGAAATGTTCACGATCAGATTGGCCTGGGAGTGCACTTAATAGAGACACCAGGTCTTCCTTTCCCAATAACCAATCATAAGTCGTCTAAGGAGAGATATATAATATATGAACAAATAAAACAGCGACTTCACCCTGGAGATATCGTTGTGTTGTCTCGTTTGTTTGTTGACCGAGAAAAATATCCCAGGATGAATTGGGATGTACCTGAATGGAGCAAAGAAGTTTTGCCGCTTTCGGATTACCTATTTTCAAAAGGTATTAACCTAGTCATCATTGGGCCTCCTCCTATCTTTCAGATTGAAAGTATTGAACTGTGTCGCTCATCTTTATGGAAGCGCTTCCGCCCTTATTGCTCAATTGAGCGTTCTCAAATCTCAGGTAGCATAAATCAGGTCTATAGTTTATTAGAGTCTACTTCAAGTTTGAGAAAAAATATTTATGTTTTTAATCAATTTGAATTACTCTGCCCATCCAGCAAGGAAAAGTGCTCAGTTTTTCAAGATGGAGTTCTGGCTTACAGAGATGAAGACCATTTGAATAGTTATGGTTCTGGATCTCTTAGCAATCCATTTATTGATTTTCTTCGCCGGTTCCACCTAATCAAGGAACCAGCAAGCTTACACAGTCATGACGTAGTAGGTTTGTCAGGAACCACATAATCATTATTTGATAGAGGAATTATAGTTGCCGAAAAAATTTGCGATCGCATCTGCAAAACCTGCAAATGGGCATGGCAATGCCATACCCTGATGATCAATGGCTAAGCATCGCAGTCATATATATATGAGTAAATGTGTGGTCTGTGGCAATGTGGATATATAGCGGTTCTCGTTTCGATGCAATACACAATAGGGCATAGCAATGCTATGCCCCTACGAATGGTTTGTATTTTATGCAATAGAGACGCTATCGGCACAGCATAAACATTCGCTTACAGGAAAGATTAATGGAACGCTCGAAAATCCTTGCCATTATTACAGGTGCGATATCGATTATTTTAGCGATCGCCTACTTAATTATCGTCCAAATCCTCGACTACCGTGACATGAAACCTGCCCCCATCAGCCAATTGAACCAGCCAGCCGCAATTGTCGCTACTGTTGGTCAGCATCCAATACTTGTCGGTTAAGGGCAAAAGGGGAAGGGGAAAAGGGGCAAGAAAAACCTTTAACCCTTACCCTTTCACCTTTCCCCAAAACCAAAGGTCACCATTCGCGTTATCCAGATCCCCGACTTTGTTGAAAAGTCGGGGATTTAAGTTTGCAGCCATTTTGTAGAGATGCAATGGATTGCACCTCTTGTTATTTATGTCAATAACAAAAAATCTATGGTAAATATTAATTGATCCCCATAAATCATTCATAGATTTAACACAATGGTTAGTATCCATTAATTAAATAGTGGCATCATATAAGAATTAATTAGAGGAAGTATCGATGATTTATTTAATTAAAGTATTTCCTTTTTGCCATAGATAAAGGTAAGCTATTTCTAACAAAATTAAGCAAAAATAAAATCGAATTATTTGAGGGAGTCGGGTTAGCTGCAATCAAAGCCTTTTGATTCATAACCCCGAAGTTTTGCTGCAAGTTATAGAGGTAAGTTCATGGCTCAGTTTCTCTTAGAGACTGTGTGGCTAGTTCCGTGCTATGCGTTAATAGGTGGGCTTTTAGCTGTTCCTTGGTCACCGGGGATCATTCGCCGTACTGGCCCAAGACCGGCGGGTTATGTCAATTTGGTAATGACATCTCTGGCGTTTTTGCATAGTGCGATCGCATTTTTCGCCACTTGGAATCAACCACCTGTAGAGGTATTTATTCCTTGGCTTTCTACTGCTGGATTAAATCTTACCATCGCTTTAGAAATTTCTTCTATTAGCGTAGGCGCATTAATTGTCATCACTGGCTTAAATTGTTTAGCGCAAATTTTCGCCATTGGTTACATGGAAATGGATTGGGGTTGGGGACGCTTCTATTCACTATTAGGATTGTTTGAAGCGGGATTATGTGCCCTGGCTTTGTGTAATAACTTGTTCTTTAGTTATGTAATTCTAGAAGTTCTGACTTTAGGAACTTACTTGCTAGTTGGGTTGTGGTTTAGTCAGCCGTTGGTGGTTAGTGGTGCAAGAGATGCTTTCCTAACTAAACGGGTGGGTGACTTGTTCCTGCTAATAGGTGTACTGGGTTTGTGGCCTTTAGCTGGGACTTGGAATTATACAGAATTAGCTGAATGGGCAACAACTGCAAATGTTGACCCCACTGTCATCTCTCTGGTAGGTTTAGCCTTGATTGCCGGGCCAATGGGTAAATGTGCCCAATTCCCCCTGCATTTGTGGTTGGATGAGGCGATGGAAGGCCCTGTTCCTAGTACAATTTTGCGGAACTCGGTGGTGGTTGCGAGTGGTGCGTGGGTACTAATTAAATTGCAACCTGTGTTAACTTTATCACCGCTAGTTTCCTCCGCTTTGGTAGCAATTGGTGCAGTTACAGCCGTTGGTGCTTCCTTAATTGCGATCGCCCAAATTGATATTAAACGCTGTCAATCCTATTCTGTCAGCGCTTACATGGGCTTGGTATTTATTGCGGTAGGTACAAAGCAAGACGAAGCAGCATTGTTGTTAGTACTGGCTAATGCGGTATCAGCTGCACTGTTAGTCATGAGTACTGGCGGAATTATCTGGAATAGCATTACCCAAAATGTTACCCAATTGGGTGGATTATGGTCACGCCGTCCAATATCTGCGATCGCTTTTATCGTGGGAACATTGGGATTAATTGGCTTTCCACCCCTAGGCGGCTTTTGGGCCTTGATGAAATTAACAGATGGACTTTGGGGAACTCAACCTTGGTTGGTGGGTGTGGTGATAGCTGTGAACGCTTTAACTGCTGTGAGTTTAACCAGAGAATTCGGTTTGATTTTTGCTGGTAAGCCTAAACAGATGAGCGAGCGATCGCCTGAAGTACATTGGCCAATGTCTTTTCCGATGGTGATTTTACTAGGCTTTGTTTTACACCTGCCATTAGTTTTACAAAGCTTATCATTACTACCAAATTGGGTAACTCTGAATAAAGATGTTGCACTGTTATTAATTTGGTCAAGTATTTTTGGTTGTGGTGTAACGGGCGTAATTTATTTTGGAAATATTCCTAAGCCAATTCGTCTACCTTGGAAACCTTTACAAGACTTGCTGGCTTACGATTTTTACACCCCAAAAATCTATCGGATGACGATTATTTTCAGCGTCGCCCAACTTTCCAAATTTGCCGATATGCTTGACCGTTTTGTAGTCGATGGTATCGTCAATTTGGTTGGTTTGTTCTCTTTATTAACTGGCGAAGGATTGAAATACAGTACATCTGGACAAACCCAATTTTATGCCTTCACTGTACTTTTAGGCGTTGGCGTATTTGGTATGTGGGTAACTTGGCCATACTGGGGAATACAGTTTTTGGATTTGATGTTTTAGGGATTGGGGACTGGGGACTGGGGACGAATCAATTCAAAATTCAAAATTAAATAACTCCTGGGGTATGGGGAATGGGGAGAGAAATTTTAGCGCAATCACTCTGCTTTTGAAGAGAGTTTCAGCCTTTAAGATGATGTTGTGTTGGGAGGAAAGACAATGAAAAAACAATATAGCCAAACTAATTTTTCTCGGAGAAATTTACTGAAACTAGGTGCAGGTGCAGTTGGTGCAGGAGTCGTAACCGCTGGATTAGGGTCTAATTTAGTTACACCTGAAAAAGCCACAGCGCAAGATAAAAAAGATATTACTCCTGATGCGGCACTCAAAGAATTACTAGATGGTAATAATAGATTTGTTAAAGCGAAAAAACGCTATCCCAATCAATCATTAAAACGCTTACAAGAAGTTGCAAAAGGTCAAAAACCTTTTGCCTCAATTCTCGGTTGTGCAGATTCCCGAGTACCTTCAGAACTAGTTTTTGACCAGGGATTAGGCGATTTATTTGTTTGTCGTGTAGCTGGTAATATTGCACCTCCCGAAGAAATTGGTAGCCTAGAATTTGGCAGCTTAGTTTTAGGTGCTAAGGTGATCATGGTACTAGGCCATGAAAGATGTGGGGCTGTAGATGCAACTATTAAAGGTGCGTCAGTACCAGGACAAATTGGTAGTTTATTAGAAGCAATTAAACCTGGTGTAGAAAAAGCCCAAGGTCAACCAGGTGATCCATTAGAAAACGCTTGTAAAGCTAACATTTTAGTGCAAGTTGAGAAGTTGAAAGCATCGCCCGTTCTTGCTGGGTTAATCAAAGAAAATAAACTGAAAATAGTCGGTGGTTATTACGATTTAGATACTGGCAAAGTCAGCTTAGTTAGTTAGATTTTGGGCATGGGGTATGGGGCATTAGGCATTGGGTAAGAATGATTTCTTCTCTGCTTTCTTGTCTCCCTAATCCTCCCATTCCCCGGCTCTCTTTTGAATATTGAAATTTCTCCGGTTTACTCAATTACCCAAATTGCCATGTTAAGTGTTTTGATTTGGCTCCCGATTTTGGCAGCGGCTATTATAGCAGTAATCCCTAAAAATCTTCCTGCTAATACTGTGCGGTTAAGCGCATTATACTTCGCCGCTATAGTTTTACTTTGGAATCTTTTTATTCTGTTTAAATTTGATATCAGCAACCCAGGGATGCAATTTCAAGAGTATCTACCTTGGAATGAAACCCTAGGTTTGAGCTATCAATTAGGGGTTGATGGGCTTTCGATATTGATGCTGGTTTTAAATAGCCTTCTTACTTGGATTGCTATTTACAGCAGCAGTAAAGATACTCAAAGACCAAGGCTTTTCTACTCTCTAATTTTATTAGTTAGTGGTGGGGTAGCAGGTGCATTTTTAGCCGAGAATTTACTGCTATTCTTCTTGTTCTACGAACTAGAATTAATTCCCTTCTATTTACTAATTTCTATTTGGGGAGGGGAAAAACGCGGTTATGCTGGGATTAAATTCCTGATTTACACTGCTGTTTCTGGAGCATTAATCTTAGCAACTTTCTTGGGTATGGTGTGGCTAACTGGTTCTACCAGCTTTGCCTTTGATGCAGTTTCTACCCAAACTCTAGCTCCTGCATTACAATTCCTTTTGTTAGCAGGAATTGTCTTAGGTTTTGGCATCAAAATTCCCTTGGTTCCCTTCCACACATGGTTACCTGATGCTTACGTGGAAGCTTCTGCACCAATTGCGATTCTTTTAGGTGGTGTGTTAGCAAAGCTAGGAACCTACGGACTGTTAAGGTTTGGGATGGGAATGTTTCCCGAAGCTTGGAGTACCTTTGCACCAACATTGGCAATTTGGGGTGCAGTGAGTGCAATTTATGGGGCAGTAGTGGCGATCGCGCAAAAAGATATCAAGCGCATGGTAGCATACAGTTCCATTGGTCACATGGGTTATATCTTGCTAGCTGGTGCTGCTAGTACTTCCCTGGCGTTGGTTGGTGCTGTTGCTCAAATGTTTAGCCACGGTTTAATTCTCGCTATCTTGTTCCATTTGGTGGGAGTTGTAGAAACCAAAGTAGGAACTCGGGAGTTAGATAAACTCAATGGTTTAATGAGTCCGATTCGGGGTTTACCTTTAATTAGTGCTTTGCTTGTATTAAGTGGAATGGCGAGTGCTGGTATTCCCGGTTTAACAGGTTTCGTGGCAGAATTTATCGTTTTCCAAGGAAGTTTCTCGGCGTTTCCTATCTCCACAATATTGTGTGTAGTTGCTAGTGGTTTAACTGCGGTTTATTTTGTTATCCTGCTTAACCGCACTTGTTTTGGTAAACTCGACAACTTAGCTTACTATCCCAAAGTGCAATGGTTTGAGAAAACTCCTGCGTTAATTTTGGCAGCTTTAATCATCTTTTTGGGAGTACAACCAACTTGGTTAGTGCGTTGGAGTGAACCGACAACTACTGCAATGGTGGCTGCTATTCCCGCAATAGAAAAAACCGTTAACTCTGAGATTGCTGTGAAACCATAGCTCTTCCTTCTCTCTGCGCCTCTGCGTCTCTGCGTGAGAATTATTTTCAAAACGAACCGCATTCGACGTTCGCGCAGCGTCTCGTAGAGAAGTCTTTCCCGCAGGGTAGGCGCAAAGTACACAAAGGAAGAAAAAAAGAGAGATTTTTCGTAATGATTTAGGATTGCTATCAGGAGTTATGCACCAAGATTAGGAGGAAGGATGAACCTGAAATTAATTCCCAGTGGACTAGTACTATTTCGCTTTTTAATTTCGCCTTTTCTCCTCTGGGATGCCCTTGATGGTAAAACTAGTATTTGGTTCATTGTTGGCTTTGTCGCCGCCTTCCTCTCAGATATTTTTGATGGCATTATTGCCCGTAAACTTGGTGTGAGTACTGCCGAATTAAGACAAGCTGATAGCTGGGCTGATGTTTGCCTTTTTAGTTGCATATTTGTGAGTGCTTGGCTAGTACATAAAGATGTTTTAATTGCTTATCAATTGCCTTTACTCACAGTTGTTTTTGCTCAGTTGGTATGGTGGATAGTGAATTTAGTGAAATATGGTAAACCTGCTAGCTATCACACCTACTCAGCTAAGTTTTGGGGCATCACTCTTGCTATTGCAATTATTTCTTTATTTGGCTTTAACTATGCAGGAATTTCCTTATGGCTAACTTGTATTGCTGGCTTAGTTTACAGTATCGAAGAAATAGCCATGACGATGATTCTGCCAGTATGGACACATGATGTATTAAGCATTTTCCACGCCCTAAAATTACGCGAACAACTATTAATACAAAAAGACGAAATTGCATCATAGTCATCACAAATGACGAATGACTAATAACAAATAACAGCCTTCACGAAAAATATCACAACTCCAGCAGGATTATTAAATGACAGCAACTGTTGATAAAACCACTAAATTACCTCCTTCTAGGCATGAATTTGCTGAAGTAATTCACCGCTTAGAGGCTGGCGGTTCTATGCTGCCGGATACCCCAGAAAACTTAATGCAAATTATCGGTTTGTATAAAGCTTATGCAGTACCGATGGATTTCTACTGGCGGGATTTACTTTATATTGCTGAACGGGAATTTTTAAACCCCTTTCCCTTCTTTAAATACTTTTTGCCCAAAGAGTATTTAGACCGTCATAATCATTATGCTGGTGATGATGCTGATTTACGTATTTGGCGGGGACAAGCTACAGCCCATCCCGAATTATTGGCATTTATCGAAAAAGGTGAAACTGGCAAAATGCCGAGATTATTTCACCATTTATTCCACGATCGCATTAACATGGAGTTTGCTGAAGCTTGTATGCGGGCTATGCTTTGGCATCGTCATATGTATGCGCCAGTCAACCAGTTTGACGCTTACCTAGATTCGGACGAATATAAAGCCAACGCCGATAGGGCAATTAAAGCTTACTTCAAAGGCAACCCTGTAATGTTGGCAATGCACAAAATGTTCCCTGATATGTTCTTGGAACAGTGTCGCCAGATGTCATATTACTCTAACCTCGGCTTGTTCTGGGAAGTCATGGCCCCCGTGTTCTTTGAAATGTCGGATATTTACGACGAAGGCGGGTTTAAAGGTGTACCCGATGCGATGAACTTTTTGGTAAATGGAATTTTTGCGATCGCAGGTCGTCCGATTTACCATCATGTATATATAGATGGCGAATGCTACGAAATCATTCCCAAATCTAAGGGTTTCACCTGGCTATACGAAGCTGCATTACCTTACGTAGAAGCAGTTTTCTACCGTACCGCACCTTTTAGAGGCACAAAATCTTATAATGCTCAAGCAGGGCAAGTACCTGATGACCAAAAAGATTTCCACTATGGCATTCTCTACGCTGATGTCTTCCCAGTTGGTACTGCTGGTATTCCACCCACATTATTAATGCAAGATATGCTGCACTTCTTGCCTCAATATCTTGTTGACTATTACCAAAAATATTGCCGTGGCGAAGAAGATATATTGATTCAGTTGGGAGTTAGTTTCCAACGGTCAATGTACAATGTAACTTCTGCAGTAATTCAAGCATTACGCACAGCATTGTTATATCCTTTAGATGACCCCAATCCTAAGCATTTACAAGCCAACCGAGAATTTTTTGAAGCCCAGTTAAATCGCTTTACCCGTGCTGATTACAATATGCGTGATGCTGCACGTTTAGGCAGTATTCAAAGCCAAGATTATAGGTAATTTGTAATTATTTTGGTAGGGTGGGTTACGCTGCAGGCTAACGCACCTTATCTTTTTGCGAATGCCAAATTAACTTCCGCTTTCCCAGAATTAACTTCCACTTTCCCAAAATCAACTTCTGCTTTAACGTTTCCGTATTACGCGCAAGCTGTAGCAACTTCTGCTTTCCCGGAATCAACTTCTGCTTTAACGTTTCCGTATTACGCGCAAGTTGTAGGAACTTCTGCTTTAACGTTTCCGTGTTACGCGCAAGCTGTAGCAGCTTCCGCTTTAACGTTTCCGTGTTACGCGCAAGTTGTAGCAAATTCAGGGTTCGTATTCTTCCTCCTCCGCCTCCTCTGCGTCCTCCGCTTGGCTGGTGATGCGTTGCGCTGCGCGACAACGCATCCTACGATGATTTTCCCTCAAGACGGCGAAACAAAAATAGCCAAAGGGGTAGAGAACTGTTAATTGCAATTAGCCTGACTAAATGCCCAGCGGTGACAACTTCCACATTATGATTCAATACCAAGGCGACGAGAATCATTTCTGCTGAACCTCCTGGGGCTGTCACCAACAGACAAGTTAACCAATCCCAAGCAGTTAATTGCATAGCCAGCATAGCAGCGATCGCACCAGCAATTAAAGTCATAGCCACAGACATGACTGCATAGCCGATAGTTTTAGGATTGAAGCTGGGTTTATCTCCCCAATACTCCCCAATGGTAATTCCTAAGAGCATTTGACCAACTAAATTGATTAGTGGTGGTGCAGTAAAATGAAGACCAGATGCAATAGGCAGTAAAGTTAGCACGGGATTAAATGCTATCCCAATTAATAAAGCACCAAAAAAATCGCCTGCAGGAATCTTTAAAAATATTGCCAGATAAACTACTAAGGCAGTTACCCCTAGCGCTAATAAAAGTAATCCTAATTGCGATGGTTCAAAGTTGAGTAAATTACTTTGTATGGGAATTGCTTGTTGATGCCAAGAACTGCTAAATGTGGTTCTCGCAATCAAAGGAATCAGAAAAACTACACTTGTTACCCGCAAGGCTTGAACTAGCGCCACTAAGGTGACATTTTTATCATAATCGGCTGCAATCGCTGCCATAATTCCCACACCGCCGGGAACTGTCGCCAGCATTGCTGTTAACAAGTTAGTTTGGCTAACACGCGAATAGATATAGCCAATACAGATTCCACAAAGTAACAGAAAAATTGTTAATAAAATAAATATCGGCATCCCAGACGCAACACTAGCTAAATCACTATGGCTACTGGAAGCACCTACTGTTAGCCCCACAAGTGCCATACCAGCTTTTCTCGCAGTCCGGTTTGGTTTGGGGTAATATTGGAAAAAAATTCGACAAACCTGCAAAACTAGAGTACCAGCCGCAATACCCCCAAATATCCAAACTATTCCCCCAATATTCAACCTAGCCAGGCTGAAACCTAAAGGCAATGCCAGCAGCATTTCTAAAATCAAGACAGCTAACTGCTTGACAAATAAATGTTGTTGAGCATCAATAGGATTGGCAGCAGTTGATTCCTCAACAATAGGAGCAACACTAAAGCTATGATTCATCGATGTGCGCTTTTTTCTTAGTTTAATACGCACAACAGATGATGCGATCGCACTATATAGGGTGCGTTAGGCGTAAGCCGTAACGCACGAGTCTTGTACAAACGCGATTAATCGCGTCTCTCTTTAATCTTCATCAAGCGCCGGGAAAGCTTCTTCTAACTGCCATAACTTATCTTTATGTTCCATGAACCAAATCCGCGTTTCTGGAGTTAATTGACTCCAAATGATTTCAACAGGAATGTGGGGAGAAGCATATCGATACTGTTCACCGAGTAATTTCAGATTTTCCGCTACATCAAGAGGAATACCAAACTCTCGCCAGTCAACTTTCACATATCTTCCAGAAAGCCCTGCTGCGGGGTCAAAAATTAATTGTGCAGCCCTAACTAAATCAGCAAAATGATTTGCTTTGAGTCCGGTTATTTGCTGAATTGGCAGTGATTCATTATGTTCTTGAGACATTGTCGCTGGAGTGGTAAAGATGATTTGTTGATGGAACTTACTGCCAGAGATTTTTATCCCAATACCCTATTTTAGCGTACAGTCTTTTTTAAGAACGCAGTTGCGCTATCATTGCTGCTGGATTCCAGTAAGCGCGAGTAGTTTGAATTTTACCTGCTGCGTTAATCTCAAAAATAGTAATTCCTGCAAAAGTTACTGATTTACCACTTTTGCTAATTCCTTGCATTGTCCACTTCACTGCTGCTTCATTACCACCTACAAAAATATGCTCTGTTGTGGCTTCTAGTTTGGCAAAAACTGCTTGTAATTGCCCAATAAACTGACGGAATCCCTCATGTACTTTTGCAGGTGGTTCGCCTACTGGATCATAGCTTAATGCGTCTTCAGCAAAGTTTTCTACCCAGCCTTCAGGGTTCATACTAGCCATATTAGCAAAGTAAGCAGCAACTAATTTTTCAATGCTCGCATTTGACATAGTATTTAATTCCTTTTAAAACTTAATGATCAACTCATTCAATCAACAAGAAAAAGTATCATCAATTACTCTTTATTCTTGACTTTTGACTCTTGACTTTTGACTCTTGACTTTTGACTTTTGACTTTTGACTTTTGACTTTTGACTCTTGACTCTTGACTTTTGACTTTTGACTTTTGACTTTTGACTTTTGACTCTTGACTTTTGACTTTTGACTCTTGACTCTTTAACCTGAAATTATTGCCGATAAAATATTTCTGAAGTCAATCGCTGAAAATTACCCAGATTGTCATATTGTGCAGTTAGTCGCTTAAATTGATTTGGAGATACAAACTTACCAACTATAATGCTAAAATCTTGCCCAATTTGCAAAATTTTAGGCGTATTGATGACAATACCATCAGGTAAAAATATAGCTTGGTAATTATCTTCAAGGGAAACTAAAGTCAGATTTTCAATAGATTCAACATTTGAAACGCTTAAGTCAGCATTAATGTACTGTTTTTCTCCTATCCATTGACCATCAATATCTTTTACTACTGGATCGGGAGGTTTTACAGGGAAGCTGCCTAAATATTCACGAATCTGAGTAAATCTTTCGATATCGCTATTTTCTCCGCACATCACTACTACACTAGTTCGCCACTCTTCATTTCTGAAGAATAACTCCATACCAAACCTTTTTCCTGGTTCAAAATTTCTTACTAAAACAGCATAGACTTCGGGAGTAATAGCTAGCGTCCTCATAGTAGGTAATCCAGGATGAAGGATGCCATCCTCTTGATTACAAATTCTCTTATCTATTTGCCAAGTTTTTTCTTCTTTACTGCCATCGGCATATTCATAACTATTCGTGTGATAAATAATTGTGTTATCTGCATTAGAACAAAATTTTCTCACACATTTTAAAGAGTTAATAACTTCTTGATCGATAGCATAACTAGTCCATATTCCATGCCATCTCACACCTTCTGGAGTATAATTACCAAATAAAGTTGACCAGTTGCGTTCTGGCGCATTCATCATCTTGAATCCTTAAATTGAGTGTTATTCTGTAAATTCTTATAAGAATTTACATTATTTATGTGCCGAATTATGCAAATCAAATATTTAAGATATCAATCAGTTCTATAGTATTCCTATTTTATCTGTGAAAAAAGAGTAAATTTCTATATCGGGACTTCCAGACATTAAATTATCCAATTTTGAGAGCGAATACCATAATTTTATTCTTCCTCTGCTTACCAAAGCAGTTGATGATTTTTTATTTGGAAGTCCCATCCTTCTTCGCTGTCCCCTTCCTTAAGGAGTAGTTTTCACAACTCAGTTAGGATTGCGAAGTAAGTTGGTAGAAATAAACCCAACTATGTTAATGAACGTAAATCAGTTTGAAATCCTTACTAATGACTAATGACTAATGACTAATGACAGCCTCAGCCAATTATCTTTAATTTTGCCGACTTACTTATATAGTTATTCACTTTCAATAAAAACAGTAACAGCAGCCACGGCTATTAACATCTCATCATTTTTATCGTTGAGAGAGGGAATTGCGCGACCTTGAACTACCATCCCCCCAGATTCTACAGTGAGAGTTTTACGCCCAAATGGTAATACTGCTAATACTTCCTCTTGTCTTACCTGTTCTGGATATGGTACTGCTACTTGAACTTCCACAATCATCTCATTGGGGTCATTTAAGCCAGCAACTTCCCAAACACCAGGTAAAGCATTATGGGCGATCGCATTTCTTACCGCCCTGGCTGCTGCTACTGTTGGTTCTTGTCCATGTTGGTCAACTCCCATGCCCATCTCGATAATAAAGCGTTTTCTAGCCACAACTTCCTCCAATCCCTAATTTATGCACATCAACCGTCGGCAATTTCTTACCAGCGTTGGGTTAGCGACTTTAGCCACCCAGGTACAACCGTTTACAGCCCAAGGTCAATTATCTCCCAATAGCACCCTTAAACCACCTCACCTGCAAATTGGCGATACTGTGGGGTTAATCGCCCCTGCAAGTACTGTTGACAGCCAAGATATAGCAACTGCACAGCGTAATATTGCAGATTTAGGGCTAAAAGTGAAACTAGGGAAGCATATTTTGGATCGTTATGGTTACTTAGCCGGGAAGGATCGCGATCGCGCTTTTGATATAAACTCGATGTTTGCCGATCCATCGGTAAAAGCTATTATTGCTATGCGCGGCGGTTGGGGTTGCAATCGTCTCTTACCCTGGCTCAATTACACTAATATTCGCAAGCATCCCAAAATTTTACTGGGATACAGCGATATTACATCTTTATTATTAGCAATTAATGCCCGCAGTCGCTTAATTACTTTTCATGGCCCAGTTGCTACCTCTACCTGGAATCAATTTACAGTAGATTACTTCCGGCGCATTCTATTTAATAAAGAAGCCGTAACTATGCAAAATCCCACCCCTGGGGAAGTAAAAATAGAAATCATTACCCCAGGAAAAGCTAAGGGTAAACTTGTCGGCGGTAATCTATCTGTACTATCAGCCATGATAGGTTCAATGTACCTTCCTGCTTGGCACAACAGCATTTTATTTATTGAAGAAATCGGTGAAGATGTTTATCGTGTAGACCGAATGCTCACACAATTAAAAAATGCTGGGATACTTAACCAAATTGCTGGTTTTATTTTTGCCCAATGCACCGATTGCAGCCTGGGCGATGCACCAAATTTTACTTTAATGCAAGTCTTACAAGACCACATCCACCCTTTAAATGTTCCCGCTTGGTATGGTTCGATGATTGGTCATATTAAAAATAAATTTACTGTACCTGTTGGTGCAGCAGTGGAAATCGATGCCAATTCCGGCACTATACAAATGTTAGAGCCTGCTGTTATTTGAGCGCTAAAAATAGTTTTATGGAAACTTTAAACTAAATTTACATATAAAACCCATAAAAATATGAAAACTTTATGTCTCTGCCAGTAAATTAATGTAGTTTAAATTGTAAGTGATGATTTCAAAACCTAGCCATTCAGGCTAAAAAATTCTTAAAGAATTATAGTGTTTTGCAAGTCAAGAATTAAATTCATTTGCCAATCCATAGGATTATTGTTTGTTGTTTGGAAGGCAAGCTGAATAAAAGCTTGTCAGTTAAAGGTTTGACGCTTATTATCCTGAGTACAATTTCATATAAAAAACTAAATATTAATTGAAAATCTCAAAAACTTACTTGAGATTGACAGGTCAAAGTTTACAGCAGATTGCAAGTTGGTGAAGTGCAGATAATTGTAAGGTCACGGCAGTATCGTGCCCCTACCTGCTTACCTCATTTACCTGAAAGATTCTGTTGCATTTACAAGCCTTGTTTAATATGTTTGGTTGGAAATAAGGCTGTATTTATATGGTTATTTCAAGGGTGCAGAATATCTAATTACGCTCATTTAAGGATGAGTTTAATTAAAGAAAAATGCAATTAATACCCATGAAAAGGATGATTTTATGACAGCTTTAAACCTCAGCAAAGTCAAATTTACCAATCAATCTAATGTAGTAAATCCAGATAGAGCAATATTTAATCCTCAATACTCTTATGTAGATACATTAAGAGGTAACGATAAAATTATTGGTAGTTCCCATTTAACCGCAGATTTTGCTTTCGGAGCTTTTATTGACATTGAAAGCAAAAGACCTAATAGAAGCGCCTCTATTGATTTGAGGGGGAAAGCTAGTGTTGCTACCTATGGAATTAAAAATGAAGGAATTATCAACACAAATAATGGCGATGATATTATCCGTGGTACAGCCACAGCTAACATTAGTGCTACTGCTGTCGCCGTATCTCAGGTAATAGCCATTGCTCAAAAAAGAAATGCTAGTGCGATCGCCAAAACTTTTGCGTCTTTGAACATCAAGGCTACGGCTGACGGTATTGATAACTCCGGCGGCGCAATTTTCACTGGTAGCGGTAATGACAGCGTTACTGGCAATACTGAAGGTGCTGTCTCAGCGGTAGCCATAGCCATAGCCGACGCTTCCGCGATTGTAGAAGCTATCTGCAAAGCTCCTATGTCTGAAGGACTGACAGCTTTTGCAGGTGCGATCGCTGAAAGTTTAGCTAAAGCAACCATCACTGCCACAGGTATTAACAATCATCAAGGTATAATTAACACTGGCATAGATAAAGATACTATCTCTGCTAGTGCTACATCTAGTGCAGGTACGTTTACAAGCACTGATAGTTCTACTTTTGCCACCGCTACTCCCGAAAATCAAGCATTAGCGCGAGCTGTCGCCAGAGCAAGTGCTTTAGCCTTTGACAAAGCGATCGCCATTAACAATACTCAAGGTTATATTCGCACCGGAACTCAAGGAGATACTATCCAAGCCACTGCTTCAGCTAGTGATTTAGCGATCGCCATTAACAATAATAAAGGGTATATTCACACCGGGATGGGCAACGATACTATTAATGCTCAGGCTACTGGTTCTGAATCTTACGGTATTTTTGGCGGTACTATTGACACAGGCGATGGAGCCGATGAGATTATTGCCTCTAGTTTTGGCGGTGGTGTCAACATCGATATGGGAGATGGTGAAGATTTTGTGCAAGGTTTCGGTAACGCCAGAGTTGATGGCGGTAAAGGTTGCGATACCTTCGACCTTGGCGCTTACAATCGAGAGGACTTTCAGATCAGTTTTGGTGTTAACAGCGTTAACAATATTGTGATTTTTCAACTAGATAAAATTACGATGATTACCACAGGATTTGAGCAATTCAACTTTGCCAATAATTCTGTAAGTTTAGCCTACAATGAATTACTGCCAACCTAATATTTCACAATAATGTAGCGTGCCTTAGATTCTTGACTTTCGACTCTGGAGAAAGCTTTATATCATTTTCGGTTGATCAGTTATAAAATGTCATCGCGAACACAACGAAGTAGAGTCTTCACCATCAATACTGCTCGGTTAAGGATTTTCAACTAGGAATTTGGTTTGGGGAAAGGTAAAAGGGTAAGGGTTATACCAATTCAAAATTCAAAATTCAAAATTAAGAAAACCATATGTAGCAAGGGTTTTTGAGTTTGGATCTGTTGCTGAATTTTGGAGAATTGGTATTAAAGGTTTTTTCTTGCCCCTTTTCCCCTTACCCTTTTCCCCTTAACCGACAAGTATTGCCTTCACTATTGGTATTAGTCAACAGTCAACAATCAACAGTCAACAGTCAACAATCAACAATCAACGTTTCAACAAATCAGTTTGCGCTAATCTATCCGCCGCAGTTTTAATATCATCAAACGGCATTCCCGACCTTTGAGCAATATCTAGCAAGGTATGCTCGCCATCAGCTAAATTTAAAACCCACAAAATAGCCATTTCATTGAGTCCGCTATCTTTTTGACCGCCAACAGACCTATATAAACCTCTTTTTCCTAACTGTGGCTCACATTTGGGTTTTTGATTAACGTAAACTTGATTACTATCAAGAATATGTAATATCGAAACACATTGAGCAAAAGAATCAGCCAGATATTGAGGTTTTACAAAGTCCAAATTATCAGCTGATGTATGATATTCCGGGAAGCTACCATGAGGCGATCGCATAAAGCAGCCTACAGCTAAATTAAATCCTGGTGAGCAATATTGTCGCTCATCATAGCCATAGGGAAAGAAGTCAATAATCTTATAATCGTGACCAGAATTTTTCAGCACATAACTGACAATCTCATCAATTTCGGTATTACCTCTGCGGCTTTTTTTGTAAGTAAAGTTACCTGCATCTCCCAAACAAGTTAAAACTAAACCATGTTTGATACGATGTACATTTGCTTCATTTACAGATAGCCAAGTAATTGAACCAATAGTTCCCGGGATGAAAACAAATCGATAAGAATAATAATTTACAGTTTGGCTGAGTTGTTTGGCGAGAAAAACTGCGATCGCAATTCCCGAAAGATTATCATTGCACAGTGAAGGATGACAGGAGTGACAAGAAATTAACACTTCCTCACTGCTTTCTCCGGGAATAAAATACTCACCGTATGTAAGATTTCCAGGTTCTAAAGATGAATCAATACATACTTCATATTCTTCATCTTTCAATTGTAAAAGCTGATTGTGGCTGAGGCAAAAACCCCAACTTTCTTTGTAATAGGAAGTCCGATAAGGAACCCAATCAGGATAATCCGGCAGTGTAAATAAATGTGATTTTAATTCGCTTAGTGATATCTTTTGATGTACTGGAATGCTGTAATTAACAACGTGTAAATTTAAGTTAGCAAAATCTACAATTTTTTCACCTTGTGCGTTTTTAATATAAGCATCTTTAATATTCCATTCTTTAGGTACTTTCCAATCAAAAACCTCAGTTCCCGTTGGTACTTCATGCACTGACAAGGGAATATGCTGTTGCAGAATTTTGAGAGTTTTTCTAAACCCATCGCCTGTAATACTGCGGCAGATAGGATAGAGTTCAGTAATTAATTGATATATTTCTTGAGCTATATCACTGCTTTTCGCAGCCATTTCTACGGGTTCTTGAAGATTTACCATGATAATTTTCCTGGGATAATCTCATTTTTAATCAACACAGTAGAGGCACAACAATGTTGTGCCCTTACCAAAATTTACTGTTTAAACTGTTCAAGTCGTTGACTGTTGACGGTTCACAGTTAACAGTCAACGGTCAACTGTGAACAATAGCAATGGAATATTTTTTACTTGGAAGTCCCTAACAATATTTTCTAAATACAGGTTTGACTGGACGGCCAATCAGATAGTCTTCAATTCCATATTCTAGAGCTTTGCGGTAAACCTTTAAAGATTCGCCAATTGCATCAATCGTGAAATCAATATCTTGATTGCTATGGGAGAAGCTAACCACCAAAGAAGGCAGAATCAACCCGCGTTTAATAGTTTCTTGCATAAAGAGAGTTCTAAATGCTTGAGATGGTTGTTTGTTTTGGTCGCGGGTGCCATAAACTAAATTGCAAGGAAGTCCTACAACTTGGAAGTAATCTTCTAGTCCATGAGCTGCGATCGCCTGGTTAATTCCCGCAGATAATCTTTCTCCTTGTTTATACAGATGCTCTATTACACCTTCTGTACGGAATGTGTTCATAGTCGCGATCGCTGCAGCTAGTCCGTGATTTTCAGCTCCGTGAGTCGTAGACAGCAGAAATACGCGTTCTTTATCGTGATAAATTCCGCCTAGTTCCATGAGTTCGCGTTTCCCCACCAGTGCGGAAACAGCAAAACCATTACCCATACTTTTACCAAATGTGGATAAGTCAGGAACGATATCGTAGCAGGTTTGAGCATTCCCACCAGACCAACGGAATCCAGTAATCATTTCATCTAAGATGAAAATTGCGCCATTTTCTCGACAAACTTTTTGGACTTCATGGAGAAAATTATTGGCTGGATCTTCATATTTAGCGGGTTCTAAAATCACACAAGCAATCTTTCCGGGATGATTCGCAAACAAGGCTTTCACACTTTCAATGTCATTAAAAGTGAATTTCACCGTCAAATCTTGAATTACTTGAGGAATACCCGCAGACATGGGAGTGCTGCCAATAAACCAGTCGTTGTAGGAAAAGAAGGGATGGTCACCACAAATAGCAACCATATCCCGACCTGTATATGCTCTAGCCAGAGTAATTGCGGCTGTAGTTACCGTGGAGCCGTCCTTAGCAAACTTCACCATTTCTGCGCCAGGAACCCAACTGAGAAGCTGTTCGGCACATTCTACTTCAATGGTTGCCGGACGGGTGAAGTTATTACCCAGCAGCATTTGCCGATAAGCTGCTTCTACCACAGCAGGATAAGCGTGTCCTAAAGTAATGGCACGCAAACCCATGCCATATTCAATAAATTCATTGCCATCTACATCCCATACATGACACCCTTCACCTCTGACAATAAAGCCTGGTGCATCTTCAGGAAATTGGTCATCACCTTTAGCGTAAGTATGAGAACCACCAGGAATCAGAGAGTGGCTCTTTTGTTGTAGAGCCTTGGACTGTGCAAAAGACTGTGTGGTAGAGGGTTTAAAATCAGCTAAGGTCATCGAGTTTTTTCCTTAATGAGGATTTAATTGGAAAGAGCGATCGCACCACAAAACTTAGGAAACCAAGCACTTTTCTCTTACTGGGGTGTCATACAGAGCCACTAGATCTTGAGAAATTGGGCTAAAGTCAGACCCTCTTAAGAAGTCGCCTAAAGAGGTTCCTGTACAGTCTGAATCTATATTTGGCGCACCCTTCCTCGCGATCACATCATCTAAATGCACAGTTCTAAAATCAATGCTAAAGCGGGTGTAGCCTGATGTGTTGGGTACAGTTGAGTGCATCTGCGCTCCAGAGAACAGAATCATACCGCCAACTTTCGGAATCAACCGCAATTGTGGTTCTATTTCCAAAAGTTCTTCAGCGTGGGGTTGCTTGCGTGTATCTTTTTTAATATGCTGGGCAGCAGTTTTGCGGCTCTCTTTATTCCACTGAGCATAGTTATAGTCTCTAGAACTATTTTTCACTGGCTGACTCCAGTAACGAGGATGGAACGCCATCACATTCTCAGATGTCACATCATAAACAGGTAACCACCAGTTAATTTGGCATTGAGGTGCAGAATACCAAGTGTCACGGTGGGGATGGAAAGCGTAAGCAATACCAGAAGTCAAATAGCCATCGCTGGTAGCTGTTCTTAACCGTGGTACATCAAAATAGGTTTTGCTCAAATCACATCCGCTTTCCTCCAAAATGCTTTGGATGAGTTGTTTAGATTTAGGGTGATGGATGAAAGCTGGTTTGAGTTTTGCCAAAATCTCAACGTACTGTTCCACTGGTAGACTATGCTGTGCTGTAGTTGGATCTAAAGGTGCAAAAGCTGCTTCCGCCATTTCCCGTGCAAACTCACAAAGAGCGATCGCGCTTTTAGAAGGAGAGTAGGAGAAGATTTGTCCGTTATAGAGATGTGCTCGTCTGATATTTTCACTGATATGTGAATCGAAATAGATTGTATTCATTTTTGTTCCTTATGTTCACACCAAGTTCTATCGAAAATTACTTATCTATGGAAATTTCATATAAGGATGCAGCTAGCGAACCTCAGATAGGCAGGCTATAGACACGTCATACATAGATAGATAGCGTCAGTGCTTGCCAATCTGATACCAATTCACACAACTTCTAAGACCGATAGATTTTTTGTAGGGGTTTAGCATTGCTAACCCTCTACCCACCTACTTGTCTCATGATTAAAGTGAAACAGTATGAGGCCATGAAAATGCAGCCCTACATATAATTACTATATAGATAAGTATTCAGCATCACCAAGTATGCAACCATTGAAATGTTTGCATACTCCCAAGCT
Source organism: Nostoc linckia FACHB-104 (assembly GCF_014696615.1). Lineage (GTDB taxonomy): Bacteria > Cyanobacteriota > Cyanobacteriia > Cyanobacteriales > Nostocaceae > Aulosira > Aulosira linckia_A. Next base: position 118,456 of record NZ_JACJQJ010000016.1, on the reverse strand, counting down.
TGCACCCGTTGACTTATGAATTTTTGCAGGGTCAAGTATCCCTGCTTTTAAGTTGTAACTATTGCTACACTTAATGCTTGTTGCCAATAGCCACACATCTCAGCATTGCAGCTGAAAAGCTTTATCTTCCCGCTAGTGTCCCGATATTTTTCTGCTCAAATACATTCCAAGCCAGATCCTTTTCGGAAATTTCACTTATCGGTAGAGGCCAGGCAATTCCAAAAGCTGGGTCATCGTAGCGGTAGCCTGTGGAATATTCTGGCGCATAGAAATCACCCATCTGATACATTACTTCAGTATCATCAGTTAATGTTTGAAAACCGTGGGCAAACCTATCAGGTATATATAACGCACGGCGATTTTCCGCAGTTAACTCCACACCAATATGGGATAAATAGGTGGGAGATTCTGGACGTAAATCGATAATCACATCATAGATAGCGCCGTGGATACAACGGACTAACTTGGTTTCCTGGGAGGGAGGAGTTTGATAATGCATTCCTCGCAGTGTCCCTTTCTTATAGTTAAAAGATACATTGCATTGAGCAATTGTGGCTTTTAGACCATGATCTGCAAATTCATTAATGCAAAAAGTCCGAGCAAAAAAACCACGGCTATCTTGTCTTAACTCTAAGTCAATAATAAATGCCCCTTTGAGCTTTGTTTCTGTGAAAATCATGTATTTGGTTACAAATTATAGTTATAAAAAGTGGAATTAAAAAAAGATTTTGCGGCAGTAAAATGCTTCAGCATAATTACCCGGAGAATTAGATTCAATTCCTCGGATTCTTAAGATTGAACGGAAAGTTTCATCCGTAAACCATTGTTTATTATTCTGTGTAGCAAATGCATCCAGAATATACTGAATTTTGCGCCGACAGATACCTTCATCTAAATGCACAAAGAAATTGGGAATTCCCAAGTCGCCGTCATACTTGGGTATCTCATATTCCAAAATCAAATGGTTCCTAAATGTATTCCAAGTTAAATCGGAAATTAAGCGATGATCTTGATGGCGATCATCTCTGTAATGAGTAAAAATTATATCTGGTGAAAATTCTTGCTTTAATTGCTCAAAGCATTCTTTCACTTCTATTCCATGAAAGGGCAGAAAGCCATCGCGGAACTCTTTAATAATAACTTTCTTTGTCTGTACTTCTTTTAAAAATATATTAGCACTTGTATTTGCTTCAGTAGCTCTTTTTTCATTAGAGCTAAATACTACCCAATAGATAATCACTTTTTCGTAATTTTCTATTAGCTTTAAAATTGTGCCGCCACAGCCAATCTCAATATCATCGCAATGAGCACCCAGACAGAGAATTCTATACTCAGATTCGGCTGTCTTATCAAAGCTAAGCTTGAGCATATAGAAACCCTATTTAATTTGTGAAAACTGAGAAAATCGGTTTTGGGTGGTCATTGCCCACATATTGTTATTTTTAGATTTATTTTTGGATATATGGGGTGATTAATACTCACCCCATATTACTACAGAAAAATTAACTGTTTACCAAGGATTTAGTAATGCTATGCATTGCTAACTTCCAATTTCTTATCTCTCCAAACTTCCCAAGGACGATGACCTTGAGTATACATATCATCTAACACTTGCTTTTCTTTAAAGGTATCCATGACCCCAAAGAAGCCAGTGTATTTGTAAGCAATTAGCTGTTCTTGAGCAATTAGGCGTTGGAAAGGCTCAAGTACCAGTTCTTCGCCGTAATTAATATATTTGAAGATATCTTTCTTAAAGATAAAATATCCGCCATTAATCCAAATTTCCCGCTGTTTGACATCTTTGAGATCATGCACCAAATCATTTTCACCAATGTCAACCAAATGGAAGCTTTGGCTAGGTCTGACACACAAAAAGCTGCCGATTTTATCACGGCGATAAAAATTGTCAATATATGTAGGAAGATGTAAATCTGTTAACCCATCACTGTAGTTAGCTAAAAAAACTTCTTCTCCCTCTAAATATTCTTCAACAGCCTTAAATCTTTGTCCAATATTCGCAGTTAAACCTGTATCTACAAATGTGATATTCCAATCTTGAATATCATGATTAAATAGTTGGATTTTGCTACCACCAGATAATGTAAAGTTATTAGAAAGCCACTCATTATAGTTTAAGAAATAGCTCTTAATTAAGTCGGCTTTATAACCTAGACACAAAATAAAATCTTTATGTCCATAGTGGGCATAATATTTCATCACATGCCATAATATCGGTCTATATCCGATATTCACCATTGGTTTAGGAATACTTTCTGAATAATCTCTCATTCTTGTTCCTAAACCGCCACAAAATAAAACGACTTTCATTATGCACCTCTACTTAGCTAATGTTGAAGCTCTGCCAGGAAAAATTTAAATTTTCACAGAAGTGTTGAACTACGTAAAAGTCATTAAATTTTCACTATGATTTACGCAAGTCTGCATATATCTTCTGCTATGAAACTAAAAAAAGCTTGAAAGTAATGCTGGTATATTTATTATGGATCTTATTTGCCCTCTGACTAGCTCAGAGGGTTGCTCAAATATTTAAGAGTAGATTTGAACCTCTGGAATAGGGACAACAAACTTACCGCCCCAATCCCGAATATAGGCAATTTGTGACATAATTTCACTCTTGAGATTCCAAGGTAAAATCAGCACATAATCTGGTTTAGTTTCTTTAATCTTGTCAGGATGAAAAATTGGGATGTGAGTACCTGGTAAAAATTGACCTTGTTTATAAGGGCTACGGTCTACTGTGTAATCCAGAAAATCTGTACGGATACCACAATAGTTTAACAGAGTATTACCTTTACCTGGCGCACCATAACCTGCGATTGATTTGCCTTCTCGCTTGGCTTGAATTAAAAAATCTAATAACTTGCGTTTAGTTTCTTTGACTTGCTCGCCAAAAGAAAAATAGTACTCTAACTTATTAAACCCCGCAGCTTCTTCTCTGGCTTTTAGTTCTAATACTTGCTCGCTCACAGGTTTAGAAGAGTCTTCAGTATGACGAGCATAAATTCTTAAAGAACCTCCATGACTCTTCAATTCTTGCACATCAAAAATTGTCAACCCATGAGTTGCAAAAATCTTTTCTACGGTGAGGAAAGAGAAATAAGAAAAATGCTCGTGGTAAATAGTATCAAACTGATTTTCATCAATTAACCGCATCAGGTGGGGAAATTCCATTGTAATCACACCTTGCGGTTTGAGAATAATTTTCATCCCTTTGACAAAGTCATTGAGATAGGGTGTGTGAGCCAGGACATTATTACCCAGTAATAAATCTGCCTTGACACCTTTAGCAACCTGTTCTGTGGCTGTCTCTTGTCCAAAAAATTTGACAACTGTAGGAATGCCTTTTTTAATTGCTACTTCAGCAACATTAGCTGCTGGTTCTATTCCCAATGCTGGAATATTTTTCTCAACGAAGTATTGCAGTAAATAGCCATCATTACTAGCAATTTCTATTACTTGACTTTCCTGATTTAATTGGAAACGCTCTACTACCAAATCAACATAGTTCTTGGCATGTTGCAACCAACTATCAGAATAGGAAGAGAAATATGCGTAGTCGCTAAAAATATTTTCTGGACTAACGTATTCTTGCAGTTGAACTAAAAGACAATTCTCGCAAACATAAGCATGTAATGGATAAAAAGGTTCCATTTCATTCAGTTGTTTGACGCTGCGATAGCTTTCGCAGGGAGGGGACATACCTAAATCTACGAAGGTATGGTGCAAACCTGTTCCACAGAACAGACACTCACCTGTAATTGGTTGATTATTGGTTGTTTTTGGTAGATTCATGATTTATATTGTTTCGGCAATCAGATTTCCAATTTAAACAGTCCGCCAGAAGAAATCTTGATCGATTTGCTGAGTGCGAATCAGATATTCTAGTTGTTTGAGGCGAGTAAAACCTCGAGACTCAAACACTTCTTTGGTCATGTCAATTTGTTTGAAGACATTATAGAGTTGTTGGGCACCACGCTGGGCATCCCACTCACACTTGAATCCTGGTAAATTTCGATTAATTTTATCGAACGAAACCCGATAACTACGGTTATCAGGATCATGTTTGCCAAAGCTTAATTGACAACCTGTAAACACATCTGCAACTATCTCAGCAATTTGTTTAACTTGATAGTTGCCATTTGTATCACCAACATTAAAAATTTGGTTGTGAATTACATCTCGGGGTGCTTCTAATGTACAAATAATGGCTTTACAGATATCCAATATATGCACAAGGGGCCGCCAAGGTGTGCCATCGCTGTTCATCTTAATTTCTTTGATTGTCCATGCCCAACCTGATAGATTGTTCAAGACAATATCAAAGCGCATCCTCGGAGAAGCTCCATAGGCTGTAGCATTCCGCAGAAATGTAGGAGAAAAGCTGTCATCAGCAAGCAGTTTTACGTCTTGTTCTACGAGACCTTTGCATTTGGCATAGGCGGTTTGAGGATTGATAGTAGACTCTTCATCAACATAATCTTCAGTAGCAAAGCCATAGACACTACATGAAGAAGTGTACACAAAGCGTCTCACTCCTGCTTCCTTAGCCAGCTTTGCTAAATGTACGGAACCTTTATGGTTGATATCGTAAGTGATGGTCGGGGCTAACTGACCTAAAGGATCGTTAGATAGTTCTGCCATGTGAACGATCGCATCAACTCCTTCGAGGTCGGAAGCCGTAATATTACGGATATCTTTATTTAAGGTTTTGGCTGTTAGTTCTGTGCCATTGTACAACCAACCTACTTTATAAAAGCCCGTATCTACGGCAATAACTTCATAACCTTGTTGTATTAACAGAGGTGCTAATAACGAGCCGATATAACCTTCAGTTCCAGTTACAAGTACTTTCATTGTTAAAATTTTCAGCTGTAATTGCGGTTTGCCGATGCTTGGACTCAGTAGAAACACTAGCTAGGATACTTTTCCCTGAGAGCAAAAGCAATACTTTAAAGATAATTTCATGTTGTAAGAGCACTTCTTCATGTATGCTTTATCAAGCAAATAACTTTGCTACTGATGTGAAGAGAAATCTATTTTGAAAGCCTCTAAAATCAGATAAAAATACCCTTGCAAAATTGTCACTCTTCAGGTTCATTCCTGAATTGCTTATACAATAGTCAAAGTGTAAATAATGGCAATCCTGTATTAGACAGAAATTGAAGCTAGCGATCGCCAGCTTAAATTTCCGTCTAAATCGCCAATTGCAAGCACCGCAATACATTGATTGAATTTTTACTTGTAAGTAGACATTCATTTAGAATGCTAAGCAAATGATTTATTTATAGGGTTAGCATCGAATCATAAGTTCAACTTTATTAAAATTATTTATAAACCCAAATTCCCTTAAATAATGTGGGTAAAAGTTTCCTGATTTTGCTCAAGGTAATATCAAGGAGATTTAGCTAAATAAGGCATTTTTTGTGTAAATAAACTGCTATCAGTTGATGATTTGTGGTGGTGCTGAGACAGCTAGAGAACTTATGATACACATCTGCGAATTTGGGGTAAGTGCTGTATTTGCAACAATGTACAAGCGATCGCTAAGCTACTCCACATTTTTATACTAAATGCCCGAAGTACAGGCATACTTGCTGAGACTTAGTTGATACTGTTCATGATGAGTCGTTTTTAACTAGTGTCAGTTGATAAAGTGTCACTCACCACATTACTGATTTTGTCCGAGAAAAGATATTCTTAATTAGTGCAAGGAGTGATACCACTTCACAACATGTTTGTCACTAGTTATCCTCGTAATGCCCCTCCTTCAGGGGTTGTTGCGGATTTCAAATGTTGCATCAAACAAGTGGGTTGGTATAAAGTTATACGGGGAAGCGCTTGAGCTAGCAAAAATCTCAAGCGCTTTTTCGTGTATAAATAAAAAATTTTCTCTTCGCCGTAAAATAAGTAGGTTTTTAAAAGCACACGATCGCCTCAAAGCATAATCCTAAAACTACCCCTAGATATTGCTTTTGTTCATTTCAATTGCAAACTACTCTCTAGTGATTCTCACGGAGATTCAGCATTTAGGGGTTTTTGCTGAGATGCATTACCAACAAAATATTTTTATGCAGATAAGCTAAAACACATCTATAGGACTCATATTTGATTTTTGAAGTTCATGTAGGATGCGTTAGTGATAGCGTAACGCATCCGTACCAAAGCTTTTCGTGCGTTACCGCTTACTGAGATTTTTTCAGAAATCAAATCGGATTCCTATAAATTACATAACTAGCTGTGAAGGTATCCCTTCGTCATTTGTATTGACATTGGACAAGAGATAAATCACAAATTACAGTCTCTATTTGAGAATCTGTAACTTAAATGCACACCAGGAACAGGTATCTTGCCAACTATAGCAATCCTAAATGATTTGTGAAATCTGAGATCAAGGGTTGTTGACTGTTAACCGTTGACAGTCAACAGTCAACAGTCAAAACCGATATTTTTCACAACTGAAATAGGATTGCTATATAGATGTACCTCACGCCTTCAAAAATATAAGGTGCGTTAGCCTACGGCATAACACACCCTAAAAAACTAATAGCTGGTATTCTTGTGATTCTTAGGCAATGACAAAATTCACCAACTTCCCAGGTACAACAATCACCTTTTTAATTTCTTTGCCTTCAATGTAACGTTGAGCAACTTCTGATTCTCTGGCATATTTCTCTAAAGCAGCTTTATCAGCTTGCGATGGCACTTGAATTGCACCACGAGTTTTGCCCATAATTTGAATTACTAAAGTAATCTCATCAGCTACCAACGCAGCTGGATCAAAAGATGGCCAAGTTTGGGTGTGGACAGAATCGTTATTACCTAACAAATGCCATAATTCATCAGCAATATGTGGAGCAAAGGGAGCTAGCAATACTACTAAAGTCCGAATCCCTTCCGCATATATTAGTGAAGTTTTGCTGCTGCTATCAGTTAGGGCATTACTCAACTTCATCAATTCCGAAATAGCTGTATTGAATTGATATTCGTCCTCTACATCTTCTGTAACTGCTTGAATAGCAGTATGAATTGCCCGCCGCAGCTCTTTTTCCGACTTCGTTAAATTAGAGATATCGGCTTGCTTTTTCGACACCCCAGCAGCAATATAATCTGTTACCAAACGCCAAACCCGATTCAAAAACCGGAATTGCCCTTCTACATCAGCTTCATCCCATTCCAAATCTTTTTCTGGTGGCGCTTTGAACAAGATAAACATCCGCGCTGTGTCTATACCATATTTGCTAATTACATCTTCTGGTGCGACACCATTACCTTTAGATTTAGACATGGTGGCATACAGACGTTGCAATGGTTCACCAGTCTGAGGATCTCGCGGATTAGCCGGATCTACTAAATGAGAAGCAATCCATTTATCTTTGCCACCCTTATTGGGATTCATGTAAGTTAAACCTTGCACCATCCCTTGAGTCAACAGACGTTGGAACGGTTCATCAAAGCTCAACAAGCCTCTATCTCGCAGCACTTTAGTAAAGAACCGCGAATACAACAAATGTAAAATTGCGTGTTCAATTCCACCCACATACTGATCCACTGGCATCCAGTCGTTGGTTTTACTGGAATCAAACACCTGTTGTTCGTTCTTTGCGTCAGTAAACCGCAAGAAATACCATGAAGAATCAATAAAGGTATCCATCGTGTCAGTTTCGCGCTTCGCAGGAGTGCCACAAGTGGGACAAGGCACGTTTACCCAGCTTTCTAACTGAGTCAAAGGAGAACCACCTCGTCCGGTAAATTCTACTTCTTCTGGTAACTGAACAGGTAAATCTTTGTCAGGAACTGGCACTATCCCACAGTTAGGACAGTGAATCACGGGGATTGGCGCACCCCAATACCGTTGCCGTGAAATTAACCAATCACGCAGGCGATATTGCACTCGTGCTTTGCCAAAACCTTGCTGTTCAGCATATTCAACGATTGCTTGCTTGGCATCTGTAGAAGCAGTACCACTAAATTGACCAGAATTAATTAAAATTCCTGGTTCGGTATATGCCTCGTTATATTCAACCTGAATAATATTAGATATTTCACCATTTTCATCCGGAATTGTGGCGCTGAAATCTTTATCTGCAAGCGCCTCCGGTTCGACAATGACAAACTCAATTGGCAAATTATATTTATTGGCAAACTTAAAATCTCGCGCATCGTGGGCAGGTACACCCATGACTGCACCTGTACCATACTCATACAGTACATAATCAGCGATCCATATTGGCAGTTCTTCCCCAGTAAAAGGGTTAATGGCTTTACCGCCTGTAGGAATACCGCGTTTCGGTTTATCTTCCGCAGTCCGTTCCAATTCGCTTTGATTGGCAACTTCTTGCACAAAAGCATCTACGGCTGCTTGCTGCTCTTTTTTGGTAACGCGCTTGGTTAAGGGATGCTCTGGTGCTAATACCAAATAGCTCACGCCATAAACTGTATCTGGGCGTGTAGTATAGACACTAATTTTCTCATCTAACCCCACGATGGGAAATTCTAAATAGGCACCTGTAGATTTGCCAATCCAGTTAGCCTGCATCAACTTGACGCGTTCTGGCCAACCTGTCAGTTTATCCAGATCATTGAGTAATTCTTCGGCGTAGTCAGTAATCTTGAAAAACCACTGCCTTAATAATTTGCGCTCAACTTTTGCCCCACTGCGCCAGGAACGCCCTTCATTATCAACTTGCTCGTTAGCCAATACAGTTTGATCGATGGGGTCCCAGTTAACAGCAGCTTCTTTTTGATAAGCTAACCCCGCTTGCAAAAATTGCAAGAAAATCCATTGTGTCCACTTGTAATAGTCTGGTGAACAGGTAGCAACTTCGCAATCCCAATCAATAGATAACCCCAGGCGCTGCAATTGCTGCCGCATCTGGGAAATATTTTGATAAGTCCACTTGGCTGGCGGTACACCACGGTCAATGGCAGCGTTTTCTGCAGGCAAGCCAAAGGCATCCCAACCCATTGGGTGCAATACCCGATACCCTTGCATTCGCTTGAGGCGGGCAATCACATCAGTAATCGTATAATTACGAACGTGGCCCATGTGTAGGCTACCCGATGGGTAGGGGAACATGGATAACGCGTAGAACTTTGGCTTGGCGCTATTTGTAGGGGTTTTGTCTAAGCCCAGTTCAGCCCATGTTTGTTGCCATTTTTCCTCAATTGCTGCGGGGTTATATCGGGAATCCACCAAAAAATGCTCCTACTGGAATCTTGTTCTATGTCTGCCTCCATATTGTAATGGTAGGCAAACAATTTCAGTTGGGTAAAATAAGCTATGACTGAATTAAAAATAAAATTTTCTGAGATTTTCCGTGTCTTTGTTTACGGCACTCTCAAACCGGGTGAGGTTAATTATAAAAGATACTGTGCTGGCAAAGTCGTAGATGTCAAAAGAGCTATAGCCCCAGGTAAACTGTTTGCGCTACCAATGGGCTATCCTGCTATGACTCTAGAGGACAGCCAAGTTCAAGGATATTTACTTTCATTTGCCGACTTAAAAATTTTAAGCCAGCTAGATGAGCTGGAAGATTACCAGCAGCAACGACAAATATCGGAAAATCTCTATAATCGCCAGGAGATTGAGATTTTCAACCTCCAAGGCTTATCCTTGGGTTTGGCTTGGGTTTATTTTATGTCGCCAGATCGAGTTCAGCAGCTAGGGGGTATGCTGCAAACCGATGGCTGGTGGACTGGCTGCAGTTTAACTACCAGCGACCTGTCGTTATGATTTGCCAATTTACACTTAAATTCAGTGATTAAGTAAGTCGGTAATTGCACCAAACTTATGTTAAGAAACGTAAATAGGCTTGAAATCCTTACAATTGATGCCACTTGCTTTAAGCCAGGAAACCCGTCCAAACGCAGTGGCTCACAAATGACCAAGGACAAATGACAGCCTCAGTCAGTTATGTTTATTTCGCCGACCTACTTTAGTTAATACCCTGCTCAAGATGTCCTTGTTTAGGCTGTTCTTGATGCACTGGTTTAGTCGGAGAGGCGACTGCTGCTTTGGGAATTTCGATTACTGGGTTATTGATGGCCACCATCAAGGGTGACTCAGGAACCGCAGGCTCTGGTATAGCTTCTTGTCTGGGTTCTATGCGTTGTTGCGCTAGTTGCAGCGTCTTGGTGTCCCCACCTGGAATAATCCCAGCTAGTGAGCCAATGAAAACAGCAGCAACAGCAGCACCGCCAAATGCCCAAGCTATCTGAGAACGTCGGCGTATACGTGTCATCACTTGCTCGACGGTTTTTTCTATTGGCTGTTCGCAGGCCGGAACTGGCATTGCCCGCAACCCTTGCCTTAGATTTAACAATCGCGCATACAAGCACTTAACGGCAGCATCGGTTGCTAGCCATTCTTCTACTTGCCTACGTTCAGCAGCTGTAACCTCTCCATCGAGGTAAGCACTTAATAACTCGAAGCGATCGCGCTTCACCATATCATCCATAGCACCCGTTGATTCATTGGTAGGCTTAGCCATTCCATCAGCTAACTCTTGATATATTTGCCAGCGAGAACGGTCATCAAACTGAGAATCAGTAGTCATCTTAACATTATTACCAATTCATACACGGGTAAAGACAGCGAATATTTTTGGGAAATTCATCAATTTTCTTCCTAACGGCAGAGTCTCTTTAAAATTTCTACACACTTATTAACCTTTATTAATTAATACTTAAGTTCTGTCCTTTGGCAGAGGAAAGATACTGTAAATTAAGCATCTAGATAGTTTTGCAACTGAGCTTGCAATCTAGATCTAGCTCTAGCGATTCTTGACTTCACAGTTCCCAAGGAAACCCCAGTGATTTCGGCAATTTCTTCATATGCCAAACCTTCGATTTCTCTGAGCACAATTGTCGTGCGGAACACTTCTGGTAAATCGGCGATCGCTTCTCGTAGTTGCTCGTAAAATTCTCTAGTTGTCAGTTCTTCCTCTGGGCCTGGAGTATCTCCAGCAATTTCCCAATCCATCTCACCATCATCTACCGAGCGGGGAGCATCCAGGGATAAGGGACTAACAACCCGTTTGCGTTTGCGTAACTCGTCGTAAAACAAGTTTGTTGCAATCCGGCTTAACCAGCCCCGAAATTTAGATGGTTCTTGCAGTCGGTTAATATTCCGATACACGCGAATCCAAACTTCCTGAGCCAAATCAGCTCTGTCAGCCCAATCTGGTGCTAAGTGATATAACACCCTATCGACTTGAGTTTGATAGCGGCGCAGTAGTTCTGCAAACGCAGCACGATCAGGGCGCAGCCCGACTTGACAGCGCAGAATTAAATCGTGATTAGAGAGTTTGTCAACTTGCACTGATGCTTCCGAAAAATTCGCATCAACCGTTGACCAGGATACAGTAATCGATTGACTCATAGATCGTACTGGCTTGTAAATCATCCCTTACTATTAGACCTGGTAATTGCCAGGAAGTTCCGCAATCAGGGACGGATTTATTACTGGAACAATGAGGTGTATAAGTTTGAGCCAATATTAAGCAATGAAGAGAGCTTATATTTGACTCAAGTAATTGCAGGATAACCATTTCAGACAGAATTCGCTAAATGTTAATGACACAGCAATGTTACTGACATTTGTGCAATTAGCGTTATCTGACCTCATACGCTTGACATAAATATTGAAGAGTGTATAAAGCATATAAGGAAAATTGGGATTGGTGATTTTTACCTTATTGCCTCTGCTTCTTCATCGCCTTGTACCTTTAACTACTGCCTATTTAGAGCCATCTGTAAGTCTTCAGGTATCAGGGACACGACTATTCTTCCCCAAAAATTCCTTGAAAAACTAAAATAGGCAAAGTTTTGAATATCAGCAACATTTTCCCTAGGGGCAAAATCATAATTTTTGCATTTTCAGATGTTGTAGCTGCTTGGACTTTTATTTATTTGGTGTTGTGACTAGAATTGTTGCTGATGTTTCTATATGCGGCTGATAATTGGTACCTGTCTTTTGTTGATCGGGTACACGAACTTGCAAAAAGAAATTAAGGGAAAATGTGATTGTGATTGCTAGCAATAGTTTTTCAAACATGGTCTTCCTCCCACCCACACCATTAATGATTGATTGCTGCACCTCAAAAGTTTCAAGGAGTGAAGTCTTGCATCTAAAAATTTGCTGGTTTAGACTTCCGCATAGCCTTAGTGTGCCCACTGGTATTTGTAAATTCATAAGGAAATTAAGAAGTATTTATAAATTTTTGATGATTGGATGACTCAGTACATCTAATTAGCCAACAGATATGTCAGGGATCAAAAATAGGTGGTGGCAATGATAAGAAATGTAACTGTAACGCGGATAATCATGTGGCTCTGTTTTGGGACAGCAATCTTATCTCTGGCTGTCCATTGGCGCGTCATGTCTACAGGGCAACAGTTTGAGCAGTTAGCCTCCAGCAAGGATAATCAGGAAAAATTACCCAAAAGAGGTCTAGGAGCTACCGCGTTTGGTGCATCTGTACTTCCTGATGAATCTACTCAGAGGGTGTCTACATCTAACAAATCCTCGACAACAAAGTTTCATAATACTAATTCGGGAACAGTTAATAAAAATGTAGCTAGAGCAACTGATGACTCCCAAAATACGCGGCTAGTGTCGCCAGAACAAAAAAAGAACTCTACTCTATCTTTTCTGCCACAGTCTTTGTTACCGCAGGTTTTAGCTCAACAAAAATCATCTAATACTAATAAGTCGATATCTGGTGACAGAAAAGTAGTAGTTGATTTAAGCGATCGCCGCGCCTATGTTTACCGTTCAGATGTAGTTATAGCTAGCTATCCCATTGCAGTGGGTAAAAAGGGTTGGGATACGCCTACAGGTTCTTTTCAAGTGCATCATATGCAACATGACCCGATATGGCGGCATCCAATTACTGATAAAGTGTTTGCAGCAGGCCCTGATAGCCCTCTGGGCGACCGATGGATTGGATTTTGGTCAGATGGACATAATGAAATTGGCTTTCACGGCACACCAGATACTAACGCTTTAGGAACTGCGATTTCTCACGGTTGTTTAAGAATGCGTAATCCTGATGTCCGTTTGCTTTATGAGCAAGTGAAGGTAGGGACACCAGTGATAGTACAAGATTGATTTATTTAAGAGGAGGCATTGCAGTATTCTCCCTTGGCGCAGCATCTCGTAGAGCAGGGGAGATAACAAGGACAATGGGATTTCCCTAGGTCAAGCAGATGATGTTCAAGAGTCAACGGTCAACTGAGTATTAACAGTTGACCTGGGACTGGAGACTCTTGAGCATTAAGATTGTGCTTTTTGCTCGAAAGTGGGCGCGTAAACTTGGAGTAAGTTACTAACTTGGCGTAGAACTTCATTGCCTGTGCTTTTGCCCACGACCGGCGTTCTATTGTCATTGGGTTGATCGAGGTTACGACCGATCGCTTCACCTATTTGCAGGGCAATTAGTTCTTGAAGTTCTGCCTTAGCGCGTTGACGCTGGTAGTTAGCACCTTCTTCCGTCGTCGCGTATAGGGGCGGCAGGCGATTGAGGGCATAAGCGGCAATATCGCCTACATCTAATGAGCTTTCGCTAGTAGCTTCAATTTCTGCTACACGGGCGATCGCTTCTGTTAAGACCAGCTCTTCCATGACGTTGATAAATTGTTTGCGAGGTACCGCCACAACTTCTCCAGTTAATAGCGCCCCCATCAATCTATCCAGCGCCATATACTCTTCTATTGAGAGTTCCGAGGCGTTATCACAGATGCGCCCAACTTCTGCTTCCATTGCTGGTGTCAAATAACCATCCTGGAGAGCTTGTTCTACAATTTTTTCAATACTCATAACGCTCATCATCATTTAGCCACCGAAGCAAGGTAGGGACGGTACCAATCTAGTCCATTTTGCCTAATTATAGGCAAAAAAATATACAAATTATGTACAGTCTTGATCAATCTTATCTCTGTTATTCAACAGCCTTAGTTCTCCAAGGCGTAGGATCAACCGATACCCCATTGACATAAAGACCCCAGTGCAAATGTGGCCCAGTGGAAGCACCTGTTGAACCGACTGCGCCAATTAGCTGGTTAGGTTTAACAATGTCGCCTTCTTTGACATTAATGCGACTCAGGTGCATGAAAATACTGGTGACTCCTTGACCGTGATCGATGCCAACGACGTTACCGTGAACCCGAAAACCTTGGGATACTGTGCCGACTAAAGCAACTTTTCCCGCAGCTGGGGCAACTACGGGTGAACCCGCTGCACCAGCGTAGTCAACGCCACGATGATAGTAATCATGTGCAAATTTACCATTATAGTAACGGCGAACACCATAAATTGTACTCATGCGCCCTTTATTTGGCTTTAAAAAAGGGCCACTCCAATACTTTTCGGGTGTTTGTAATGCCTTAAAAGCCGCCACACGCTTAAGTTCAAGCTCTGTAGCCTGGACTCCAGCTTTCCCTGGTGGTAAATTAATCCTTTGTACAGGAAAAGTGCGTTTTTGCACTTGCACTGATAAGTTTTGCACCTGATCATCCCCTGAAACCCGAATTGTTCTATTGCCAGCCTTTTCTAGGGGACTTGTGGGGATAAAAGCCCGATATTGATTCGGTGCAATTTCAAACGCAGGGTAAGTTTTATCACTACTAACCACCGTGGGATTATTACCATTGGCTGGATTATCTAGATTAATCACAACCGAGATAGTGTCACCCAATTTGGGATTATTAGGATTTACTTGTACCTGTAAAGCATCCACAGGTAATGCCAAAGCGACGGGAATCGCAGCAAACATCCCCATGAACAAATTTGCTGTCCGTCGATGGGGTCTAAAACCTTTAATATTAAAACCCAACCCCTGAGTTGGAGAATTATTAGTGCGATTCTCAATAGTCATAGAGCCACAAAAAAACCTAACTTCTGTGGACAACAGACTAGCTTAGTACTACTAGTGTTTCCTCATAGAAGTAAATATTCTCTAAAAAGATCAATCTTTTTAAATTGTCCAGAGGCTAAACTCTAATTGCCTTGTTGTCAAGAATCAGGAACAGAAAATTATTTTAAATTTTTTGGCTAGCTGAAATAGATAACAGTTTAGCCATCAGAGAAAGGAAAATCTAGGGAATTACGGATAGTTTAACTGTATTTTCAGTTTAAGCTAGCGATCGCAGATAATTATTTTTATACTGTTACAAAATTTTAGCTAAACCAGGTCAGCCATAAAGGAAGTACTAGAAGTAATCCCACAAAAGTCAAGGCAATACTACTCGCCAGCAAATTGCGATCTAATTCATAAACTTCTGCCAAAATCAGTACAGAAAGCCCTGTAGGTGTTCCAGACATCAGCACTAGTACTAACCGTGGTTCACCAATCACACCTACATAGGTAGCGCCTAACCCCACCAACAAAGGCACTATCAAAACTTTCAGTAGACTGGCAACTACAGCCATTTTCAAACTATTTCCGGCTTTGATGGCTGTCATTCGCAAGCCCACCAACAATAAAGCAAAAGCAATCACCACCCAAACAGCTTGTTCTAGTCCTGACTCAACTACTTCAGGAAATTTAATAAATTGGGTATTTAAGCCAATAAAAAATGCCCACAAACTCGGCACAGTTACCAAATCCCGCACCTGAATCCACCAATGGTTTTTGGTTTCTCTGTTACCAAAATAGCTGGCAATTAAAACAGCAATGCCGTAGGTACCGATAACATTGTTGGTGACGCTGAATAATACTGCCCAGTCCATATTGCTAGGGCCAGTTAACACCTGTGCGAGTGTTAAGCCGACGAAGCCTGTATTGCCTAAAATCGTAGCCAAAATAAAACTGCCTAAACTGGCTCGCACGACAGGATCATCAAATGAATTTTCTGCTTGCGGTTTGGGGCTAGCGCTGACTCGCAATCCCCACCAAAATAAAAGTGCGAAAACCATACTCAGCAGTAATACTCCGATGGCGATCGCAGGTATTAGCCCCCCATGAGATAAATCAGTATGACGTGCTAAAACAAAAAGTTGCAGGGGAACTCCTACCCAATAAAGACCATACCCCAGTAATTTGAGAAAACTATCGGGGATAAACCGAGATAGTACTAGCCCTAGTCCTATCCAGGTCAATAGAGGAGTGTAAGCATGGAACAGGTTTTCAATCATTGTCAAATTGGCACCTTTATTCAGGTGTCAGCAGGATTGCTGTGAACAGCACTTTCCTATTGTCAAACTGTTACGACTCTTTACTTATTGCTTTACAAAATTTAAAATCCTTGACGTTTAGCCCTCAGAGTTAGTAGCGAAATCTTAAGGAAAGCTTTATTTTAAAGACTTTTAGGCAACTGGTAACAGTTTTTCTTGGGAATAAATAATTTATAAGATAAAAAACTTTAAATTTAATTATTTAATTGATAACTTTAACTTTTGACTTTAATTCACCGTCTTCGAGATGCACAATGCGATCGCCTATATCGAGAATCCGATTGTCATGAGTCACCATGAGGATGGTACAGCCTTGTTCCTTTGCCAATTTTTGCATGAGGTTGACGACATCTCGCCCCGACTGACCATCAAGCGCTGCAGTCGGTTCATCAGCTAGAACAATTTGCGGATGACTGACCAAAGCACGGGCGATCGCCACTCGCTGTTTTTGCCCACCTGATAATTGATCGGGGTAGTAATGCAAGCAATTTCCTAAGCCTACTTGCTCCAACATTTGGGCTGAACGACTACGCATTTCAGCTAATTCAATATGCTGGTGCAGTTCTAAACCCATTTTGACGTTCTGGAGTGCCGTCAAGCTACCGTGTAAATTGTGCGCTTGAAAAATATAACCATTCCGTCGTCGTGACTCTACTAATTGTTGGTGACTAGCACCGCAAAGTTCTCGCCCCAAAACCTGCAAACTACCAAATTGGGCAGAACGCAATCCACCCACTAAGGTGAGAAGTGTTGTCTTCCCAGAACCAGAGGGCCCAGTCATAAACACAATTTCACCACTGTAAATATCCAAGTTGATATTAAATAAAATTTGCTTGCGGAGTTGACCGTGTCCAAAATAGTGGTCGAGATTGCGGATCGAGATCACTGGCATAGTGGGGGATGAGGGAGACGAGGAAGATGAGGGAGATGAGGGAGATAAGGGGGAAATAACCAATGACAAATGACCAATGACAAATGACCAATGACCAATGACAAATGCTAAAACATATCAGCGGGGTCAGCAGATTGGAGTTTGCGGGTGGCGATCGCACCCGAAATAGTACACATAATGATGGTAAGTAATAGTACTTGCAAAGCTCTGACTGCAGTCATATAAATTGGTAAATTGGTGGCGTTGCGGGTGAGATAATAAAGACCTAAAGAGGCTGCTGTACCTGGAATAAAGCCTAACATCGCCAAAATTACTGCTTCTTCAAAGACTACACATAGCAGGTATAAATTGCGATACCCCATAGCTTTAAAGGTGGCATATTCTCTGACATGGGCATTCACATCTGTAGATAGAACTTGATAAACCAGAATCACCCCTACAGAAAAACCCATCGAGACACCGAGATTAAAAATAAATCCGATTGGCGAGTTGCGACTCCAAAAATCATTTTCAAACTGAATAAATTGTTCATGAGTCAGGATTTTAACTTCGTTTCCTAGATGGGATTTTAATCCTGCTACTACCTGTTGAATGTCAGCGCCGGGTTGTAACTGAATCAAGCCGACACTGATATTGGCTGCTGGTTGGTGTGGAAATAGCCGCAAAAAGTTTTCATCGCTAGTCATTAAAGTGCCATCAGCACCAAAAGAAGCCCCGACTTTAAATAAACCACTAATAGTCACGGTTCGACGTTCTATTTCCGTCTTCACAGGCTTACCCTGTTCCAATTGGGCAATTGTTTCTTGGTATTCACCCCTAGCGCCACGGTCGAACAAAACGGTATATGGTTGTTTAATTGCCTGCAATTGTTGATTAACTTCTGGTAACTCGAAAGTTGGCTTATCTGGATTGAATCCAATCACCAGAATTTCTGTGTCACGCCTTGTTTGGGGATTCTTCCAGATCATTGTGCCGATATAAATTCCTTCAGCTGACTTTACCCCTGGTATATCCATAGCTTGATAAAGTCGCCGCCGAGAAAAGGTAGATATTCTTTGCAGGTTGCGGGTTTGGGAACCAATGATAACAATGTCTGAAAGTAAACTGCGATGCAGTCTGGTGTTACTGTCATATAAAGCGCTCTGAAAGCCAAACTGCATAAACATCAGAACATCAGCAAAAGCGATGCCTGATAATGCTACCAGCAGCCGACTTTTTTCATGACTCAGTTGCAGCCATCCTAAAGGCGTTCGTCGTCGCAGTTGTTGCAGAATTCCCATCATGGAAAGTGGTGAGTAAAGTCAAGAGTCACGGAGACACGATGAATTGCGTCTGTACAAAAGAAAAGTCAATAGTGATTTTTTATTTCCTCCTAGTCCCCAGTACCCAGTCCCGTTGATAGTTGAATAACCACTTTGACTTGCATATTGGTAAACTTGGCTGCTTTCTGGGTGGAGTCTGGATCTAAACGCACATGAACTTCAATAACTCGGCCATCAATGTTGCTAGCAGGATCAGTATTAACTACATTTTGACGGCGCACTTGTAAGCCAACCCAATCAACGGTTCCCTGCAATTCATGGGGGAGAAATTCATTAATTACTCGCACTCTTTGTCCTGGATGTACTTTGCTGATATCGCTTTCGTAGACTTCAGCTACTGCATACATTTGGCTGGTTTGTCCAAGATTGGCGATACCATCATCTGAAACTATTTCTCCTGGGCGGCTGTGAATCTCGAAAACTTGCCCATCTTGAGGCGATCGCACGTAAGCTTGTTGTAGATTTGCTTGTGCTAAATTCATCGCTGCTATGGCACGATCTACTTCTGCTTTAGCTGCTGCGATATCGACGCTGCGAACTTCGCTAATTTGATCGAGGTTAGCTGCGGCTTCTTTGAGTTGTTGCTGGCTAGCTGATTGAATTTGTTGCAACTGCGCTTGCGCTGCTTGGAGATTTTTGCGCGCGCTTTCTAGGGCGAGACGCTTACTATCTTTTTGAGAGGCGGAAATTGCACCTTGTTCGTACAACTGTTGATAGCGGTTGTCTTCCGCTGCAGCATTATCAACTTGAGCCTGTAAACGTTCAACTGTAGCGATTTGTGCCGCAATATTGCCTTGGCGTTCTGCTGCTAAACGTGCGATCGCAGCTTGTTGGGCGAGGATTTCACCACGTTTAGCGCCAGCTTGGGTTTTAGCGAGGTTCGCCTGGGAAACTTTAACCTGTTCTTGTGCTTCTTTTAATGCTGCTTGAAGGCGATCGCGACTGTCTAAAATGGCTATTACTTGACCTTTTTTAACTCTATCTCCTTCTTTAATCAACAACTGCTCTACTCGGCTTCCTTGTGTAGAAACAGTAGCAGAGAGTTTAATTATCTCTCCCTTTGGCTCAAGTCTTCCTAAAGCTGTTACCGTTGTGATTTCTGGTAATTTTTTCGCTGCGATTTTTGTATCTGAACTACCAGAATATTGCAATCGTTTTACTGCATAAAAGCTGATGCCACCAACCAATAAAGATGCAACTATACTGATAAACACAGATAGACGCAGAATCGATTTAGGGGACAATCTGTACCCTAATTTTGAGTTTTGCACCATACATTACCTCTTACTGGTGGCGCATACAATCTGAAAGTAGAAAGTAATTAGCTTATCAACAATTAAGTAGTTGCTACCAATTTTTAATTCAGAACTTTAGTTGATATTTTGATTGCTTGATGTGAATTAATTAAAATTTGTCTGACAAGCTACAGATAGTTTTCCTTAACTATTGATTAAGGTTTCATCCGTAATTTAATGTTGAGTAATTATTGTTTTATAATGTCTAACTCCATCTAAAAACTGAATAGTTGAGAAATGCACCACAGAACATTTTGGTGTAGCGGAATATAAAGATAAGGAGCCTCTCTCAAGCATTAAATAATTATGCTTAAATAAACTACTTTTGTTTTATTAAGGTCTGGAAGTATATTAGACGCTTTCAATTTAATGGGTTGTAACAGTGCCAACAATCAAAGCTAAATAACTATATTTCATAACTTTTACATTTTTATAAAAATTTTTCTTTGTATTAAATTAACCCTGGCAATGATAAATTTACAGATATGCAATGAAAGCAGGTAAAATATCAGTACAAGGAAGTTTGATGAAATTATTAGTCAAGGTCAAGAATTGAACTTTTGAGTAAAAGGAAAGAATAATGAGCGTAGAGCAAATGGCGCATTATCAACGTAAACTTGCGTATGAGATGGATTCATGGGATCTTTACGTTGCGTTAAATAGTGGACAAGCAATCACCGTTGTTGATGGTCGTTCACCAGAAGCCTTCGCGAATGAACATATTCCAGGAGCATTAAACCTTCCGCACAAAGAAATCTGTTTCAATTCAACTGAGATGCTCAATAAATCACAGCTTTATGTCTGCTATTGCGATGGTATTGGTTGCAACGCTTCAACTAAAACAGCACTTAAATTACTGACCTTAGGCTTTGAAGTACGCGAACTTATTGGTGGTCTTGATTGGTGGAAACGTGATGGCTACGCTACTGATGGCAAGAAAGCGCAACCTGGTACTAAGATAAATTGTGGCTGCTAAGTCAGTCGTGGTGAAAATGTACAAGTATGTAAAAAACAATTCCCCAGACTGTAAACAAAACTAGTTTGCGACACCGGAAGAACCAACATTTTTTACATTACTTGCGGATTCCATCATTATCAATTCCGCTGTAACTGTCATTACTCATCAATCCCAGCCAAGGATCGGAATTAGGAGTTAAAAACAATTCAGCGTAAACTTTTTCATTCAATTTATTCACATTATTTGTGGCATTACCCTGAATAAACCACTGATGAATTTGGTTATGCAGTGTATATTCATTCCTGATCGTATCTAATGCCATTACAGTTTCAAAATTCCCTACAACTCGCTGTAAATTATCAGCTTTATTACCTGGAAAACGTTTGTTACGTATTAATGCCACACTGTTATTATCTAACTTGGCATCTACTGTGTAAAGTTGGGCAATTCGCTGCCATGTTGCTGAGTCAGTAATATCTTGAAGTGCTGTTTGATTGCTACTAGCAATATTAATATCTCGCAACAAAGGAGATTCAACTCGCATTTTACTCACAGCTATAGTACCAGCTACCGCTGCACTAGGTGTTTCACTATTATTAGCAGGAATTTCTACAAGACGAGGGAGATTTTTAATACCTAGTTTTGCTAAATCTACTCCCCATTGACGTTGGCTAGATGCTAATTGTTGGCGATGATACTCTTGCAAAAAACCAGCGCGGGCTACACCTTTGGAATTAGTGTATTCTTTAACTGCTTTTTCCCCAGCTACTAACTGACGTAGGAATGCTTGCGGCCCATATAAACCAGGAATTGCATCAACTGGTTCGCCAGAACTATCAAGAATATAGTGAATACTATTACCTGTAATAGTGCGTTCTAGCTTGCGTCCATCACCAAAATCTATGGTAACTTTGGGGACAGGACGTACAGATTGCCAGTGGAGAATATAGCGATCGCGCAGGAATTTAGAAATTTCTACATTGGGATATAATGCTACGCGGAAAAAGCGACTATTGGCACAGCTTAAATCTTGGTCAAGATTTCCTAACAAACGTAATGAAAGTATAGGTTTATTACTAGCTTTAGCAGCAGCTTTTGCTTGTTCTAAATCGGTGTACCAATAAAGTTTAGAAGCATAGCAATCTCGTTGCTGACAAAGTTTGTCTAACGCCTCTTTTATTTGTGGCGAAGGGTTTTTTAATTCTTGTGCATGAATATTAAGAAATGTCTCTAAACCCTTTGGCCCTTGGAGACGAAGTGATGCAACTTGCTGTGTAAATTGTGCGTTATTTGCGCTGGGAGTTTGAGTATGAGCAGTTTGCGAAAATCCCACACTAATCAGCGATAAAGCGATCGCAGTTTTAATAGACCTAACTTTCATATTGGAACTAATTTAATAAAAAAAATTAGACGTTTTCTTGCGTAATTAGTTCCCACGAAAAGAGAGGGGATAAGGATAAATTACCAACACCAAACACCAAACACCAAACACCAAACACCAAACACCAAACACCAAACACCAAACACCAAACACCAAACACCAAACACCAACAATCAACTTACCATTACTTGCGATCGCCCATCTCGCCACAATTCATATAATCTATTTGCTGGCATTGTTAAATATAAAATATCGCCTGGACTGAGTTGAGTTTCTAATAAATCCCAGCCGTGAAAGGTTTGGCAACTCGCTTCTAGGTACAAAGGGACAAAATCAGCCGACATCGCAGCATCTTTGACTAATTCACCACAAAATGGATGTGCTGGTGTAATCATCGTGGCGAAGGCTACCCACAAACTATCGGCGGTAATCCCATTACCTAAGATGCGTCCTCCTAATGCAGCAGCCGCAAAAGCTGGTGCAGCTAGTTCCGCAGGACTAAGTACGGCTTCAAAATCAAATACTTGTTGTGCCATCCCTGCAAAATCTGGGTCAGCATAATGGACAATGACAGGAATGCTGGGTGATAATCCTTTAGCTTTGAGCGCAATTTCTAAATTAATGGCATCGTTGCTAGTAACAGCCAGCACGGCGACAGCATTATCTATATTACTGGCTTGGAGAATAGCGCGGAAACTGGCATCACCTTGTATTACGGGAATACCTAAGCCGCGGGTCGTGTTGACAAATCTGTTGTTGCTGTCGGTTTCAATGACTACTACCTCATGTCCACTTGCATGGAGTTCTTGCACAATTCTCACGCCAATACCACTCAAGCCGCAGACTATGTAGTGATGTCGCTGTGGAATGCGAGCCGCATCCCAAAATTGCTTAAAGCGATTACCTAAAATAAAATCGGTGAGCATGGCATACCAAATACCAATTACTGCTGCACCAACTAACATCATCACAACAGTAAATACTTTAATACTACTAGGAGCATTTTCGACTATTTTGTCATTACCACCTGCTCCCGTAATCATGCCGACTGCAAAATATAAAGCATCGATAAAAGAGATATTTAAACTAGCAGAAACATAGGTAAGTGTAGCCATCAAAATAATAGCAAATAACACCATTGCCATCGCTACAACTGATTGAGCATGTTTTTGAAATTGCTGCAAACTAGTGAGAACTTTGAGGACTTTACTTACCCATGATTTGCGGATAGGACGAACGCGAGGTTGGATCCCAACAATTAAGCGATCGCCTACTTTTAATTCTTGCCCAGATAGCACCGCCGCCACTAAATCTAAATCACCTTCTACAGGTAAGTAATAGATTAACATTCGCGACCTATCTTCCCATAAATCGCCTAATTTACGACCTAACCAGGGATGATACTCATCAATATATTCTTCTTGAATCGGCCAAGTTTGTTGAAATAATTTAATTTGTCCGATCGCTTTATTACCCAGTGCGGCAAAAGTAAACACTGGTGCTGCCAAACCCACCACACTCATACTTAAATGGTCTGGCAAAGTATGATCGAGACGTTCTGCCAAACTACTATTATAAAAGCGGTTGATGATGCGAATATGCGGATTTAGTATCCGCGCTTGCATCATAATTGCTAAATTGCGCGCATCATCAGAGCTAGCAATTACTAAAGTATGGGATTCCTCAATTCCAGCGGCTTTGAGGGTAGCCGCCGTATGTAAATCGCCAATAATCACATCTCCTGCGGTTTCGCCAGGGATAGGCTTGTGATGAATACCAACTACAAACGCACCCTGCTGTCGCAGCAGACGAAAGACTTTATATCCAGTCCGTCCTAAGCCACAAACAATAATTCTAGGTTTCATGAAAGAGCCGCAATATTCCGATGGGGCTGCATTCTCAAATATTTATTAACATTGTTGCCTGAATTAGTTGTGTAGAACTGTAACTGACAACACGGTAATCTTAAATAAGACGACACTTTTGCAATATTTTGCAAGTCAATATTAATTAGATAGCTTGAATTGAAAGAAATCTATATGAATACTTGGATAAAATTAACAACTCTTGCTGTAATTGTCTCTCCTTTAGCTGTAGTAGTAACACTTTTTGCTAAAGCACAAGCACAACCAGAGTCACCACCAGGGCCAATTTCTACACCAAATGTGAAATTAAATGTACAACGTAGTGCAGGTAATTGTCCTGAGTCAGTTGGTTTATGGTGGTTGACACTACCTTATGAAGGTGGTGCTGAACATACAGTAGTTGCTGATACTAGACCATTTTCTAACTCAACGAAATTAGTTTCATCTAATAAGCAAGTTGTAGAATATGTTGCCAACTTAAACGATAATTATGCTTCGTGTGTTGGTCAAACACAGAATAAAGAATACACATTCTACAATGTGAAATTTAAGAATAAGCAAGCATATTTCCGTGTCGATTTGCGAAAAATTCAGGCAAATGCTAAGGAAATCACCTACAAAACTGTAGCAGCTTCTCGTCCTTATGTCAGATGGGCGATCGCGGATTAATATCTGTTTGATCACACTCGAAAAACAATAATCTCAGAATCAGCCTGAGATTATTGTTTACATCAAGGTTTGAGGCTTTAGTTTCTATTAGAAACTAAAATTTATAGACAAACCGTGGAAATTAAAGCCCTGTAAACCTTGGGGCGATTAGATTTTCCCAATCTAGCAAAAGAGGATTAAGAACCACATGTACCCAAAGGCAATTGATGAACATTTGTCATCACGTCGCCGCCAGGTTGTGCTTCACCCCTTTTGTTGGGGCCGTAGAGATAGTCCACAACGGTCGTGAGATTGTTATCTGTATAATCTCTGACTAGAGAAGGTACTTTCCTTGTATCTGCATGAACTATGTCATTAAAAGGACTAGGGCCACGTACTTGAACACTACCTGGTTCTGGGTCTAAATTTTTGGGGGGATGGGTATGATATATTCCCACCACGTATACACCATTTTCATCAGGCGGGGTGTTTCCTGATGCAACGCTACCACTAATGGGATCTCCTACTGTGACATTTGTGACTGAAAGTTTTCCAGTGGTGCTATTCCACAACACCCATCTCAGTCTCTCTCTATTATCAGCTTGTGTTCCTTGCCAGTCTTGGTCAAGAGACTGCCTGACTACAGGATTACAAAAGATTTCTAATTTTGATGGCGCTTTAGGTGTGGGTGTTAGGGTATTTCCTGTTCTGGGAGCAGATGAGTCTGGCTGTGAACTTGTATCATTACCTGTACCAGAAGCACCGTTTGCATTATTACCTGTACCAGGAGTACCGCTTGCGTCATTACCTGGGTCATTACCTGCATCGTTACCTGCATCGGCAGTACCTCCATCAGCCGGACGAGCAGATAAACCTAAGCGCTGTCTTCCTGTGTCACCAGGAACAGCAACTTCACCAGCGGGATTATATTCTGCGCCCCCATCTTGTGTTAAAAGTAATGCTTGTTTTGTAGACTTAGGTGCTAAGTTTACATTTGCATTTGCTTGCTTACGAAAATTCTCAGGAACGTAAATCTGAATAAGTGTCTTGCTGTAGGAAGTAGGCAGATAACGGATGTAAAATCCTTGGGGATTAAGTGACCAACGACCCTCTGGTATTTCTGGGCCATCTCGTTGCGGTTCTCCAGCCAACACTGCAATTTGTTCTAGTTGTGTGTAACTTGTACTCTTTATCGTGAGCATTTCTCGGATACGCGCTTCTGTTTCAAACACCAAACGTAATGGAGAAGGCAAATTAGCAGTGGCTTTATCTAGTAATGATTTGGGTATTAAGCCCAAAGCACCGCCGTTGAGTTGAAAAATCTCATCTTTAGTGAGTAATTTTGCTGCTGTTTGCTGGATTTCTGCGTTAGTATCACTAATTTTTGTGCGGGCAATAATAGCCCATAGCAACATTTGTATATCTTTTTGGGGAATTTCTGGATGACGGACGGAGTTTTGCAGAATTTGCTGGATAAGTCCAGCTTTGGAACCTTTTAGAGGTGCGTAGAGATAGCCGTTTCCCTGACTAGGCCCATGAGTACCTGCTCGTAAACAGTAACTTTCCACTGCCAATTCAAAAGCCCCCGGACGCAATAAAAAACCACCTTTAGTGCTGCGTGGTAGCTGTGTTAAGCGTTGGAATTTCTGGGGTTTAAAGTTATCAGGAAGGGTTGATTGCTGGCGAGTATCGGCAAAACTAGTGCTGATAGGGGGGTCTCCCTCTATCAGTTTGGTAATATCGGGGATGGGAAGTTGTGGTGTTGGGATCTCAGGTATAGGGATGGGGACTGTTGGTATGGGGATAGGTAGGGAAAATTGAGCCATTGCTGGTGTTGCTGTAACTAGCAATAAGCTGATGAAAAATAATACAATAAACTTTTTCATCGATAAAATATTGGCTTGCAGTTGTAAGGTATATTAGGTAACCTTTGAGGTAATTATGCAAGCATTTTTTCGGAATTTAATCAAAAGAATATAACTATCAAAGTCAATTTTCGTAGTTTTTCTGTGAAAGTGTCAGCTTGATTGAGGATGGCAGCAAATTTCAATGATCAAGCTATCTTGATAGTAAAAATATACACCTCTACCAATAGGACGGGTGACTGGGCCATGAGCGATCGCTATCCGATTAGCTATAATTTTTCAAGCTCAAGGCTTGCGGCTGCAACACTTGATTTAACTTACCACTGCGATAGCCTTCTAAATCAAGAGTGACGTACATAAAACCAAATTCTTGAAAAGCAGACACTACTTGTTGTAAATCTGTCGTCAAGACAAATTCTTTGATTTGTTCTGGTGGTAATTCAATCCTTGCTGTATCACCTTCCGAACGCACGCGCAAATTTTTTAACCCCAACTTACGCAGGTAAATTTCTGCCCTGCCAACGCGTTGTAACTTAGTAACAGTAATCTCTTCACCATAGGGAAAACGGGAACTGAGACAAGGTTGTGCGGGTTTATCCCACCAAGGTAAACCGAGTTCTTGGGAAAGCTGGCGGACTTCCATTTTAGTCACACCGACTTCTGCTAAAGGCGATCGCGCACCTCTTTCTTTAGCTGCTTGAATTCCTGGGCGATAATCGTGTAAATCATCGGCGTTGACTCCATCCACCACATAGGGATAACCCAATTCCCTAGCTAAAGGCTTGAGAGTGTCGTGTAATTCACTTTTGCAGAAATAGCAGCGGTTGACAGGGTTGGAAGTGTAATTGGGATTGTCCATTTCGTTTGTCTGAACAATTTGATGGGGAATCCCAATAGTTGCCGCTTGAATTTTCGCATCTTCCAATTCTTCCGGCAATAACGACGGTGAAACAGCCGTCACAGCCAAAGCGCGATCGCCTAAAACATCATAAGCAATCTTGACAACCAAAGTACTATCAACACCCCCAGAGTAAGCAATTAGCGCCTGCTCCATTTCTGCGAATATCGCTTTTAGTCGCTCAAGTTTTTCTGTTAGTTTCATTTTCTAGTCCTACCGCAATCCTATAGCACCCAACAAATTCTATTCTAGTAACTAGTAACAAGTAACCGACGAGAGGTCTACTGATAAAGAATTAGGAATGAGGTATGAGAAAGACGCAGGAAAATGACGAATAACAAATGACAAATAACCAGTGACAACTATGCCATACAGTAGTTTTACCTGAGCGAAGGTCAAAAAAGAGTTTGGTTTAACCACAGTTGAAGCCGGAAGGTTTTTACCGTCGATAGCAGTTTCTCACGCCTCAGATGTTGGGAGCAATTGTGCGATCGCCTCTACATCCAAACCTGTAACCCTCGCCACCTCTTCCACTGTCATCCCCCCAACCAGTAAATTACGTGCTGTTTGCAACAACTGCGCCTCAATTCTGTCTGCTCGTTGGCATTCCTGTTCGGCTCGTTGGCGTTCCTGTTCTTCAGGGGTTGGTAGTAATTCTCCTTCCAAATTTGCCCAGCGTAACCAAGTCGCATCAATCCCTTTGTAATTTCCTTGCCAACGTTGCAAAGCTAACCCTAAAGATTCACTTACCAATTGATTGCGGTGATTTGTAACTAAAGGTTGATAAACTCTTTGTTGAATCGAAAAACCCGCCCAATCATCTGGGTTAAACGGGTCATACCAGAAATATTCTGGTACACGCATTTGATTTTGATAAATTCGTTTTTTTTCGTTTTTGTCTGCGGCGGCTGTACTTTCAGAAAGTAACTCAATTACAACATCCGGTGCTTTTCCTTCTTCCCAAACTACCCAACTTTTGCGTTCACCTTTCGGGACTCCCAACACCACAAAAAAGTCTGGGCCTTTAAAGTCTTTGTTTCGCACCTGCGCCAAACTGTAGTAAACAAACATATTACCACCCACAAACCCATCTTCTCGGTGTGACAACCAAGGAATTAAAGCATCTATCAACAAGTCCATTTGGGCCTTGTGCCTTGCGCTTTCCATTGGAACACCATCATCAAAGGGAAGTTCGGTTTGGGTGGGAGGAATTTCAACTAAGGGTAAAGGTAAAGTAGTTTCTGACATGGCTGTTCACCAGTAGGATAGCCCGCAGCAAATATATCTATAGTACTAGAAATAATTGGCTTGAGGTATTCGCATGGTGTTATCCCAATTCTCTAAAATTTAATTACCAATTATGAATTACTGCGGTTTACTATATTTAGCTACCAAACTAGCTAACAGTGGTAAATCAATAGGTTTAGAAATATAATCATTCACTCCAGCTGCCAGACAAATGTCGCGATCGCCTTTCATTGCCATTGCTGTTTGGGCAATGATGGGAGTCATCTGATATTGCGTATGTTCTCGCAATTGCTGCACTAAGTTGAGACCATTATCATCCGGCAGATTGACATCCATTAAAATCACTGCTGGGTTAATATTTTTCAATGCTTCCCACATTTCAGCAGCATTGTTAGCCACAGTGACTTGATAACCTAGTTTTTCTAAATAAATTTGGATCAACTTAGCGTTGTTTAAGTCGTTTTCTACTAGCAAAATTTCTAAAAAACAGCTAGGAGCGATGTCTAAAGGTGCTGAAGCGGATACAGAAGCAATATTACCTTCAATTCCTGTTAATTCTCCCACAGGATTTAAGGGAAGTATGATAGTAAAACGCGAGCCGCAATCAACTTTAGATTCGACTTCTATACAGCCTCCGTGAACTTCAGCGAGTTTACGAGTTACAGCTAAACCTAAGCCAGTACCTTCATTACGGTTAACTGTAGAATTAGCGATTTGGAAATAGGGTTGAAAAAGTTTTGCTTGGTCTGTTGGAGAAATACCTGTACCAGTATCCCACACTGTAAAATGCAAAAAGCTCCCTTTAGCGACTACCTGTAAACCCACAGTTCCTGTATTTGTAAACTTAAGGGCGTTGAAAAGTAAATTTAATAACATTTGTTTGAGCCGTAAAGGATCGGCAACTATCGTTGTTACCTCTGGCTCTATATCTAACAGCAGTTTTAAACATTTATTAGCAGCTTTTTCTTTTACCAGTGCCAAAACATTACGACACAATGTAGGTACATTTACTATTTCCCACTGGACATCTAGTTGATTAGCTTCAATTTTAGAAAGATCCAAAATATCATTTATTAGTGCTAGCAAATGCTTGCTACTGGATTGAATAATATTTAAATACTCTTGATGACGTTCTCTAGTCGGATCGTAGCCTTGCGCCAACAGCAGATGGGTGAAGCCAATAATCGAACTCAGCGGTGTGCGAATTTCGTGACTGGTATTTGCCAAAAACTGATTTTTCAGTTGATTAGTACGCTCTAGTTCTCGATTAGAACTACCTAAATATTGCGACTTTTGTTGCCAGGACTGTATTTGTCTGAGTTTTGCTAACGCTACAGAGCAATATTTGACAGCCCGTGCGATAAATTGCGATCGCAGTTCCACTTCTGCTGTGTTACATAACTCCGAATCACCTCTTACAGGCGCTGTCGCCACAATTAGCCAAGCGCTTATTCCGCCACAATCATTGGCCAATTGCCAAGCGCCAGGCGTTTCTTGATTCTCTAGGTGATGTAAATCTTCAAGTTCTATCACCTCATCCAATTTCAGGCGTAACTTTTTGCCTTTTTTGGATAACGCTTCTAGGTGTAGAAGTTGTGAGCGTCGGGAGGGGGATGGTGGAACATAAAAAATTTTACCAGTTGTCTCTTGTAGTTGGAACAGCGCGATCGCCACCTTACTACTGTTTAAAGCATGGCTAATCTCGTTGACCAAAATTTGGAAAATTTCTGCTTCTGTAGCTCTTGGTTGTGGCAAGGTGGTACAAGCAGAAAGCAAGCAATCATTGAGATGGCTTTGCAACTGGTTCAAGCCGCCTTCCAGCCACAACTCGGCTCGAAGTTGCTGTATTGTGGTCAAAAGTGTTTGGGTTGTATCTATCTGTGAGTTCTGTTCTGGTAAGCTTGAATACTGCTGCATGGTCAACTAGACCGCTGAACAAGTGGAGCTTCGCACAAAAGTGCGAACAGGATTCTATGTATATTAGCGCACAATTCCTGCTTCTTTATAAAGCATAACCTATAGTGTCGAATGTGACGATGATCCCACCAATTTAATGTATGAAATCACTAACTAGTAATTTCTTAAGAGCTGCTTAACACTATGGATCTACAACTTGCTCAATTAATTATTAATGGAATTGCCGTAGGGAGTATTATTGCTCTGGGTGCAGTCGGACTTACCCTTACCTATGGGATTTTACGGTTGTCTAATTTTGCCCACGGTGATTTTCTGACTTTGGGGGCTTATCTAACGCTGCTGGTAAATAGTGCTGGTGTAAATATTTGGTTGTCAATGGTACTGGCCGCAGCAGGAACAGTGGTAATGATGCTGATATCAGAAAAATTACTGTGGTCAAGAATGCGTAGTCTCCGCGCTACTTCCACGACGCTAATTATTATTTCCATTGGATTGGCCTTATTCCTCCGCAATGGCATTATCTTCATCTGGGGGGGTAAGAACCAAAACTATAATTTACCTGTTACCCCAGCTTTAGATGTATTCGGCTTAAAGGTACCACAAAATCAGTTGTTAGTGTTGGGGTTAGCAGTGCTGGCTATTTTGGCACTGCACTACCTGCTGCAAAATACAAAAGTTGGCAAGGCAATGCGAGCGGTTGCCGATGATTTAGATTTAGCTCGAGTTTCTGGCATTAATGTAGAGCAAGTAATTCTCTGGACATGGCTAATAGCTGGCACACTCACGTCTTTGGGTGGCAGTATGTACGGATTAATTACAGCAGTGCGCCCAAATATGGGGTGGTTTTTGATTCTGCCCTTATTTGCCTCCGTTATTTTGGGGGGAATTGGTAATCCTTATGGTGCGATCGCGGCTGCTTTTATCATTGGCATAGTGCAAGAAGTCAGCACCCCTTGGCTTGGTTCTCAGTATAAACAAGGAGTAGCGCTGTTAATCATGATTTTGGTGCTGCTCATTCGTCCCAAGGGTTTATTTAAAGGCACGATTTGAGCAGCACCAATCAGCTTCTAATTACTCGATGATATGGAAGTAGTAAGCTGCAACTAAGAAGTTGATCGCTAATAAGAATAATGCCCAACCAGTACGGAAAGGATAGGGGGGTTTAGCTCCACTATCTGCTACTGGTGAACTTTTGCTTTTAGCAGTCATTGGCTGTTCTCCTAAATTTCAGGACTGTTTAAGAAATACCAAACAGAGGTACCGATTAGCCAGTTTCTTTAAAAATATTTGTGAGAAGGTTGGGAATTAGGGATTGGGGACTGGGTAATGGGATATTTATTCCCCTCTTCTCCCTACCCCCTACCCCCTCAATCCTCCCCTGCATGATAGGAACTCCGAACCAAAGGCCCAGAACGAACGTGACTAAATCCCATTTGCCATGCGTGGCTGGCAAGTTGATCAAATTCTTCTGGAGTCCAGTATTTTTGGACTGGCAGATGTTCTAGGGAAGGTCGCATATACTGACCAATAGTTAAGCGATCGCATCCTACGGCTCTTAAATCTTTCATGGCTTCCATGATTTCATCAAAGGTTTCGCCATGTCCCAGCATTAAACCAGATTTGGTGGGGATAGAGGAGTCGATTTCTTTGACGATTGCAAGTACATGCAGCGAGCGATCGTATTTTGCTCCCCGGCGCACTGGCCCAGTTAAGCGTTGCACCGTCTCAATATTGTGGTTAAAACAAGCAGGCTTCGCCTTGACAATCATCTCTATTCTTTGCCGTTGTCCTTCCTCCCCAGCACCAATACCACCCCAAAAATCTGGTGTCAGCACTTCTATTTGAGTTTCTGGGTTCAACTGGCGGATAGTCTCCATCGTTTGGACAAAATGTCCGGCTCCCTGGTCTGTCAAGTCATCACGGGCTACAGAAGTCAGTACCACATAACGTAAACCCAAAAGCTTGACAGCTTCTGCCACCTTTTGCGGTTCCTCTAAATCTAAGGGCATTGGTGCATGACCTTTATCTACTTGACAAAATGCACAAGAACGAGTACAAGTAGGGCCCATTAGCAGAAAAGTAGCAGTTTTTTGGGCATAGCACTCCCCCCGGTTGGGGCAACGTCCTTCTTCGCAAATTGTATGAATTTGGCGCTGCTTAATAATCCGTTGTACTGTAGAAATTTCGCTGGCTTTGCCGATAGAACGACGTAACCAGCTGGGCATTGCCATTATTTCTGACTTGAGTTGGGCTTGTTGTGACGAAGTCATAGACAACCACGCGAGATCCAAAGGTACTGTGGAGCAAATTCTCTATGCTCTAGAGCAAGGTTAAAGCCTTAAATATTACCATGACATAAATTGACTAGAACAAGGGGAGAGGTTCTAGAAAACACATCCCCGAAAATCACTTATACCGAAAATATACTCTCCCCCAATCAAGATAAATGTTGGATATAGTAAGAGCATTCTCAATGTCAATGGGCATAATAGCCATCTACACCTATAGTTTCTGTTAGAGTAATAAGTCGTGGCAAGTAACAAAATTCTAGTTATTGATGACACCACAGTTGTCAGGGTAAAAGTACGAGAGATGTTGCCGCCTGGCAATTTCGAGGTAGTAGAAGCAAAAGACGGCTTAGAAGGACTAAATTACATCCTTAAAGAAAAATTTAGTTTAATCATGTTAGATTTTCTACTACCGAAAATGAGTGGTTGGGAAGTGTTCCAGCAAATTCAAGCCCAACCTGAGTTAAGGAAGATTCCTCTAGTAATGATGTCTGGTCGTAAGGAAGAGGTAACTGAAAAAATTTCAGAACCCTTTGAATATTTTGAATTTCTGGGTAAGCCGTTTGACCAGAAGCAACTCATTGGTGCCATTAAGTCAGCAATGACAAAAGCTAAACAGGTACGCCCAGAACCAGCTCTAGTTGGAGCAGGCGTTGCTGTTAGTAATGGCGCAACTGCAACTTCTAGTCATAGTTTTGCCACAGCTCCAGCGACTGTAAATAGCAATGCTACAGTTCCACCTCCAAGTGTTGCAACCGTATCGTCGGGAGAAATTGAGCTTTTAAATGAAAAAATTGCCAAGATGCAAGCAGAAATAGAGAGCTTGAAGAAACAGCTAACTCAAGTTGTGACCTTCATTAAGCAGAAAGTCAAATAGTCGTCATCAAATGCGTATAAGAATAACGCATAAAAGTAGAGACTAAGGACTAGTACAACACAGCATAAATAAAGTAACCATTTCAACTAGCCAAAAGCCTTTATTGATATAGAAACTTTTTGACTGTTGACTTACGCGTAGCATTCTAGATGCAAATAAATATGCTCTTAATTTGATAAAACTAAGGGAGTTCTCAGAAATAAATTATTTTGCAGAGTGAGCCGGACAGCATATATATCGTATTGGCTCACTTTTTACTTTTGCTCTGTTGTACTAGTGTTATTAGCCAATGAAACCGCTAGTTGTTGAGAATCTGATTTTCTTTAAAAATTTTCTACTCTTCCTTTTGAGTAACTCCAGTTTAAAAAATTTCTGGAGTTTGAGATAAGTATTTTTATTGCTATCAATAATGATAAAAACACCTGCCAGCATTCAGAATCACGAGGATGAAGGCAGGTTTTTGGTTTTTTATACTTTCTATTAAAGAATGTTTGGTATTTCAATATCAGAGATTGGCAGTTTTCTCTTACTCTGATTAGGAAACCAAGCTTAAAATTGTGAATTTTTTAGCAAAAATCTATATATTTCACAGAATTTCCACATTATTTACTGCTAGTCCTTGCTTTTCAATGGGAATAATAATGAAAGAATTATAATTACCCTCATAAGCTTCTATGTTACTCTTATCAGATACAGTATCTCCTATCATTGGCTATCGCATCACTGAGCTACTCTATTCAGGTAAAAAGACTGTAGTTTACCGAGGTATTAGAGACAAAGACCAGCAATCAGTTATCCTGAAATTGATGCGAAATGAATATCCTACATTTGCAGAAATTAGTCAATTTCGGAATCAATATACCATTACTAAAAACCTTGATATTCCGGGCATAGTTAGACCCCTCAGTTTAGAGAATTACCGCAATGGCTATGTTCTGATCATGGAGGATTATGAAGCTATATCCCTTAAAGATTGGCAAATAAGAGAGAGAAAAAAGGGAAATAATTTTGTTCCATTAAAAGAATTTTTTCAGATAGCGCTGGCAATCTGTTCTACTTTGGAACAGCTACATAGCCATCGCATAATTCATAAAGATATTAAACCTGCAAATATTCTAATTCATCCTGCGAATAGCGAAATTAAGCTAATCGATTTTAGTCTTGCTACTTTATTACCAAAAGAAATTCAATCTATTAATAATCCTCATGTTTTAGAAGGAAATTTAGCTTACATTTCTCCTGAACAAACAGGACGCATGAACAGAAGTATTGATTACCGTACAGATTTTTACTCTTTGGGTGTTACCTTTTTTGAACTGCTCACTGGACAGTTACCATTCAATACTACTGAACCAATGGAGTTAGTCTATTCGCACATTGCTAAAGAACCTCCAAAAGCCAGTTGTATTAATTCCAAAATTCCCTCAATTTTAGTTGATATTATCAGTAAGCTAATGGCGAAAAATGCCGAAGATAGATATCAAAGTGTGCATGGAATAATATACGACTTAGAAAATTGCCAGAAGCAATGGGAAGAAAAAGGAAATATTACAGCATTTCAATTTGGCTCTCAGGATATATCAAATCGTTTTGCCATTTCTGAAAAACTTTATGGTCGTCAACAAGAAATTGAAACTTTACTCACTACTTTTGAACGAGTAACAAGCGGTAAAACGGAAATGATTTTAGTTTCTGGTTTCTCTGGTGTCGGCAAAACTTCACTAGTTAACGAACTACATAAAACCATTACACAACAACGTAGTTACTTCATTAAAGGCAAATTTGACCAGTTTCAACGTGATATTCCATTGTCAGGCTTGGTAGAATCTCTAAGGAATTTAATTGGGCAAATACTCTTGGAAACAGATGTCCAAATTCAAGAATGGAAAGCCAAAATTACATCAGCATTAGGTACACAATGCCAGGTAATTACTGATGTAATTCCTGAACTGGAAAGAATTATTGGGCAACAACCTGCTGTAGCTAAACTTGCTGGTATTGCTGCCCAAAATCGGTTTTATTTATTGTTGCAAAGATTTCTTCAAGTATTTACTAGCAAAGAACATCCTTTGGTAATTTTTCTCGATGATTTGCAATGGGCAGATATGTATTCTTTGCAATTTATCCAGTTATTAATGAGCGAAACTGCTTCTATAGTTACAGGTGATGCAGAAGAATTATCTGAGAGTAAAGGTAGTTTACTACTAATTGGTGCCTATAGAGATAATGAAGTCTCTAATCTACATCCATTGAATTTAACATTACAGGAAATTTATAAAAAAGAAGCAATAATTAATACAATTAAACTTTCACCTCTTAGGCAGGTTGATTTAAACAATTTAATTACTGATACGCTTCATTGTGGTGAAGTAATTGCTGTTCCTCTAACTCAAATGGTGTTTGCTAAAACGAAAGGTAACCCCTTATTTGCATCACAATTCCTCAAGTCTTTACATGATGACGGACTTATTAAATTAAATTTTGATGCTGGTTATTGGCAATATGATATTGCCCAAATTAAAATTTTATCTCTTAGAGAGAATGCTGTAGATTTTATGGGTATTCAAATAGGAAATCTACCCATCAATACACAAAATGTTTTAAAAATAGCTGCTTGTCTTGGAAATGAATTTGACTTAAAAACTTTGGCGATTGTCAATGAAAAGTCTGTAATGAATACAGCATCAGACTTGTGGGAAGCATTATTGGAGAGGCTAATTTTTCCTCTGACTGATGGTTACAATCTTATTCCAAAAGATGAGAGAGAAGCAGCAAATAATTTACCAATTAGTAGTTACCAATTACCTAAATATAAATTTTTCCATGACCAAGTAAAGCAAGCTGCTTATTCTCTAATCCCTGAAGAACAGAGAAAGCCAATCCACTTAAAAATTGCTTTACTACTTTTAAGTAATATCTCAGAATCAGAAAGGGAAGACAAGATTTTTGAGCTTGTCAGTCATTTCAATGTTGCAATTGAATTCATCACTAATCAAGCTCAACGTGATGATCTGGCTGTGATGAATTTGACTGCTGGACGTAAAGCTTTGATATCAACAGCTTACTCATCGGCGCTCAAGTACTTCACTATAGGAATTGAGTTGTTATCAGATGATTCTTGGGATACTAAATATGAGTTAACCCTAGCTTTGTATGAAACAGCAGCAGAAGCAGCATACTTAGCAGGTAAATTTGAGCAGATGGATAAATTAGTAGAGGTTGTGTTGCTCAAAGCTAATACACTAGTGGAAAAAGCCAAAGTTTATGAATTAAGAATTCAGGCTTATGGGGTACAAGGTAAAGGGATAGATGCTATTAATATTTTGCTAGATTTTTTGAAAATGTTAAGTGTTGATTTTCCAGAAAGACCCAGCCAATTTCATGTTCAGCAGGAAATAGAGAGAACAGCTTTAAATTTAACAAATAAGCGTATTGAAGATTTAATTGATTTGCCGGAAATGAGAGAAGCCAAAGCAATGGCAATTATGCATATCTTAGCTAGTGGAATGAATTATGCTGGTCAATCTGTTCCAGAACTAATGCCATTAATTTGCTTAAAAAAAATCAATTTATCGCTCGAATATGGTAACTCTCACTCGTCTGCTCTTGCATATATTGCTTACGGATTAATGCTTTGTGAAATGAGTGGAGATATTGAATCTGGCTATAAATTTGCTTGCTTAGCTTTAAGTTTAGTAGAGAAGTTTAATGCCCAAAAATTTAAATCTAAAATCCTTGATATATTTAATCGTTTCATTAGGCATTTGCGGGAGCATCTAAGGGACAGTCTTAAGCCTTTATTAGAAGCTTATACTGCCGGATTAGAAACCGGAAATTTAGAGTTTGCTGCTTATTCTATTAACGCTTATTCATACTATTTATATTTTAGCGGTAAAGATTTGAGCTACCTTAAACAGGAAATAGCAACATACAGCCAAGCTATATATAAAATTAATCAAAAAAGAATATTTAACTACAACGAAATCTACCACCAGGTAGTCTTAAACTTAATAGATTCTGTTAAAAACCCTTGCTGTTTAATTGGTGATGCTTATGATGAAGAGACAATGTTGCCATTTCTCCTTCAAGCCAACGATACTATAGGGCTTCTATATTTATATATTAGTAAACTACATCTCTGCTATCTATTCAACGATTTCTCTCAAGCATTTGAAAATTCAATTCTGGCAGAAAAGTATTTAGATACTGGGAGAGGACAAATATTTGTGCCTGTTTTTTATTTATATGATTCGCTATCTAGGCTAGCAGTTTATCATTATTTTGATGAATCTGAGCAAAAATCAATTCTCCAAAAAGTAATAGAAAATCAGGAGAAAATGAAAAAATGGGCAGATTCTGCGCCCATGAATTATCTACATAAATTTTATTTAGTAGAGGCAGAGCACTATCGGGTTATAGGTCAATATGTTGAAGCAATAGATTATTATGAGTATGCTATAAATCTCGCTAAAGAACATGGCTATATTAATGAAGAAGCTCTTGCTTACGAATTAGCAGCTAAATTTTATCTCGGATGGGGAAAACAAAAAATTGCCCAAACCTACCTCATTGATGCTTATTATGGCTATCTTAGCTGGGGTGCAAAAGCCAAAGTTGATGACTTAAAAAAACGCTATCCTCAACTACTTGCATCTATTGTTCAGCAGGAAAAATATAACCACTCTTCTAGAGAGAAGAACTCACGAGAACTGAGCATAAACTTATCTACATCTAGTAATCAATCTACTCTAGCTACGAATGAAACTATTCTTGGCTCTAACACCAGCATTTCAGATATGCTGGATTTGGCATCTGTAATTAAAGCTTCCCAAGCAGTCTCCGGAGAAATTGAGCTACAAGAACTGCTTTCTACTTTAATGCAAGTGGTAATGGAGAATGCGGGAGCATCTAAATGTGTACTGATTTTGAGTGAATTTAATAATTTTAATTTAACTATTACTGCAGTCAGTGCCAATGGAAATTTTGCAGACAGTTATACAGAGTTTTTATCTATTCCTTTAGAGTCTAGCGATCATGTTCCCATCACTTTGATTAATTACGTCAAACGCACCCAAGAAATATTAGTTATTGATGATATCAAAGCTCAAGCTTCCTTTGCATTAGATATCTATATTAAGCGTGAGCAGCCAAAGAGTATATTATGTATCCCCATCCTTAATCAAAGCAAATTTTTAGGTATTATTTACCTAGAAAATAATTTAACAACGGAAGCTTTTACAAGCAGTCGCTTAGAAGTTTTAAAGCTAATCATTACCCAAGCAGCAATTTCTTTAGAGAATGCTCTTCTATATCAAAATCTAGAGAAAGCAAATCAAGAATTGGAAAAATATAATCATAATCTAGAGACAAAAGTAGCAGAAAGAATACAAGAAATTAACATAAAAAACTCTCATTTACAACAAACTCTAGAGCAATTAAGAAGTACTCAAAGCCAGTTAATCCAAAGTGAAAAAATGTCTTCTTTAGGACAGATGGTAGCAGGAATTGCTCATGAGATTAATAATCCTATCAATTTTATTCATGGTAATATTACTCATGCTCATGAATATGTTCAGGACTTGCTAGATTTAGTAGGTATTTATCAGCAAGAATACCCTAGCGCTTCGTCTTTACTAAAGAAGAAGGTGGCGGAAATTGATTTAGATTTCCTAGCAGAAGATTTACCTAAAGTTCTGCATTCTATGAAGCTTGGCAGTTCGCGTATCCGCAATATTATTTTGGGTTTACGTAACTTCTCGCGTCTAGATGAATCGGAAATGAAGCCTGTAAATATACATGAGGGAATTGATAGCACCTTGATGATTTTGCAGCACCGACTTAAAGAAAATAGTAATCGCCCCGAAATTCAGGTCATCAAAGAATATGAACAATTGCCAGAGGTGAGTTGCTATGCTGGTCAACTCAATCAGGTATTTATGAATATTTTAAGTAATGCAATAGATGCCTTGGATGAGTGCAAGGATCAGGGTAATTATTTAAGACACAATCCCCAGATTCGTATTCGCACTGAACTAAAAGATGCAAAAACCCTGAGGATTAGGATAGCTGATAATGGTCGTGGTATGACTGCACAGGTACAGCAGAAAATTTTTGACCCATTTTTTACCACTAAAGCTGTAGGAAGTGGTACAGGTTTGGGGTTATCAATTAGCTATCAAGTTATAGTGGACAAACATAAAGGTCAGTTAAGGTGTGATTCTCTACTAGGAAAAGGGACTGAGTTTGTGATTGAGATACCAATGCAACAGGCCTAAGCTTAGCTTTGTAAGGGATGATTTATAAATTAACGCACCGAGAAAGATGGTGCGTTATGGCTAATTATCACTCTCTTAAGTTCCAAAATCCTTGCACAGCCATAATACACAATACTTACATATTTACTCTGAACAATCACTGGAGGAAAAATATGACACTTACGTAAGTGCTAAATTATTTATCCAGCGATCGCCTTGAGATCACAAACGATGTAATCTGATGATATCAACGCCAGGAGAATGGGCAAACTAATGCAGGTAAGACTTTACTCTGCATTTAGCAAACTGCTCAAAACTGTAAACTATGATATATACTGGTGTTTATTATTACAATAAATTACGTTTGCGGCTAATACTTTTTGTACCCTTCGTAAGCCAAATCTTCACCGCAGTAGGATTTATAGGGTATCTCTGCTTTAAAAATGGACAGAAGGTAGTAAACAACCTTGCTGAACAGTTGACAAGTAAAGTTCATCAGATAGGATTTCTAAATTTACTAGATTTTCGAGGCTCAGGGCGCTATTTTTACCAAGCAATACAGATATTTAAGGATATTGGCTACAGAGACTATGTTTGTATAGAAGAGTGAAGCCGCAGGTGTGAGAGATGGCAATGAGGATATTGTTAAATTCATTAATTTTTATATGATCAAGCAAAAATATTTTTTCTGAAAGATTAGTAATAGTTTCTAGACTGACTATCTTAATAGCCACATAAAAACTATATT
Organism: Nostoc linckia FACHB-104; assembly: GCF_014696615.1. Taxonomy (GTDB): domain Bacteria; phylum Cyanobacteriota; class Cyanobacteriia; order Cyanobacteriales; family Nostocaceae; genus Aulosira; species Aulosira linckia_A. The sequence continues at coordinate 77,805 of NZ_JACJQJ010000016.1, read as the reverse complement.
TTAATTTTGGCTCTGCTGCTAAATAATAGTAAAGCTAAACAATTCTTGAATACCAAATTTTTCGCTCAAGAAAATAACTTAAAGTTAGAAGTCATTAACATATTATTTAGATTCTTACGGTGCAAATATAAAGTTACATTTTGTATCCATTATGGTGATAAATTTGCGATCGCTATCCCTATGCAGAAAATTCAAACTGGATTTTAGGTTGATGCGCTAATAATAAATATTTAATTATTTATATTTTTTAATTTTATCCCATAAATATTATATAGCTTAGGCTTATGAATAATTTTATCTTAAAAAATTCTCACAAGATTCCCCTCAGGCTGATTCTGATTATCCCCTTTGTAATTCAGATATTTACTGCTGTGAGTCTGGTGGGATATCTTTCTTTTAGAAATGGTGAGAGAGCAGTAAATGACCTGGCGAATCAGTTAATTCAAAAAGTTGGTAGTCTGGTCGATCAGCACCTTGATACATATTTATCTACGCCTCCACAGATGAATCAGATTAATACTGATGCCATTCAGCTAGGATTAATTGATTTAAACAACTTGGAGATGATATCAAATTACTTTTTTAAACAAATGCAAGTGTTGAATATTGGATACATTAACTTTGCTAATATTAAAGGTGAATTTATCGGTATTGAACGCTTAGATAATGGCAATCTTTTAATCAATGAAGTTGACCAAAAGCGGCAGATTGGTCAACTTTATATTTATTCTACAGATAATCAAGGAAATCGTAAAAAATTAATAAATATCAAAAGAGATTATGACCCCCGCTCCGAAGCTTGGTATGCAGATGCCATCAAAATGGGGAAACCTTTATGGACTCAAATTTATCAATGGGAGGATAAACCAGAAATTTTTTCTATTTCTTCAAGTTTTCCTCTTTATAATCAAAATAATCAACCAATAGGGGTAATTGGTATTGATTTAATATTATCGCAGATTAGTAATTTTTTAGCTAATTTAAAAGTCGGTAAAAAAGGTACAGTATTAATTTTAGAGCGTTCTGGATTAATCGTAGCTTCCTCTAATAATGAACGTCCATATAATATTATTAATGGTAAAGCAGAAAGGCTCTCAGTATTTAATAGTAATGATATTTTAATTAAAAAAACAGCAGATTATTTAAAGGAAAAATTTGGTGGTTTTGAGCCAATTCAAGATAGTCAAGAGCTAATTTTTAGCTTAAAAGGAGAGAAACAATTTGTCCATATTAACCCTTGGCGTGACAAATTTGGTTTGGATTGGTTAGTAGTTGTGGTTGTGCCAGAATCAGAATTTATGGCACAAATCAACGAAAATACCCGAACCAGCATAATTTTATGTTTAGTAGCCTTGGTATGGGCCACTGCAATCGGCATTTTCACATCACGTTGGATTACGCAACCAATTTTAAGTTTACAGGCCGCAAGTTTAGCGATCGCTTCCGGAAAACTCGACCAGAAAGTCGAAATTAAAGGTATAGATGAGCTAGAAAGTTTGGCACAATCTTTTAATCAAATGGCTACACAGTTAGCAACTGCTTTTATTGAACTAGAAGCTAGGGTTGAGGAACGTACCGCCGAGTTAAAAGCAGCTAAAGAAATTGCTGACAGTGCAAACAATGCCAAAAGCGAATTTCTGGCAAATATGAGCCATGAACTTCGCACACCACTCAACGGTATTTTAGGATATGCTCAGATTCTTGACATGGAAGACGATGTTACTCCTAAGCAAAAGGAGGGACTTGATATTATTTACCAATGTGGTTCTCATTTACTGACACTAATTAACGATATTCTGGATATATCAAAAATTGAAGCACGTAAGCTGGAGTTATTTCCCCACGATTTTCACCTCGCTAATTTTCTCAAAAACATTTTTGAAATCTGCCGCATCAAAGCTGAACAAAAAGAAATTGGCTTCATTTACCAAGAAATTAATCAACTTCCTACAGCTCTATTTGCTGATGAAAAACGTTTACGTCAAGTTTTGCTGAATTTATTAGGTAATGCCATCAAATTTACAGATGCTGGTCAAGTAATATTCAAAGTCGATATGCTAAGTAATTCGGCTAACTTTGATAATTTGTCAAACCATATATCGATAGAAGGTGCAGGCAATAGCCACCATAAACAATTACCTATAATTAAAATTAGATTTCAAATTCAAGATACAGGCGTAGGCATGAGTCCAGAACAATTACACAAAATCTTTCTTCCTTTTGAACAAGTGGGCAATAAACAGCGCATGGCAGAGGGAACTGGACTTGGGTTAGCTATCAGCCAGCAAATTGTGCAAATGATGGGTAGTGAAATTCATGTAGAAAGTATTTTAGGCGAAGGTAGTAAGTTTTGGTTTGATGTGGACTTACAAGTATCACAGCAATGGATTGATTTAGCTGCTAAGAAGACTAGTAATAACATTGTTGGCTATGAAGGTAATCACCCCATCAAGGTTCTAGTTATAGATGACCGATGGGAAAATCGCTCTGTGATTGTTCATTTTTTAGAACCTCTCGGTTTTACACTCATGGAAGCATCCAATGGGCAAGAGGGATTAGAGAAAGCTTTGGCTTGGAGCCCTAACTTAATCATCACAGACATCGTCATGCCTTTAGTTAATGGTTGGGAAATGACACAAAATTTACGCTCTCAACAACAATTTTCTGACCTCATCATCATTGCGTCTTCAGCCAATGTATCTCATGTTGACCGACAAAAAAGTTATGATTCTGGCTGCAATGATTTTCTGCCTAAACCTGTGGAATCAGAAGAATTATTAGCTAAAATTCAGCAGCATTTAGGAATAACTTGGATTTATCAAGAAACTAATCATACTAACCCAGAATCAGTAATTTTTAGTGAAGATTCTCCTGCAGAATGGGTATTTCCTGCCACAGAGGAATTAAAAAATTTGGTGAATGCTGCCACAATTGGCGATATTACAGGAGTTGAGCAGGAAGCGCAAAGACTACAAAATTTAGATAATAAATATTTACCTTTTACTACCAAGCTTCTAGAACTGACTCAAAATCTAGATGAAGAAGCAATTATTAACCTAGTCAAACAGTACATTGGTCAGCGGTAAATATGCTTAGTGATAAACAAAATTTGATTATGATTGTTGAGGATAATCCAGTCAATGCCAAGGTACTGTTTGAGTTTTTACAAGCATCAGGTTTTCGAGTTTTAGTTGCTAAAAATGGTGAGAGTGCACTGGAAAAATTACAACTAGTATCTCCAGACCTGATTTTATTAGATATTATGATGCCGGGAATCGATGGCTTTGAAACTTGCCGTCGGTTAAAAGCAGAAGAATCTACTCGTGATATTCCAGTCATTTTTATGACGGCTTTATCAGATGTGGTAGATAAAGTAAAAGGTTTAACTCTTGGTGCAGTAGATTATATTACCAAGCCATTTCAGCCGGAAGATGTGCTGGCTCGTGTGAATGTGCATCTTAAGCTTTGTCACCTCAACCAAAAGCTAGAACAACGAGCAGCAGAGCTAACTGCTACTGTAGCGCAGCTAAAACAGTCCCAGCAACGCTTAGTAGAAAGTGAAAAAATGTCTTCTTTGGGACAGTTAGTTGCAGGAATTGCTCACGAAATTAATAATCCGGCTGGTTTTATTGAGGGCAATCTCACCTATGCTCAGAAATATATGCAAGACCTGATAGACCACATCCACCTTTATAAAAATCAGGCTTCGACACCAGAAATTGCCCAACATGCCAAAAAAATTGACTTAGATTTTCTCCTAGAGGACTTCCCGCATATACTCACTTCTATGCAGCAGGGAGTAGAAAGAATATCTGATATTAGTGTTTCTCTTCGCACTTTTGCTCGTGCGGATAGTAGTGTAAAAATTCCTTTTAACATTCATGATGGCATCGACAGCACAATCTTAATTCTTAAGCATAGATTAAAAGCTTGTGAGACTCGTCCTGCTATTGAAGTTATTCGTGATTACGGTAATTTACCCGAAGTTAAATGTTTTGCTGGACAACTCAATCAGGTATTTATGAATATTTTAGCTAATGCTATTGATGCTTTAGAAGAGTCTAATGAGGGACGTAGTTATCAAGAAATAGAAAAAAATCCTAATTATATTAAAGTTCAAACTAATTTAACTGAAGATAAAAATTATATTTCAATTAAGATTAAAGACAATGGTTTAGGTATTCCGGATGATATTAAATCAAAAATATTTGAGCATTTATTCACAACTAAAGCTGTAGGTAAAGGTACAGGCTTAGGCTTATCTATTACTCGTCAAATAATTATGGAAAATCATGGGGGTAGTATAGAGGTAAATTCTTTACGAGGTCATGGTTCAGAATTTGTGATTACTTTGCCAATTTAAAATTGGTATTTGGTGTTTGATATTTCTCCTTAATAAGGACTATAGGGACAAGCCGTAGGTAATGGGTAATTAAACTTAGCAATTACCCATTACCTATGAGTAAATTTATAAATCTTCGGGTTGCTTGATAGTAACTGCACTTGCTTGAGAGCTAACAATTGTAGCTGTTTGCAATATGGCAGTATGAGCAACTGAATCGTTAGCTAAGGTAAATAGGGGATTTGACAAAATCCCGGCAATGGTAGTAGCGATTAAAGTCACTACCAACCCTACCTGCAAAGGTCTAAAGCCTGGTAAATTCCAATTGATGGCGGGGTAATTTTTTACCACTTCAGACATTTCTTGGGGTTCTTTGACTACCATCATCTTGACTACGCGAATGTAGTAGTAGATGGAGACAACGCTAGTAACTAAGCCTAACAAGACTAACCAGTAAAGACCTGCTTGCCAACCAGCCCAGAATAGGTAAATTTTCCCAAAGAATCCAGCTAGTGGAGGAATACCGCCTAAAGACAGCAGGGAAATGCTTAAACCCAAGGTGAGCAGTGGGTCTTTTTGATACAAACCAGAGTATTCGGCAATCTGGTCGGTTCCTGTCCGGAGAGAGAACAGAATAATGCAGGTAAAGCCGCACAGGTTCATGAACAGATAGACCAGCAAGTAAAATATCATACTGGCATATCCGGCTTCAGTACCCGCAATCAAGCCAATCATCACAAACCCAGCTTGGGCAATGGATGAATAAGCCAGCATCCGTTTCATGCTGGTTTGGGCTAGGGCGACTACGTTACCCAGGATCATGCTGAGAACAGCAAGGGCGGTGAACACGAATCTCCACTCGTCAGCAACCACAGGGAAGACTGTGGTGAGTAAGCGGATAGCTAGGGCAAAACCTGCGGCTTTGGAACCGACAGATAAAAAGGCAATCACTGGGGTAGGAGCGCCTTCGTAAACGTCTGGTGTCCATTGGTGAAAGGGTGCAGCAGAAATTTTAAAGCCAATCCCGGCAATTACAAACACCAAGGCAATCACTATACCCAATGACTGACCAATATGCGCTGCGGCAATGCCACTGGCGATCGCACTTAGTTCTGTTTGCCCACCCGATAAGCCATACAGCAGCGATACGCCATATAAAAATACTGCTGTACTGGAAGCACCAATCAACAGATATTTCAGCGCCGCTTCATTAGAGCGCGGGTCACGCTTGGTATAACCGGTTAACAAATAAGAGGAGATACTCAGGGTTTCTAGGGAGATGAAAATCATCACCAACTCGCTAGCCCCGGATAAAAACATTCCTCCTAGGGTAGCGGTAAGCAAAATCGCAACGAATTCTGCTAAAGCCGTGCCACTCTGTTCCACGTAGCGAATGGACATTAAGATGGTGACTACGGCAGATAAGGCAATAATACCGCGGAAGACCAGACTGAGGTCGTCACTATTAAAGCCACCGCTAAAGGAAATGGGATTGGTAGCATCCCATTGAAAATACAGGGCGACAATCGAAGCAAGTAAACCTGCGATCGCTAGATACCCAATCCAGCGCGAAGATGTACGCCCTAAAATCAAATCAACAATCAAAACCCCCAAAAGGGTGAGTATGACAATACCCTCTGGTAAAATCGTTCCAGCATTTAACTGGGATGCAAGATTAGCAAAATCCATGAGTTGTATAGGTTTTGGCGATTAGACATCAAGGCTAACTTTGTTCATTCTATCTATTGTTCTGAACTAAAGTTCCATAAACCTTTCTGTCGGTTTCCATAGAGTAAGCATTAGGGATTGGGGATTGGGGACTGGGTAATGGGTAATGGGTAATGGGTAATGGGTAATGGGTAATGGGTAATGGGTAATGGGTAATGGGTAATTGTAATTTTCCCCTTGTCCCCTTGTCCCTTTGTCCCCTGATCTCCCTCATCCCTCTCATAATTAGCAGTACGATCAATAATCATGCACAGCCTTTCGCTACAGCAAGGTTGATGCGAGATTATGGGAGGTTAATTGTGTTTGACGTTAGGAGACGACAGAGAAATTCCAGGTGGAATATGACGGAAAACCTGGCTGGGTATCTGTTTATGATGCCCACAATTTTGGTTTTGGGGATTTTTGTGATTCTGCCGATTCTTTATGCTGTCTTCCTTTCGCTGCACAAAGTTCAACTTCTCGGCGGTATTGACTACCAATTTATCGGCTTTCGTAATTTCACACGCTTGGTTGAAGATGAGCGCGTTTGGATTGCTTTGAGGAATACAGCAGAATATGTTGTGATCGTCGTTCCCAGCCAAACTATCCTGGCTTTAATTTTAGCTGTAACCCTGAATTCTGGCATTCGGGGAAAAAATTGGTGGCGTATCCTTTATTTTTTACCAACGGTCACATCTTCAGCGGTGCTAACGCTGATTTTTATGTGGATTTATAACACCGATGGACTACTAAATGATTTTCTCGCTGCTTTGGGATTACCTACATATAACTGGTTGGGAGATCCAGCTGTAGCCCTCAAAGGCATCATGATCATGAATATATGGTCTACAGCGCCGTTTTACATGGTAATTTACCTAGCAGCGTTGCAAGATATTCCCCAATCACTTTACGAAGCTGCAGAACTGGATGGGGCGAATGGCTGGCAAAAATTGATCCATGTAACTATCCCCATACTCAAGCCTGTTACCTTCTTTGTCGTCGCTATGGGGGTAATTGGTACGTTTCAATTATTCGATCAGTCTTATATTTTCTCTGGCGGGACTGGCGGCCCAAATAATGCCACCCTCACTGTAGTACTGTTAATCTACCAAGCTGTATTTCGTAATTTACAGATGGGTTATGCCGCTGCGATCGCTTTTTTGCTAGCAGCAATTATTATTGCGATTACTTTGATTCAGCAGCGATTGTTTGGAGGTGACAGAATTTGAGAAAAATCTTGCGCTTTCCCTGGCTGAGAATACTTCTCTATGTCTTACTCACACTCTATGCTGTCATTACCTTAAGTCCTTTTTTATGGGCACTTTCAGCCTCATTTAAGCCGCTATCAGAAATTGTTAGTGGTGAACCAAATTTAGTACCACAAAATTTCACTCTTGACAATTACAAGCAAATATTCTTACAAGAGCCACTGTTTTGGCGTTGGCTATTCAACAGTGTGCTAATTGCCCTCAGCGTCACAATTTTAAATTTACTGCTGAACTCAATGGCAGGTTATGCCTTAGCTAGACTGCGCTTTGCAGGTAAACGCTTCTGGTTCTTGCTGATTTTAGCAGTACTAGCCGTTCCTGCTCAGATTACCTTGATTCCTACCTTTTTAATTTTAAAAGCGATCGGCTGGCTCAATACTTACCAAGGCATGATTGTGCCTAGCATGGTTAACGCCACTTTCATTTTTATGATGCGGCAATTTTTCGTTAATTTTCCTAAAGAACTAGAAGAAGCCGCACAACTTGATGGTTTAAATACCTTACAAATTTTTCGGCATATCGTCTTACCTTTAGCCAAACCAGCCCTCGCCGCCCAAGCGGTTTTTGTATTTATGGGTAGCTGGAATAATTTTTTGCTTCCTGTGGTAATTTTATTTGACCCCGAAATGTTTACCCTCCCCTTAGGGCTGAACACCTTCAAAGGTCAATACATCAGCTATTGGAACTACATTATGGCAGCTTCGATGGTATTCACCCTACCAGCTTTAGGAATCTACGCCTTTTTCAACCGTTACTTTATTCAAAGCGTCACATTTACAGGGGGGAAGGGGTAATAACATGGGCATGAGGCATGAGGCATGAGGCATTTGGTAATTGGTAATTGGTAATTACTTTTTCCCCTTGTCCCCTTGTCCCCCTCATCCCCCCAGTCCCGATCCCCACTAGAAGCCGAACAGTATTTTGGGCGACAAATTGCACTCTTAACGTGATATTGGTATTACAGCGACTCAATCTCTATATATCAGTTAAGAAAACATTATGGGTTTTGCAGACCTATGGATCGCAGAGATGGCAGCAGACCACAGGAATACTGTGGATAAAGGGTTTTCTCTGTACAACCACCTCTTAATTGCCGATAAACACCAAAAGACCCATTTGGCGTTGGCGGCTGCAAAGGCAATTATTTCCCACATATTGTCTAAGAAATTTCCAAGAAGTACTAGCGGCTTGTTGGTTAACACTAAAGCCACCTGAAGGGCTTTCTTGCTGGGGCTTTGGCTAATGACAATGAACAAATAGCAACATGGAGATTGAGTCAAGCTAAATAGCTGTGTTGAGTGTCAAAATCTTTAAGGGGAAACATGTTTAGAAGATTAATTGGCGTTGTTGTAGCTACTGTTTTATTAACGTTTCAGTTGCTTGTCGGTAGCGCGACAGCCGTAGAACTGGATAAAGCCACCCGGACAGTACCATTAAACGAGCAGGGTGATACAGTTGTACTGAGCTTGAAGCAAGTCAAAGAAGGTAAACGCTTATTTAACTACGCTTGCGCTCAATGTCATGCTGGGGGCGTAACTAAAACTAACCAAAACGTGGGACTTGAACCAGAATCACTAGCATTGGCTACACCAAACCGTAACAATATTGAAGGTTTGGTGGACTACCTCAAGAATCCTACTACTTATGACGGTGAAGAGGAAATTTCGGAAATACACCCCAGCATCAAGAGTGCAGATATTTTCACAGAAATGAGAAATCTGACTGATGACGACTTAACAGCGATCGCTGGTCATATTCTCCTACAACCCAAAGTTGTTGGTCAAAAGTGGGGAGGTGGCAAGATTTATTACTAAACCCAGTTATTAGTACTGAGGTCTGGGTGCTGAGTTCTGAAACTTAGGGACTAGGGATTTAAGATTACCCGCTAATTCCCTTCCTAAAAAACTCAGGACTGAGAATCTAGATCTCAGTACCTTTGCACGAGACTCACAATATACTGCTTGCGTATGTTGTACAAATTTTTCGCTCGTTGTTTTTTTCTGGCTTTGGTGATTTTCTTCACTTTCTACGACAGCAGCAGCTTCATCGCTCACGCTGCCAATATTGACCCTTACATAAGTAGATATTTACACGTCACCGAGCCAATTGCTCTGGAAATGGATGAACAGGGTAATACGCGTCTGTTTTCACCTGTAGAATTATCTGTGGGCAAAAAACTGTTTGAAGCTAACTGTATTAATTGTCATGTTGGTGGTGCAACTTTGCCCGATCCTCAAGTATCGCTGGCGCTAACAACACTCAAGGGTGCAAATCCACCACGCGATCGCATTAATGCACTAGTGGACTTTATGCGCCAGCCAATGACCTATGATGGTAGCCAAGAAACTTATTGGTGTCGGCAGTTAACCCCTAATTTTCTACCACAACAGCAAGTAGAAAGTTTAGCTGCTTTTGTTCTGGCCGCTGCAAAAAAAGCTCCTGGTTGGGGTAAAGAAGATTTTTAAACAGTGATGCAGTTATCCTCAAAAAATATAAAATTTTTCTTTTGCTTTTATCTTTTATTCATACTTTAACTCTTTTACATGCAGATATCTTGCCATATGTCAATCTAGTATTTATTCTTGATTACACAACTTTTTCTGATTGTGTATTGAGAGGACTGATGTAAGAAATCTCTAAAATTCTTATTCCTGAGTCTTCTATGCGTCATATAGGGTAGGAAACTGGTAATTTCTCTTTGCTAGCCTGCGGTAAGCCTTTACAGGTTTACATTTTTTCAAATTTTGCGTCAGTATTGTTTGGCGATTTTTTACAAAAAAAATTATCTATGACAGTTTGTCGTATTTGGCGTTATTTGTATTTAAAATAGGAAAGAGAAAACAAAAATTGTTTGTTAGGAGAAGCCATGAAATTGATTGCAGCAAGCTGGCGGCGTTTTAGCCTAGCTGTATTGACAATTCTTTTAGTAGTGAGCAGCTTTGCTGTTTTTACTCCCAGCGCATCTGCTGAAACATACCAAATCAAGCTAGGGTCTGACAAAGGAATGCTAGCATTTGAACCCAAAAAAGTTTCTATTAAAGCTGGCGACACCATTGAATGGGTAAACAACAAAGTTCCTCCCCACAACGTTGTATTTGATGCATCTCTCAACCCTGCAAAGAGCGCTGACTTAGCTAAATCCTTGTCTCACAAGCAATTGTTGATGAATCCTGGTCAAAAGCAAACCACTACCTTCCCTGCAGACGCACCCGCTGGTGAATACACCTTCTACTGCGAACCTCACCGTGGCGCTGGTATGGTTGGCAAAATTGTTGTTCAATAATTAGCAGCAATTGTGAAACCAGATAATTTTCTTTGCTGTTGAACAAAATTAGCCAAAAAGCAACACACTATAGTTGAGATTGTAAACATGGGGATATCTGGTAGCCCCAAAACTGGAGAGTCAAGCAATTATAAGGAATTGACCCTCCAGTGCCATATTTTCCATCCCCGTTAGGGGAATAATTTATGGAATATGATTTTGTTGTGCAACATTGACTGTTGCGAAATTTAGATACCCGACTTTTTCAAAAATTTGGGTATCTGTACAACATATGTTTCCACACAATACTTTTCGGTTAAGGGGAAAAAGGGAATAGGAAAAGGGAAAGAAACAACCTTTCACCCTTAACCTTTAACCTTTTTCCCAAAAGCTATTTTGAGTTCAAAAAGCTTAACCAAGTGGTATTGACTCTCCACCAACACCAAGAGAACAGACTTAATTAAATTTTGAATTTTGAATATTCAAGCCAAAATCCAAAATCTAAAATTCGGTGAGTAACTTACCACTTGTGTCTGATCCAGTCGTAAATTTCTATATATTCTCCTCCGGGAATATTCCACGAGTAGTCATACTCCATACCCTGAATAGCTAGTTGGCGAAACTCTTCAGGCGAGTAATTCCACAAATCAATCGCCCGATTCATTGCTGATTCCAGCGCCTGATTATCGCTTTGATAGAAAACAAAGCCATTGCGTTTTTCTGGTGGGAGATTTTCGTCGTAGTTACGGTCAAATACTGTATTTACTAATCCACCGACACCACGCACAATAGGTACAGTGCCGTACTTCAAGCCTATCATTTGAGTTAACCCACAGGGTTCGTAATTACTGGGGACAACAATCATATCTGCCCCAGCATAAATTAAGTGGGATAATTCTTCGTTAAAGCCCAGTTCTAAATGTACATCTGGGTTGTTATTTAAAAATTGTTTCTCATGCTGAAATTTAGCATTGATTGCTGGTTCAGTGGCTGAACCAAGTAATACAAATTGCGCTCCTTTATCGAGAGCATAATAAATAGCGTGATGTACAAGATGCACGCCTTTTTGATTATCTAAGCGACCAATGTAAGCAACTATTGGTTTATCTTCTTGACGGAGCAAAAGACGCTCACGCAAAGCTTTTTTGTTATCAAATTTTTTGTCAAAATCTTCCTTGCTATAGTGAGACGGAATATAGCGGTCGATTTCTGGATTCCAAAAATCGTAATCAATACCGTTCAGCACTCCACGGAATTTATCTCTATGCAAATGCAAAGTATGTCCCAAGCCACAACCTACATCGCTGGTACTGGCTTCCCAAGCGTGGTTTGGTGAAACAGTGGTGACAGCATTGGAGTAAACAATACCCGCCTTCATAAAATTAATGGCAAAGGGATTGAAGTTGTCACGCAGTTTATCGTATTGGAAGTAATATTCTGGCCGATTTAAACCTGTGGCTTGGAGAGTTTCTATCCCACCCATTCCCTGATGCTTAAAGTTATGAATGGTGTAACAAGCGCGCTGATACTCCAGGCCATAGTACTTGTACATTTCATGGAGCATAACTGGTACTAAACCTGTTTGCCAGTCATGACAATGGATAACATCGGGGCGCTTATTACTTTGGAGTAAAAACTCCAAAGCGGCTTTGCTGAAAAATGCAAAGCGCATATTATCATCATCACAACCGTAATAGCAGCCCCGATTAAAGAAATTATCTTGCGAGTGGGGTTCGATAAAGAAACATACCCGTCCGTGTACCCAACCGCAGTATACCGAGCAGTTAATTGCCCCACCATACCAGGGTACTGATAAATTGCGATAGGCATCGTGCAAACCCCAAATATGGTCATAGCGCATACAGTCATATTTGGGCAAAATTAGCTCGACGCAATGTCCGCGAATCTCTAATTCCCGACTTAGTCCGTAGACAACATCCCCTAATCCTCCTGCTTTAATTACAGGAGCACATTCCGAGGCAATCTGTACAATGTACATCCCTAGTCCTCGCTTCACAAAAGTTCATTTTTACTATATTCTGATCAGTACATGAAAAATGTACTCATTGACACCTGATTGGTTGAATGATAAGTAAAAAAAGTTAAACACCCATCTAATAATAATTAAATCTATTAGCATTGATGCAAAATTATGCAATTTGCGAGATGCAATATATTCCTATGGATATGCTGGCTAGTTGTCAAGAATTGCTTACATTTATTGGGCTCACTGGTAAAGATATAGAAGAGAAAGCTTACTAAGGAATAGATACATCATTACCTGTAATTCAACAATTCAATCAACTCAGATAATTTTGAATATTTAGTTTGTATGATTGGGGCGAAAAAGATACCCAACCCATAACATTTATTATTTGCAGCTAATAATATTGTCACTGATGCGTTACGCTATCGCTAACGCATCCTACGTGAAATTCAAAAATCAAATATGAGTTGTATAGTTGCTTAGTAGTATTATAAAATTATCAAAAAATTCTTGACTACGAATTACGAATTTCCTTGCATTTTTGTTTGATAAACTTTCACGAGACGATTAATACCTTTGAAGGTGTAACTACCCATTTCATGAAAGTCTAAAGGTTGGGAAAGCATATTGTAAGTTTCTTCACTAATCACGCATTCACCAGTGGGACATATTGGTTCCATGCGGGCAGCTAGGTTAATAGTAGCGCCTAAAGCTGTATACTCTACCCGTTGAGAACTGCCAACATCTCCGACAACTGCTTTACCGCTATTAATGGCAATGCGTAATTGTAGAGGTTCTTGCCAAAAACCATTAAGGTTAAGACGTTCTAAACGAGTTAGCATACCCTTTGCAGCTGCAGTTGCGCGCTCTGCGTGATCTGGTTGTGGCTCTGGAGCGCCAAAGAACGCCATAATACAATCACCAATATATTTATCTAAAGTGCCACCATAGGTAAATACCTCTTGTAACATTTCTTCAAATAAGCTATTGAGTAATTGCGCGATCGCAGTTGGTGTGACTCTTTCCGAAATAGCGGTAAAACCTACCAAATCTGCAAATAAAATGCTAATTTCGCTTTCTTCGGGGGGTAAACGTCCATCTGGTAACTTACCGACAGAAATTAACTGCTGAACTACCGCCGGAGAATGATAGCGTTCTAATCTATGCCGAATTACCTCTTCTTGCTTGAGTCTATCTAGCAGTAACCAGCGCTGAACACTAGAAGCTACCAGGTTGGCTAAAGCCGAAAAAAAGCTGAGTTCTTCTTCTCCTTCATTGGCCCAATGGTAAGAAGAAAGATGAGCATCAGCGTAGAGAACACCCACTACTTTATTTTCATCCCATAAAGGTACTGCCATCACACTGCGAATACCTTTTACTAAAATGCTGTGTTCTCCAGAAAAGCGTTCATCTTTATGGGTATCAGCAGATTGAATAACAACTTTTTCTTCAAATACTTTTTGACAGATACTACGGCTGATCCAACTACCGCCGGGTGGCAGATTTTCCTGTTGGGTGAGGTTGCGCGTAGCCGCATTGATTAATTCTAAATTACCGCAGCCAGCAACATCTATTAATAATGCCAAGCGATCGATGCTATCCAGGTAACGAAAAACGACTTGTTGCACCTGGAAGAAAATCTCTTCTATGGAAGTTGCTGCACAAAGATTTTTGGCAATATCTACCAAATCTTTCAACCTAGCAATGGTTTTATCCTTATTATTGTTGATATCGCCATCTTTGCTATCAGCTTCTATCCATTGCTGTTGCAGTTGCTTGACGTTACGCAATATGGTTTTTTGATCGGCATCATTTGTAGTTGTACTCTGCTGAACTACCGACTGTGTATGAGGAGTGATCAACAACACTACTAAACTTACATTACCCAACCAAACAACGTCTCCGTGATGCAGTTGTTGCGGACGAGTCAGCAGACGTTCATTCACCTGTGTGCCATTTTTGCTACCCAAATCCTCAATAGTCCACACACCATCATCTGTCTTCACAATCTGAGCATGATTCCGGGAAACTCCTCCAGAAGGTAAGTATAAATTACATTCCGGTAACCTGCCGATAGTGAATACATCTTGATCCACTGAAACAACGGTTTCAGTATCTCCATCTTGTAGACGCAGTTTGAGTTCAGTCATGTGTGTGAGATATTTATCCTGGTATCTGGGGTTCTAGCATTTTTGGGCCAGGGTATACCCAAGGGTTAGCTGTGGGCTTTATATTTATGACACTGTTATTAGCATTCCGACAACTATATGTACACCTTTATGTCCTGAATATAGTGAATATTCCGAAACAATTATATTCAGATATACATCAGTGTTAAGGGGAAAATCGTAATTAACTTCTTCATTTAGGAAAAAGTGTATTCTAGTTAACAGTTAACCGCAGCCCAGCTATACCATGATCGGCAGATTACTAGACCAGCGTTACCAAGTGGTCGAATTATTAGGCAAAGGCGGATTTGGTCATACTTATGTAGCCTTAGATACTCGCCGTCCTGGAAACCCCACTTGTATTGTCAAACATCTCAAACCTATTAGTAGCGATCGCGAATTCTTGCTGACAGCGAGACATTTGTTTAATAGGGAAGCTGAAAGTTTAGAAAATCTCGGTCATCATGACCAAATTCCGCGGCTTTTAGCTTACTTTGAGGAAGAAGAAGAATTTTACCTAGTACAGGAATTGATTGCTGGCAATCCATTGTCTTCCGAAATGGCTGCTGGGAGGTGGAGTGAAGCGCAGGTAATTCAACTGCTACAAGATGTTTTACCGATTTTAGAATTTATACATAATCAAGGTGTCATTCACCGAGATATCAAACCCGATAACTTAATCCGCCGTACTGCTGACAATAAAATAGTCTTGGTTGATTTTGGCGCAGTGAAGCAAGTAAAAAGCTACTCGCTAATGACTCCAGAGCAGCTACAAAATGATACAGTTGCAGTTGGTACTCCTGGGTATATGCCGAGTGAACAAGGGCAAGGTAGACCGCGTCCTTGTAGTGACATTTATGCATTAGGTATGACTTGTATTCAAGCGCTGACAGGCTTAAATCCCAAGCAGTTTGGTGAAGATGCAACCACTGGAGAGATATTATGGCAGCATCACGCCCAAGTTAGCGACCAATTGGCATCTATTTTAAATAAGATGGTACGGCATTACTTTAAATTCCGTTACCAAACAGCAACCGAGGCACTGCAAGCACTCGCTACGATCACAAATGCCAATACACCCGCCGTTGTAGCATCTGTTGTGGGTCAAGTAATGGGTCACTATTTGAAAGATGGCTATGTGACTGCTACCAAAGTCATGAACTATCTGCAAGAATTGGCTAAACCTTGCTACACTCCACCCGATAACGGCACAAATGGAGCTACACCACAAGCATTTACCAATGCTTCTACCTTACGTGCTCCAGACGCAGAGCATCAACTTTCAACTACTACTTTAAATAATCCCACGCGATCGCCTAGCAGTTTACAACCAGGCTGGCGTTCTGTAGCTCGATCATCAACAAAATCACGCTGGCTCATCGGATCTGGAGCTGCGATCGCATTAGTTACTATGGGGATTGTAACTGCTAATAACTCCCACAAAGTCACTTCCAAGCCTGCTCAAAATGAAGTTCAGCCAGTTGCAAATGCCAATACTCCCACAACTAAACCTGCTGCTGAACAGAAACAAGGTTGTCTATTGGTTGTGAGTTCCTCAAACTTACGTTCTTTATCTGGTTCGGGACAGCGCAAAACAGGGAAAGTAGTAAAAGCCGGTACTCAGGTAACAACCACTGGGAGAACAGAAGGCGGCTGGATAGAAATTAGTTCTCCCGAACCTGGTTGGATTTGGAAAAGCCGCACGCGGGATAGTTGTAGGAAGTAGAGATTGATAAGAAGCAGGAGGCAGGGAGCAGGGGGATGAGGGGACAAGGGGAAATAACAAACACCCATTACCCATTACCAAATGACAAATGACAAATGACAAATGACAAATGACAAATGACAAATTACCGACAACGTCCTTCGGTATTACAGGCAATTTTTTGTTGACGTTGGGCGATGATTGACTTTAAGTTGGGTCTTCCTGTTAAAGCAAGTCGCCAGTTTGCCCAAATTCCATAGAGAAAATCTGCGATCGCGCCAATTATTGGTAATTTGGTCAAACTATATACCCAACCCATACCTAAAATTTCGTAAATGCGGCGAAATACTTCTACATTTTTCACCAGTGTGCCATCTGGTAATACTGCATGGATGCGTCCCATTGCTGTTTCATAATCAACTCCACCATGCGCTTTGGGGTTGTAGTTATCTTCTGCAATATCTACAAAATTTACTAATCCTCGACCTGCGTCCCGTTTTTGCAGAAAATTCACTTCGCGTACGCACAAAGGACACTCACCGTCATACAGCAGTTCGATTTGCCATGAGGGTGAAGTCACTGCATCATAACTGTAACTTTGGGTATTGGCTGAGGACATAGAGTATTCTTTATCAAGATTTGCACACTTAACATATTTTAAAAAACTTTTCTAGATTTCATGCATTGATTATTTTTTGATGATTTTGACAACCATCAATAGAATGTAGATTTCTCTATGCCTAAGGAAGTAAATATTTATTCATATTTGTTAACAAAGCCTAGTAGAATAGCTTTATTCACAGATAAGTATTTTTTCTCATTGACATGATAGCGGATCAATTTCCTTGGCTTACCGCGATTGTCCTACTACCACTGGTTGCTTCCCTGCTCATCCCTGTGCTGCCTGATAAAGATGGCAAGCGCGTGCGGTGGTATGCCCTAGGTGTAGGTATCGCAGATTTTGTTTTGATGTGCTACGCCTTTTGGAAGCATTACGATACCAGTAGTGCTAGTTTTCAACTCGTGGAAAGTTATGCCTGGATGCCGCAGTTAGGTCTTAGCTGGGCAGTATCGGTTGATGGGCTATCATTCCCATTGGTGCTGTTAGCAGGCTTTGTGACAACACTGTCAATGTTTTCTGCTTGGCGAGTTGATCGCAGACCTAAGTTATTTTACTTTCTGATGCTGGTGCTGTATGCAGCACAGATAGGGGTATTTGTTGCTAAAGACTTGCTACTGTTTTTCATCATGTGGGAAGTCGAGTTGATTCCTGTATATCTACTCGTCTGCATTTGGGGTGGACAGAAGCGTCGTTACGCAGCCACAAAATTCTTACTATATACTGCAGCTGCTTCTATATTTATTCTTGTGGCAGCGCTGGCAATGGCGCTCTACGGTGGCGGTACAATGACTTTTGATATTACCGCCTTGGGGATGAAAGATTACCCCATAGCTCTAGAATTGCTGTTATATGCAGGATTGTTAATTGCTTTTGGTGTCAAGCTGGCTATTTTCCCGATGCACACTTGGTTGCCTGATGCTCACGGTGAAGCATCTGCGCCTGTATCGATGATTTTGGCTGGTGTGCTGTTGAAAATGGGCGGTTATGGATTAATTCGCTTAAATCTTGAACTTCTCCCTAATGCCCACGTCTACTTTGCACCAGTGATTGCCATTCTGGGCGTAGTCAACATTATCTATGGTGCATTAAACTCCTTTGCCCAAACAAATATGAAGCGTCGCTTGGCGTACTCTTCAATTTCTCACATGGGTTTTGTCCTGCTGGGAATTGCATCCTTCACCGATTTGGGAATCAACGGTGCGATGTTGCAGATGATTTCCCACGGTTTGATTGCATCACTGCTATTCTTCTTAGCAGGGGTAACTTATGACCGCACCCACACAATGGCGATGAACGAGATGGGTGGTATGGGTCAAGCAATGCCTAAAGTATTTGCTTTAATTACTATCGGCGCAATGGCTTCCTTGGCGCTTCCCGGGATGAGTGGCTTTGCTGGTGAACTGTCGGTGTTCTTGGGTGTGACAACTAGCGATGTTTACAGTTCCACCTTCTGCACAGTTACAGTTTTCTTAGCCGCAGTGGGAGTGATCCTCACACCAATTTATCTCCTTTCCATGTTGCGCCAAGTGTTCTACGGCACTGGTAAAGCGCTGACCTGCGACCTAACAGATGCAGGCTTTAAGAATCAGGAAGCAGATGAAGCGGTTTGTTTTGGTACAGATTGCGTTCTACCTACTGAAGCAGTATACAGAGATGCTAATCTGCGCGAAGTGTTTATTGCTGCTTGCTTTATAGTGCTGATTGTTGGGATTGGCTTCTATCCCAAGGTAGCTATGCAGATGTACGATGTGAAGACTGTAGCGGTGAATACTCAGGTTCGCCAATCTTATACCATCATCTCGCAAGCGAACCCCCGAATTTATGCTAGTGGATTGTTAGCGCCAAAAATCGCTGAAACCGAGGTAACGCCTGTTTTGGCAACAATGAAGTAAGTTTTCCGACCTAGATTATCTGTTGAAGCGTAGCGATCGCCCTACAAAAGAGCGATCGCTTTTGTATGGGGATTGGTGTTTGGTGTTTGTACCAATTACCAATTACCCATTACCCTAAGAATTCAACGCTTTTTCAACTAACTCATTAGTCAGCTTTGGATCGGCGCGTTTTTCGGTCTTTTTCAGAACTTGTCCGACAAAGAAGCCTTTGAGGTTAACATTACCACTGCGGTATTTTTCTAGTTCTTTGGGATTGGCGGCGATCACTTCATCAACGATGGGTTGTAAGACAGCTGGATCGCCGATCAGTTCTTGTCCAGCAAAAGCTTTTTCAGGAGGAACACCTGTGAGCAAATCCGGTAACTTCTGTTTAGCTTGGGCGTTGCTGATTTTACCTTTTTCAATGCGAACAATCACATCAGCGAGATTTTTGGGAGTCAAAGCAATTTCGCTAATGCTCAGTTTTTGCTTATTCAAATAAGCTGCAATATCTTGAGTAATCCAGTTTGCTGCGGCTTTAGCATTTGCACCAGCTGCGATCGCGGCTTCAAAATAGTCAGCTACGGGCCGATCCTCTGTTAAAACTCTGGTATCGTAAGGCGAAAGCCCTAAATCACTTTCATAACGATGGCGTTTTTGTGCGGGTAGTTCGGGAAGTTCGCTACGCCAACCATCTAATTGTTCGTTAGAAACCTCAATCGGTGCTAAATCTGGCTCGGGGAAATAGCGGTAATCGCTAGAACCTTCCTTAGTCCGCATACTAATTGTACGTTGCGAACCTTCTTCCCACAGCCGAGTTTCTTGAATAATCCGCTCTCCTGCTTCTACAGCAGCAATTTGGCGTTCAATTTCGTATTCAATCGCCCTTTGGATGGCGTTGAATGAGTTCATGTTTTTAATCTCTACTTTTGTGCCAAACTCTTTTTGTCCTACGGGACGGATAGAGATATTGACATCGCAACGTAGAGAACCTTCTTGCATATTGCCATCACTTACGCCCAGATACCGTAAAACCCGACGCAATTCTTGAGCATATTCCGCTGCTTCTTGTCCAGAACGTAAATCAGGTTCCGAAACAATTTCTACCAAGGGGACACCCGCACGATTGTAATCTACCAAGGAATAGGTAGAACCGGAAAGGCGCTCACTCCCAGCGTGTACCAATTTACCTGCATCTTCTTCCATGTGCAGGCGGGTAATCCCAATCCGCTTGCGAGTGGGGTTACCATCAGCATCTACCAATTCAATTTCTAACCAACCATGTTCAGCGATTGGCAAGTCATATTGAGATATTTGGTAATTTTTGGGTAAATCTGGATAAAAATACTGCTTACGGTCAAATTTGCTATATTTGGCAATTTGGCAATTCAAAGCCAAACCTGCTTTGACAGCATATTCTAATACTTTTTGGTTGAGTACAGGTAAAACCCCAGGTAAACCCATACAAATCGGGTCAATGTTGGTATTGGGGTCACCACCGAATGCTGTAGAGCTGCTAGAGAAAATCTTGGTGTTGGTACTCAGCTGACAATGGGTTTCTAAACCAATAATCGCTTCGTATTGAGTTTTTATGGTTGTAGCAGAAGTCATAAAATCAAAAATCGGTCATAATCCTACTTTAGGGTACTATTGTACCTGCGTTATCAGTTGCCCTGAAGCTGGAAACAGTACTGATTGCTGAGTCAGATGGATAGGGATTGCCGATCTCAAGTGAAAGGGAACAAGGAACAGTCAAGAGTTATTTTCCTTTCCCTTATTCCTAATTACCTATGATAAAACTCGTAGCCTAATTGTTAAAAATAAATATTGAATAAGGTATAAATATTACACGTGGCAAAATCAGCTGCTACGGTCAAACACTTTAAAATCCTTAATAAAAGGTTTTTAGGTGGATAGTTATGCTCAGTATGATGACAATTATTTTAACAATTCACATATAAAAATTTACTTATGCAACTACGCGTAATTGCTGCCAGCCTACTACTGACTTTAACTCCACCATCTTTGCTCTTTTATACTGCAACATTAGTTATCGCTCAAGCACCAACACCAACTGCAGAAGAAAAGATTACAGAGGCGATTACGCTGAATAATAACGGTGAAGGTATCGTATATAAAGATTTAGTCGGTTTAGGTGACTTGCAAGCAGGGTTAGAACTGTTCCAGCAAGCGTTAGCTATTTTCAAAAAATATAATGCGAAAGCTGGGGAAGCTAACAGTCTTACCAATATTGGCTATGTTTATTTACGTAAAGGCGAATATTCTAAGGCGTTAGATTTTTTGCAACAGTCTTTGGCGATTCGTAAACAAACACGCGATCGCCAAAATGAATGGATACCTCTGTCCTATATTGGTGAAGTATATATTAATCTGGGTCAATATCCCAAGGCGCTGGATGCTTATCAATCAACTTTAACTATTCTCAAAGAACTCCGCGCCGCTAACCCCAAGGATTCTAGCTACTCTACCAGTCAGAAAGGAATGCTGGCTAATACAGGAGCATTGTATTTCAGGATGGGTCAATATCAAAAGGCGCTGGAGCTCTATCAACAAACCTTAGCAATCCAAAAAGCGGATAATGACCGAATTGGTAGCGCAGATACTCTGAATAATATAGGAGTCGTTTACATTAATTTAGGCAACTACACTCAAGCGCTAGATTCCTACCAACAAGCTTTAACCACTGTTCAAGACTTCTGCTATAAAGAAAAATTAACTTGCTATTACGGTAGCGAAGCCGCAATCCTGAATAATTTCTCAAGCGCTTACTTTAGTTTAGGTCAATATCAAAAATCCTTAGAATTAGCAGAGAAATCTGCGAATATTTACAAAAAATTCCGCACTGGCGAATATAAAGGAACAAATAAACAAGATATCCAGTTACTTTACGATGCTCTGGGACAAAATCCCCAAGCTTTGCAACAAATTACCAGCCGCGCAGTTGTTGGTGATGCATTTGGTATGGATTCTTTTCAATTCCAAGGCGAAGCACTTAACCTGAATAACATCGGACAAATTTACTTTAGCCAAGGTAAATATGACCAAGCGCTGAAACTATATCAACAAGCTTTAAATATATATAAGGAAAATAATTATCCAGCAGGTATTGCAGTTACTCAGAATAATATTGGCAATATTTACGCTAATACAGGCAAATATGCCCCAGCAATCGAGTCAAACCAACAGGCTTTGACTAATTATAGAGCAGTAGGCGATCGCACTGGCGAAGGTGTGACATTCAGCAATCTGGGACAGATTTACCAAAAACAAAACCAATACGACAAGGCTTTAGGACTTTATCAACAAGCGTTAGCTATACACCGGGAAGTTAGCGATAAAGCAAGTGAAACCGCCACCTTGAAATATCTTGGTGATGTACTCGCAAAACAAAATCAACCACAATTAGCGATCGCTTTCTACAAACAATCAGTCAATCTTACCGAAACCATTCGTCAAAGTCTGCGTGTTGTTCCCACAGATATCCAAAAGTCATATACTGAAACTGTTGCTGACAGATATCGCCGTTTAGCAGATTTACTACTCAAGCAAAATCGTCCATCGGAAGCACAACAAGTTTTAGATTTATTAAAAATTCAGGAAGTACAAGATTTCATGGGCAATAGCCAATTAAATAGCCCAAAAATCGCCAATAATCCCCCAAAAGTGGCTAATCCTCAACGCGGAGTCAGTAATAACAATTCTCAGTCAACGCAAAACTTACCTCTCAAACCCCAAGAACAAGAAATATCGCAAAAATATACCGCTATTCAAGATAAAGTGATTCTTTTAGGTAAAGAACTCACAAGTCTGCGTAAAATCAATCCCAAAGAACGCACATCTGCTCAAGAAAAACGTATCGCTGAACTGGTGAAACTTGAGCAGGATAGTACTGCTGAGTTCAATAAATTTATTAAAAGTCCGGCTGTAGTATCACTGGTGCAACAATTATCTATAACTTCTAACCAAGAAAATCTGAATTTACGACAACTCAATTCTATTCGAGATAACTTGCGCCAGTTACATCATAAAGCTGTATTACTTTATCCCTTGGTTTTGGAAGATAGATTAGAGTTAGTCATTGTCACCGCAGATGCACCACCGATACATCGCACAGTTAAAGTTACACAAGCAGAATTAAATAAAACAATTGAAGAGTATCGCAAAACAATAGTAGTTACGCATAAAAATATTAAAGAACCATCTCTGAAATTATATAACTGGTTAATTAAGCCCATAGAAAATGACTTAAAGCAAGCCGATGCTAAATCAATTATTTATGCTCCTGATGGACAACTGAGATATATCCCTTTAGCAGCGCTATATGATGGTAAAGATTGGCTAGCACAACGTTTTGTGGTTAATAACATTACCTCAGCCAGTCTTACCAAATTTGATAACAAACCAGCGAAAAATATTAACGTTCTCGCTGCTGCTTTTACTAAAGGCGAATATACAGTCAAAGTTGCCAGTCGCGACGAGAATTTTAGTGGTTTGGAGTTTGCTAAAGTAGAAGTAGAAAACTTAGCCAAGACAATTCCCGGGACTAAGATATTATTAGATAATGTTTTTAGCCCTGCCGCCACAATTCCCCAAATGAATGATTACAAAATTGTGCATTTGGCGACACATGGGCTACTAGTTAAAGATCATCCAGAAGATTCATTTATTCTCTTTGGTAATGGGCAATATGTAACTCTACGCGAGATAGAAAATTGGTCTTTACCGAATGTTGATTTAGTCGTTTTAAGCGCTTGTCAAACAGGCTTGGGTGATAAATTAGGTAATGGGCAAGAAATTCTGGGATTAGGATATCAGATTCAACTCACAGGCGCAAAAGCTTCTATGGCTTCATTATGGTCTGTGTCTGATGGTGGTACACAAGCTTTAATGAATGTTTTCTATCAAGTTTTGCGTTCTGGTAATCTCACCAAAGCTGAAGCTTTACAAAAAGCCCAAATTGCCTTAATCACAGGTAATTATGCTGGACTGAATAAGACCACAGAAATAGCTAGCATACGAAATAAAAGTAGTCGTATTTTAAGTGCTGGCTCCGCGAATGAATTCAGCCATCCCTTTTATTGGGCACCCTTTATCCTAATTGGTAATGGACTGTAATAGTAACCATAAGATGCTTTAATGAAGTGTAACGTAGCAATAATAAGATAATGGCAACTAATTACGCTATAATCTCTTTTTAGAGACTGTACATGAGCAGCGGAATTCATCTTAATTCCAGCACAAAAATCTGACGTACATGAAGATATATTATGAGATGTACATCTCATGATTTTACATTTTTAGTGGCGTAACACATCTTACTGTAAATCAGGAATATTTGTGGTAAATAAACCTTAAGAGTGCTATTTATTACAGAACTTATCCTGGGAATTTGTTAACAAATGTGTCAATGAAGAGGTTAAGAGCTATCTCACTAAAAATGTAGAACCAAATTTTTTCTGGTGTTTTTTTAGAGTTGCTTTTTTTTGATGTTAGGATCTACGACAATAAATATTGGGAGAAAAGTGCTATAGCTGTGAAACAAAAAGCAAAACCAAGGATCGCTTTGCTTCGTGAAAAGGCAGGGCTAACCCAGCTTGAGTTGTCGCGTCTTGTGGGCGTGACTGAAAGCACTATCCAGAACTGGGAAAGTGGCAGGACTGGAACGGATCATATTGAAAGAATTGTTAGGTTTTGTAAGGCTCTTAATTGCCAAGTAGAAGACCTAATTGAGTATATGAGCGAGTCACCAGAAACATCCGGCGCTCCACCAAGTTCTTTAAGTCAAATACACAATCTCTTAGGAACTGAGAACCCTGCCCCTACTCTCAGTTCTAATGCTGAAGTTGCACCAACGCAACATGCTACAAGTAGCTGAAATCTATCTTCAGCTAACTGATGCTATAGCAAGCTAATTCTAGCTGCATTGGTAAAATTCTCATACCATGTGCAGCTATTTTTCCTAACTATTCCACTTTGTTCTTAAGAGATTAGTTAAACATAGGGTGGGCAACATTAATCATCAGGGTTTGCACACAATATTTCGCAATACCCACCCTATAACTTATCAATAGGCTATTAATTTTAAATTTTGAATTCCCCTTGGGAACTTCGAGAAATTAAATTATCCATTTTTCACAGCGAAGACCATAATTGTATTCTTCCTCTGCTTGCTAGAGCGATTAATTATTTAATTCCCCTTAAGAATCTGCTGCCACATAGTATCCACAGTCATAAATTGATAACCTTGTTGTAGCAGTTGGGGAATTAAGATTTGAATGGTAGCAGCAACATCTTGACCGCCATCATAACCATCATGCAAGACAATCAGCGAGCCGTTTTGTACTTGCTGGAGAACCCGTTGCACTACGGTATTAACGCCTGGTCTCACCCAATCTTCTGGGACAACACTCCACATGACTGGGCGATAATTCCATTGAAAAAATAATTTTAAAGTTTGCGGTGTAAAGAAACCGTTAGGAGGCCGAACATCCCTGACTTGTTCGGGTGGAAGATTGCACGCACTATAAATTGCAGCTTGGGTTTTAACCAAACTTTCTCTTAGCGCCGTTGGGGATAGCATGGGGAAAGAACGATGATCGTACCCATGTAATCCAATCCAGTGTCCGCGATCGCATACTGCTTTAGCTATCTGTGGTGAACGATTGACACAAGCACCTAACCAAAAAAAACTCGCTGGAATTTGGTAACGGTCTAAAACTGCCAATACTTCGGGTGTGTATTGGGGATGAGGCCCGTCATCAAACGTGAGTGCGATCGCTTTGCGTTTGCGATCGCCATTCCACAGACATTTAGGAAATGTCGGTTGCAGAAGGCGATAGATAATCGGAAACAAGGGAGCAAATTGCATTTTGATTTATTAGAACTAGTGTTGAGTCAAAAATACTCGTCTCTAGTCCCTAGCCTAGCCCTTATGACTCTCTTGTGAAGAAACCACAGCACAAGTCAAACAGCCTTGTTTGCCCACTACAAATTGACAGACAAGGGTGAACCTAATACTAAGTCTTTCCTTTTATCTTGGCTCATGGCAAAAACGCCGCTACACAGATTGAAAATACTCTATGAGAAGTCAGCTTATATATTTCTACAAAATTTATAATTCAAAAACCAATGAATATAAGCTTTTCAGCCATTTTCATCTAGGTTTCGGTATGTGAGTATGGATGGGCCTGGTAAATGACTTGAACTGAATTAGAAACCCTTGATCTCAACCGATAACCTCTATCAAATTCTGGTGATAACAGGAGTTAGAAGCAGTAAGCGTAGCTTTTGAGGAGTTGGTGATGCGATTAATACAGGAACCTGG
The DNA here is from genome assembly GCF_014696615.1 of Nostoc linckia FACHB-104. Classification (GTDB taxonomy): domain Bacteria; phylum Cyanobacteriota; class Cyanobacteriia; order Cyanobacteriales; family Nostocaceae; genus Aulosira; species Aulosira linckia_A. The sequence continues at coordinate 51,528 of NZ_JACJQJ010000016.1, read as the reverse complement.
TTGGTGTACATTCTGAACCTCAGGGTTTAATCAGATTATGTATACATACCTTACGGAGCAAATACTGGGCAAATGCTGAGTTGATATGTGTATGCACTGTGCTATCTTTACTAAAAAATTTATGTAAAGTATGTGAAGCGCGACACCTTATTTGTCTGTAATTTAACTCCCCGAAGACAAAAAAAATTCTGGATTTTTCAAACGGCAGGATGAACATTTTTGTAGGATTCGATCAGTTCTCTACGCCCACTACCGCGATGCGGTACAGGTTTTTCTGGCTGGTTAGGCTTGGGCTTGGGTCTGGCTGAGAGCAACTGTTCTGAGCCAGATGAGGATGGTAACAAACGTGAGAATTGATTGATCGTAGCTTGACAGTTGATAGCGAAGGAAACAGCTACCAAACTAGAGGCTAAAAGTGAAACTACAGCACGCATAGCAGATGTTTATTTTAAAACTGTCTTATTCCTCCCTACTTAGTTTTTATTACTGCATCCGGACAATTCCCTAAAACGTGTTTTTTTTTACTGAATAAAAATCAACTTTATTCAATAGCAAGATGTTCCACCATTAACCAATTACCAGATGAGTTCAAGCGACCCCAAACTTTCACCAATTGCCCATCCAGACAAGCTTTTAGTTGTTCATCAATGTGCGATCGCACGGTTACAAGCTGCCAAATCTGCTTTTGATGCGTTGTTGGTGTCATGATGCTGAATCTGTAATCTTGCTGATGTAAGCGATGAAATACACCTGTAAAGCAATTACTCAACCGTGATAATACTGGATTTGCAGATTCGTAATTACACGTAGATGATATTAAGCCAGGACAGTTACCATCAAGCGGATAGCTGGCAGGATTGTTGAGATAATTTATTTGCGACCGTATCCACTGAGGATGAGCAAGTGTTGAATTGAACAATGGAATAATTGCCGCAGGCGATCGCTTGTCTTCTAGTAAAGCCATTTGTAGCGACCTTACTGGTAAATTGCGCGGTTGACAGTTCAACTCAATGCACATAGCCGCAGCCATTCCCGCAGCTTGACCAATACCCATGACCACAGGTTGCAATCGAGTTGCACCATTAGCAATATGGGAAACAGAAATGTTCTTTTCGCAGACTAAAAAGCCATCTGTAGTTGCAGGAATCAGGCTGCTATAGGGAATCGTGAAGGGTGTTCCTGTCCAGCGTCCGCCCCAACGAATCGATTTCGGTTGCAGGGAAAAGTTAAAGCCAGGGTAATGGTGGTCATTAGGATAGTTTGCGATCGCGATCGCATCTATATTTAATGATGCTACCTGACCCCCAGACACAGGTAAGATATTCTGTTCAGTAATCGTTTTAATTCCCACCAAGCGCCGACTTTCCCGGTAATAGGGATGCAAAGCAAAAGCTGTGGGCGAATGGGGAAATACCTGTTTTGCTAAACCATAGCGCCTACCAACCTGATTTTGAATGTAATGGGCGAAATTTTGGCTATGCCAGCGAGATTCTTGGATATACTCATCTCTACTAGCTTTTGACTCTACAAGCCGTTCTAAACCTTCGCCGTAGTCATTACCGCAGATAGGCCAATTGAGCATCAATAGACCCCCTGGTAAGCGCCCATAATTCAAAAATTGTTCTGCACCATAGCCATCCCAAGCACCTGCAAATTTAGATGGATCGTAATTCGGCGCTGGGGGAATTTCTGGGGCGATATCTGTACCAAAATCTTGCATCAGCACCACCCCTGTTGGCGCTTGTACAGGGTATTTTTCCGTGAGTGAATTATGATGTTCTGGGGCGCTAGGTTCTCCCCATTGCGATCGCCATTCCCAACCCCAACGAAAAGGTATTTCCGCCAAAGCTAATAAATCGCCTAATTCTGTACCATCGAGAGTAATTTTGGCTTTAACAATAAAATCGCTAAAGCGAACCCCAGTTATACAACTTCCTTCGCGAAACACCTCTAAGGGAACTTCTCCTGCAATCCAATGCAGATTTGCTAATTCCTGCACCCAATCTGCAAAAATCTGTGCCCCTACTCGCGGATCGAAACTAAAAAAGCTTACCCAGCTATGATCTAAACCTTCTAGCTGACGGTGCTGTAATTCTCGTAAAAACTCACCCCACAACCCCGTCTGAAAAGCTTCTAATTCATTTCCGTCAGGGACAGATACCCCAGCAGAGGTTAACATTCCCCCCAACCAAGCAAACTCACTCACCAGGATAGTTTTCGCCCCACGCCGCGCCGCCTGAATCGCCGCCGCTGTACCGCCTACTCCACCACCCACCACTAAAACATCAGCTTGATATATCTGATTCAGCATTGCTTAACCCCATTCATTGTTCGAGATATTGTCTCTGAATGGGGTATATGGCGACAAGATAATCTTTATTTCGGATATTGCGTTTATGTAGTATGTAATATATGAGAACAGCAAGACAAAACATATCATGTTTGAGCGAAACCAACACTTAGATTTAGTCATACCGTCAGAGCAAGAAGCCCAGTCTATCAAAGAACTGGCACACATATTAAATAAGGAAGGTTTAAGAGTAAAACTAGCATTAGCAAATGGAGAACAAATATCCATTCCCAAATCTGTGTATCAAGCTATATGTAAAGTTGTGCATAAAATGGCATTAGGTCAGACGGTAGCTATAGTTCCTGAAGAAAGAGAACTGACAACACAACAAGCAGCTAATTTTCTCAACGTATCACGCCCCTATTTAATAAATTTGTTAGAACAAGGGGAGCTTCCATATATACAAGTTGGTTCTCATCGCCGAGTAAATTTCGATGATTTAAATAATTATAAACAGCAACGAGATGAAAAGCGTAGCAAATTGTTAGGTGAATTAATTGCAGCAAGTCAAGAGTTGGGCTTTTACGAGTAAGAATATTAAAATTATTAAAATTGAATGGATGCAGATAGCAAATGAAAGTTCTTTTAGCTGATACAGATCATCTCGAAAGCCTATCAATATTGTTTGATCAATATCGTGTTTTTTATTGGCAGGCATCAGACATTGAAGCTGCAAAAGAATTTCTGAAAGAGCGTTTCCATCATCATGATTCAGTAGTATTTTTAGCTCAGGAGCATGGAGAAATCATAGGTTTTACTCAACTTTATCCCAGCTTTTCTTCAGTTTCGATGAAGCGAGTCTGGATACTAAACGATTTGTATGTAAAAGAATCACATCGCCGTCAGAAAGTAGCAACATTATTGATTAATGCTGCACAAGATTATGCAAAACAGAGTGGTGCAGTTCGGATAGTTTTAGCCACTCATATTTCTAATACAACTGCTCAAAAGCTCTATGAATCACAAGGATATATCAAAGATGTAGAATTTTACCATTACGCTTTACGATTGCAGTAGTAGCATCACATCTCTAACTATGTTCCACCAGTTTTTACAACTTCGGACATTGACCGAGGTACCGTATTAAAAGCAGAAATCTCAAACCTGACAGCTTAACTTTAACCACTAAATGCTACATCTAATAACGTTGAGAGGTGAAAAACCAACGTGAAAGCACAGGTATTTAGAGGCGTAAATCAACTTTCCTACGAAGAAATCCCAGTACCGACTCTGGAACCGGATGAAGTGCTGGTTCAGGTTCAGGTAGTAGGATTGTGTCAATCAGATATTAAAAAAATTCGTTATCCCCTGTACGAACCGCCGCGGATTTTTGGACATGAAACTGCGGGAACGATCGCATCTGTGGGTTCTGAGGTCAAAGGTTGGCAAGTGGGACAAAGGGTGGCGGTAATGCACCATATCCCTTGTATGCGCTGCGCCTACTGCCTCAATGAAAATTATTCCATGTGTGATGTTTATAAAAACATCTCCACCACAGCCGGATTTAACGCCAGTGGCGGCGGTTTTGCGGAATATGTCAAAGTACCAGGACATATCGTGCAAAATGGTGGGTTAATTCCCATTCCCGATGATATTAGTTTTGAAGAAGCAAGCTTTGTTGAACCAACTAACTGCTGCTTAAAAGCAGTCAAAAAAGCCCAAATTGCACCTGGACAAACCGTGTTGATTACTGGTGCGGGGCCAATTGGCTTAATGTTCGTCATGTTAGTCAAGTATTTCGGAGCCAGAGCGATCACTACCGATTTACTACCCTCTAGAATTGAAAAAGCTTTAAATCTCGGTGCGGAAGCTGCTTTTGATGCTCGTGATCCCGATTTACCAGCGAAAATTCATGCAATTACTGGTGGGATGGGTGTTGATGTCACTTTACTCGCAGTTCCTAGCGAGAAAGCATTCTTCCAAGCTTTGGATTGTACCCGTAAAGGTGGCAAAATTCTCTTTTTCGCAGAGTTCCCCGACGAAGTAGAAATTCCCATCAACCCGAATATTCTGTATCGCCGAGAAATTGACTTAATGGGTAGTTATAGTTCATCCTACCGCCTGCAAAATCTCTCAGCCGATATAGTATTTAATCGGCGGATTAATGTACAAGCATTAATTAGCGATCGCTATCCCCTACAAAATTTATCAGCCGCCGTCGATCAAGCGATCGCCCCCACACCAGAAACCTATAAAATCTTGATTTATCCGTAAATACTGCTTATTTGCCATTGGGTAATGGGTAATTGGTAATTGGTACATAAATACAAACACCAAACACCCAATACCCAACACCCAAGACCAAACACCCAACACCAAAAAATGCCCATCACCCTCGCAATCGTCGCCTTACTCGCTTTCTACGTCGCCTTTAATCTTGGTGCTAATGATGTTGCTAACGCAATGGGAACGTCTGTCGGTTCCAAAGCTGTCACCTTGAAACAGGCATTAATTATTGCTGGGGTATTAGAGTTTGCAGGTGCGGTATTGTTTGGGCATGAGGTAACGGAAACACTAGCAACAAAAGTTGCTAACCCCGCCTTATTTGCGGCTACACCCCAAATTTTGGTTATGGGAATGGTAACGGTGTTGCTAGCCTCTGGGGTATGGCTGCAAATTGCCACATCGCGGGGTTTACCTGTATCCTCATCTCACGCAGTTGTCGGTGCGATCGCAGGTTTTAGTTGGGTAGCTTTGGGAGTGGGTGCAATAGATTGGTCATCCATTGGCTCAATTACTATAGGCTGGATTTTAACGCCATTAATTAGCGGTGCGATCGCGGCTTTATTTTATAGTCAAATCAAGCGCTGGATTTTAGACCAACCAAATCAGCTGGTGCAGTTAAATGAGTGGCTTCCTTGGTTGAGTGTGCTACTCATAGGAACATTTGGCGTGATTGTCCTCCCATCGCTGACTCAACCTTTGAGCAATTTTTTAATTAACCAAATTGGCTTAAATCTCCCCGCTTACGATATTCCCATCTTCACTGGCGCAGTAGCCGCAGTTGGACTCACCTTCTATAGCTGGAACCAGTTAGAAAACAAAGCCAAATTCTTTTCCCAATCCCCATTACCCCTTATCCCCAGAGGGGGCCCCGAGTTCCCCAATCCCCAATCCCCAATCCCCAATCCCACCGAACCGTTATTTGCTCGCTTCCAATTACTTAGCGCTTGCTTTGTCGCTTTTGCTCATGGTTCTAATGATGTGGGGAATGCGATCGCTCCTTTAGCTGCGATCGTTTACATTAATCAGACTGGTAGCGTACCCATAAATGGCATTACCATCCCCTTGTGGATTTTAATCCTTGGTGGTATCGGCATTGTGGGGGGTTTAGCCATCTGGGGTAAAAAAGTAATTGCCACCATTGGCGAAAATATTATTTCTTTGCAACCTAGTAGCGGCTTTTGTGCTGAACTCGCAACCGCCACAACTATATTACTCGCCTCTCGTTTAGGGTTACCTGTATCCACCTCTCACGCTCTTGTTGGTGGTGTGGTTGGCATTGGACTTGTGCAAAATATCAAATCGATTCAATTCCAAACCCTCAAGGGTATTGCGGCTGCATGGCTGGTCACAGTCCCAGCTAGTGCAGTTCTCAGTGCAGCTATCTTTAGCATTGTCCGAATGATTTTTCTGTGAATATTACTTTAAATTTTAATACCCATCAGTTACGGAAATTTCTCCCCAATTTTTTATAAATATGGTCGGAACTATAGCAATCCTAAATGATTTGTGAAATCTGATCTGAAGGTTTGTTGACTGTTGACTGTTGACTGTCAACAGCCAAAACCGATATTTTTCACAACTAAAATAGGATTGCTATAATTGATGAAAAAATATCAAAAATTTGGATAATTATTTGTAACTTTCCTGATATCAAAAATTTAGAAATAAGTCGCAATATTACAACCTATCAAGTGATATCAACTAGTTTTTAATACAGATTGCCAAACGCTGATGTCAGAGCGTTTTTGCATAATGGCAGTTAATTCACTAAAATATATTCCAGCAGCCAGCAATAATTTTGATTTCAACCGACAAATAATTTAATCCCAGTCAGAAGTATAAACTGTCTCTTAAGTTACATTCCACTAAAATTGTCATATCCCTAACAGTTTAGCTCGCCTAGTGCTAGCCCAGTACTCCTTCACAATTTTTTGACAATTACTATTCACACAAAAAGAATATGTATTGATTTGGAGTAAAAATTTTTCTCCCGAAAAAATCCTGTTCAAAAACATAGATGATTGAACTAATACTTCTGTGCGGAAGTCAAAAAAAGCCTGTGTGTTTAGTCGCTTAACCGATAGTGATTTGTAACACTGATTGTTTTGCCTAATGGGATGGCAACTTTATTTACCTCCCGCCGTACAAAAACTGAGAAAATTTATACAAGTCATGCTACAAGAAACACAGTTAATTGAGTCATAAGTTAAATTATTCTCTTTGCCAACTCTGTGTTCAGCATGACAAAATTACGTTGATATGCGTAAGTCCTGTTAAAATTTTTGGTTTATCTAAGAAGGTACAAAAAATTAGTATGAGTGCCAAGCAGTTATACGGGAAGCAGCTTTATCGTCAAGGTGTTAGAGGTTAAAAGCTAATGGGGCGATTTGAAAAGCAACCAGACAACCCGCGAGCCAGAGGAGATTTATCCAGAGCAGCAGAAAATGCCCTGTGGGCTGTTGTTGAGGACTTGGAAAATCTTCAACAACATGTGCTGCGCTCATTACAGGAAGAGGTAAAGCGACTTCAGGCGGAAAAAAACCGTTTAGGAGACGACATTCAACGGCTGCTGGAAGAAAAAGAACAGTTACAACAGGTGCGTCAAATCACCGAGCAGCAGGTGTTAATCCGGCAGTTAGCAGAAGCTTTGGCGAAACACATCTCTTCCCAACTGCAATCCTCACTGACTACTTTAGCTAACGAAGCAATAGAAAGTAATTCTTCCCAAAGAGCTGCATTAGGGCCAGGCCAGACCCATAACAACGAAAAAGTAGAGCAAATGCTTGGCTCTTTGGATGATACTATTACCATTACCTTTAACTCACTGCAACAAGAGCTAAAGAATTATCAAAGCAATATTTCCCAGCAGTTGTCTCGGATGCAGAATCAACAACAGCAAGGGGAATATATTATAGCGGAGTTAATCAACCGATTGCAAGGTCTAGAAAAAACAATTGCACAAACTCCCCTAACAACAGTACAAGTTTCACCGCCTACTGTGTTGCAACCTGCCGAAGAACCAGCAGCCACAGTATCATTACCCACAATATTGCAACCTAATGAAGAACCAGTAGCGAAACTATCACCCCCCACGGTGTTGCAACCTGCTGAAGAACAACAAAAAAGCTCTTGGGCAATTTCTCCACAGTCAGCAGGAATAAATAGCCAAGCTGTCGAGCCACTTAATGCCATCCCTGGAGAATTTTCCCCAAACCAAACTAAATCACAGGCGGAATTCGAGGCTCCACAAGAAGCTACATTTTTGCCAGAAAGTGAAAGTTCGACAGAACCAATGTCTTTTCGTTCTAGTTACTTTTCAGAAAGCGAAACGACAGCAGAGCCGACTGTTCCATCACCAGAAGCCACCCCCCCACCAACGACGAGTAGCGCTGATGAGGAGGAAATTTCTGTTTTCTTTAATAGCTTATCGGAGAGTGAAACTAAACCGGAGCCGACTCTACCATCACTAGAGGAAACACCCGCGCCATTGACGAGCAACTCCGATGAGCCAATCTCTGTACTCTCTAATAACTTATCATCAAGCGAAAATCAGCCAGAACCTGGTTTGCGAGCGCGCAAGCAAGGAATCAAACCACCATCACTGAATTTACCTAACTCCTCTAAGTTATCAACTATCCAGATAGGTTTCTTGCTGATTGTGCTGTCAGCAGTGGTGTCATCACTTTATAACGTTGCCATCAAGGTAATTTTCCAAGATGCAGCGATTTTGGGAGTAGTGCAAGTAGAGCGCCTCATGTTACCGACGTTGGGTAATACGCTCTTAATTTTAATGCTACGGTTGCTCGTGGTTGTACCGCTGATGTTACTCTTAGCGCCGATTATGCATCCACCAGTCTGGCAAGACTTACAAAATTTATTTACCTCAGTCAAGGGAAATGCCAATCCCGACAGTCTCAAGACAAGGAAGGTTTTGCAGTTATCAATTGCTAGCGGATGCTTTTTGTTTTTATCTCAAGTGCTGATCTATGTTGCTATCGGTCAAGTTACCACAGGTATGGCGATCGCACTTTTCTTTATCTATCCTCTAATTAGCGGTCTTTTGTCTTGGTTATTATTTCGCGATCGCCCTAGCGTATTTCGTTATGGTGCTATGGGTGCGCTGTTCTGCGGAGAATTACTAGTTTTAGGCGGTGCGACTAGTTCGAGTCTAGGTAACGTTCCCCTGGGAAGTACCACTGCAATTATGTCGGGAGTAGCTTTTGCTTTCTACGTTGTCTTGACACGGATATGTGCTAATAAAGTACATCCAGTATCTTTTACCTTAATTAACTTCGCTACCATGTTGCTGTTAAGCTTCATCGGTTTCATGGTGCCATTGCCGGAAGATTTGAGTTCAGCATTTAACCCTGCAAAGTTATTAGAAATCATTTTAAGTGCATTTATTTTGGGAGTCCTGACGCTATTTGGTTATGTGGTTAATAATGTTGGTATTCGCCAACTTGGTGCAATCCGTTCCGCAATTATAGGAGCTAGTGTCCCATTTCTCACTGTGATTTTTGCTGGTTTGTTAATTCAAGAAAACTTAGAGGTAGTACAAATTTTAGGAGTCTTATTAGTTACATTTGGAGCAGCCGCCTTTAGTATTGAAAAAATGCGGAATCAGCCAAAATCTTCAAATTCTGCAAATTAAATTGCAATGCAATTACTATCTAATTTGTGAAAGTTATCTCTATACATATTCCTGAATTATTTAAATAATTCGGGAATATAATCTAAAAATAAATTCTTAATATATTATCTATAGCAATCCTAAATGATTTGTGAAATCTGCTCTGAAGGGTTGTTAACTGTTAACTGTTAACCGTTGACAGTCAACAGCCAAAACCGATATTTATCACAACTGAAATAGGATTGCTATATATAAATAGAAAACTTTAGATTCTGAGTCATTGATTTTTGTATATTGTTTTGCTACATATTTTTTTGCTAATTAAGATAACGCATAATTCATCGTCTATGATTGATATATAATTCTATTGTCTTGACCTATTCTTTAGTCCAAAGGACTAGATAAATAAATATACCTACCATTATTGATTCCATAGTTATCTAGCGTTGTTCCTGATTTCCTTTCACATGCTTCTCCCGAAGCAATTCATTGCAACCATCAAATGAAATTGCCAGACAGCATTAATTGCACAAATATCAACTAAACTTAATTTTACTTTTTATATAAAAAAATCAAATAATAATTATGAAAAAAATTAAAATCTCTTACTTGATATAAGTAAAAGTAAAGAAAAATGCTAAAATAAATGAATAATATTTCCAAGCAAATAAATACAAGGACTTGAAAATCTGATTTATCAAGCTTCATTTGTTATAGCAAATCCTACCTGAGTTGTGAAAACTACTCGTTGAGGTAGGGAAAAGGGAAAAAAGACGTACAAATGTACTTTTTTAACAAATGAGATAGCAATGCTATGATCTGCCATTTTAGCAATTGACAAATTACTGAAATGGTTAACAGTAAAAAGTTTTGCAGTGATGGATTCAAAACACCTCATCTGTGAAATTTGGCAGCTTGATTTTTAAATTTTTTAGCCAAAATTGAATCATCGGTTGCTGATACCGATTGTTCAATTGCAAATTTCTCTGCGGCTTTCCCTAGTAGCTAATTATATTGAATTACGTAATTTAGAAACGTTTTTTTATAACTTGATTAAGCATAGTCCAGTATTAAAGTAATTAAAAACCTGGCTCGAAATATTATTGAGACGAAACTAAGCGTTTTTATACAGCCTAATCAGCTGATTTTTCCTAAAAACCCAATTTTAGAAATACAGTAAAGGAATGGAGGGCTAAAAAATGGTAGTAATATTACGGAGATAAGTTATATAAAATACAGTAAATACATTTTTCTCAAGTATGTGTCTGAAATTACACCTAATTTCATCATTTTGACTAGCAAGAACTTCATACTTGAAGCATAATAAATCATCTGAAGTGAAAATATTGCCTTCAGTCAGGTGTATACTACTTACTTTCCTACGGCTAATAAATTTGTAAACGTGCTATTTAACTGTCTGTTATATGAGTAACGACATAGATCTGATCAAACGTCTTGGCCCCAGTGCGATGGATCAGATCATGCTTTATCTGGCTTTTAGTGCTATGCGGACTAGTGGGCACAGGCATGGGGCATTTTTAGATGCAGCGGCTACAGCAGCCAAATGTGCAATTTACATGACCTATCTAGAGCAAGGGCAAAACCTGCGAATGACTGGTCATTTACACCACTTAGAACCGAAACGGGTCAAAATCATTGTTGAGGAAGTCAGACAAGCCCTGACTGAAGGTAAATTGCTGAAAATGCTGGGTTCTCAGGAACCTCGCTATTTAATTCAATTGCCTTATGTCTGGATGGAAAAATTTCCTTGGCGGCCTGGGAAATCACGCATTCCCGGTACAAGTCTGACAACCGAGGAAAAGAAACAAATCGAGCATAAATTACCGAGTAATCTTCCCGATGCTCAGTTAATTACCTCTTTTGAGTTTCTTGAGCTAATTGAATTTTTGCACAAGCGATCGCAGGAGGAAATGCCCCCCGAGCACCAAATGCCTTTGAGTGAAGCTTTAGCGGAACATATCAAGCGCCGCCTGCTGTACTCTGGTACGGTGACACGCATTGATTCTCCCTGGGGAATGCCGTTCTATGCACTCACCCGTCCTTTCTATGCGCCGGCTGACGACCAAGAGCGCACCTATATCATGGTCGAAGATACCGCCCGGTATTTCCGCTTGATGAAAGATTGGGCAGAAAAGCGACCAAATTCTATGCGAGCTTTGGAAGAGCTTGATATTCCGCCAGAACGCTTAGAACAGGCTCTAGAAGAGCTGGACGAAGTGATCCGTGCTTGGGCAGATAGGTATCACCAAGAAGGCGGCGTTCCCATGATTTTACAAATGGTGTTTGGGAAAAAGGAAGACTGATAAATTTAGGTCAAAGCCATTGCGGTGGGCGGGTTCCCCGACTTGTAGCAACTGGCGTTCAAAAGTCAAAACTTGGAGAGACGCGATTAATCGCGTCTGTCAAAAGTCGAGTATATTTGTGAATTTTGTATTTTGTATTTTGAATTGTTGATCAACTCTTGAATGATGGCGTTCAGCTGTTTTAATTTCACAGGTTTGGACAGGTATTCATCTGCCCCTGCATCCAGACATTTTGCTCTATCTTGGGGCATAGCTAACGCCGTTAGCGCAATAATTGGTATCGAGGCTAAGGAGTTATGGCTACGGATCTGGCGAATAGCTTCTAAGCCATCCATTCCTGGCATTTGGATGTCCATGAGAATCAAGTCTGGACTATGAGCAATGGCGAGGTCGATCGCAGCTTGGCCATTGTTTGCGAGTATCAACCGATAGTCTAGGCTATTAAGATAAGCGGCTAGAGTTTCAATATTTGCCTCATTGTCCTCTGCTAACAAGATAAGAGGATTTTGAGGGGGTGTATCATTTATTACATATGAAATCGAGGAATTTTCGCCAGTTAGTTGGTGATAGTTCACTCCGGAAGTAGTAGGAATTGCCGTAGCTGGCGAAATTTTTGTGTAAGGTAAGCGAACCGTAAAACAGCTACCTTGACCTAATTCACTACTAACCTTGACATCACCGCCATGTAGTTCGGCAATTTGCTTCACTAAAGTCAGCCCTAAGCCTGTACCAGAATACTGACGACTAAGGCTGCTGTCAACTTGCACAAATGGCTGAAAGAGTTTCTCCAGATCCTCAACTGCGATTCCGATTCCGGTGTCAATCACAGAAAAAGCGATCACTGTGGGAGCTAACAATGTTTTCTCCTCAGTATCGGAGTGCGATCGCTCTAACCTCACTTTTAAAGTTACTGATCCCCCTACAGGTGTGAATTTCACAGCATTGTTGAGTAAATTGATGAGCACTTGCCGCATTCTTCGCTCATCCACTTCTATTTCTTCCAAAGTGGTGGAAATCTCTGTCTGTAATTGAATATTTTTTTGAATTGCCTGTTGCCTAACTAAAGACAAACTAGAATGACAGATTTGATTTACCAAAACAGAAGAAATTTTCAGTTCTAGCTTGCCTGCTTGGATTTTTGCTACTTCTAGGATGTCGTTAATCAATTCCAGCAAATGTTGACCGCTACTCTCAATAGTTGCGACCGCTCGATGCTGGCGTTCATTCAATGTCCCGAAAACATCTTCTTGCAATACTTCTGACATCCCCAAAATGGCAGTTAAGGGAGTACGCAGTTCATGGCTCATATTAGCGAGAAATTCATCTTTCAGGCGGGTAGCGCGAATCAGTTCCGCATTAGTACGGGTGAGTTGTTCGTTAGCTTGTTGAAGTTTGACTTCTGCCTGTTTGCGATCAGTAATATCTCGCCCAACTGACTGATATTCAATTAAGCGTCCCTGCTGATCAAATAAAGCCCGATTGTTCCACTGCGTCCACCGAATACCTCTGGGGGTGACCACCCGATTCTCAATCGTGACAATGGGGTTATGGAGATTCATGGAATAAATCAGCTGATTTACCTGTTCGTGGTCTTCTGGAAAAATAATTGGCTGATAGCTACTGCCAATAACTTGTACTTGCTCCAGCCCAAAAAAGCGGCAATAAGCTTCGTTGACATAGAGAATGGTGGTATCTGGTAGAAATCGGCAAATCAACTCTGTTTGGTCTTCCACAATGGCCCGATAACGCGCTTGAATTACCTCCGCTTCCTGCTGTGCTGTTTCAGCAGACAGACGCAGCGTGTGTTCCCGCATAGTAGCTTCCTGACGAATCTGTGCCAGTTTCAAATTCGCTTCCACCCGTACCAGCAATTCACGGCTCGAGAAGGGCTTGATTAAGTAATCATCGGCTCCTGCTTCTAACCCTTCAATGCGTGATTCTTCCCCCGCCCGGGCAGAGAGGAGAATGATTGGCAGTTCTCGTGTCTGGGGATCGGCACGTAGTTCCCGTAGTAGCCCAAAGCCATCAAGCCGGGGCATCATGACATCTGTTAACACCAAATCAGGAAGCTGTTGCCGTACAGATGCGATCGCCTCTATACCATCGGCAACAGCATGAACTCGATAGCGTTGCTCCAGAAGCCGCTTGGCATAGTTCCGCATGTCTGCATTATCATCAACCAGGAGGATGAGAGCAGAAGAGGTTGTAGGAGAAAAAGAGTTAGTGTTTAATAAATCTTCTCTACCAGAGGTTACAGTAACGCTCTCCCTACTCCCCTTCGGGTTCGCCAGTCCCCCAGACGCTCGAAGACTCGCTAACGCTGCGCTATCGTGACGGAGACCGCCAAGACGGGGGCTGGTCTCACCTGCCCCCTGCTCCCCTGCCTCTTCCGGTAGCCACCGCCAAGCTTCTTCAATATAAGCAGTAGCACCCATTGCTGTAGATGCTAGGGTGCGAGAAACGTGGTTATGTCTGAGGCTATCGTGCTTGGCTACGCTAGCACTGGGTAAATGAGCGAATCCGGTGGGGATCGCCACCCTAAAGCAACTGCCTTTTCCTAATTCACTGGTGACCTGGACAGTACCACCATGCAACTTCACTAACTCTTGTACCAAAGACAAGCCAATGCCTGAACCTTCAAAACTGCGCCCCTGCGCTTCTTTAACTCGATGAAACCTTTCAAATAAATGGGGAATTTCGTTTGTAGAAATGCCAATACCTGTATCCGCCACAGTTAACTCAACAAAATCGGCAAAATCCTGTAAACGGACTGTAATCTCGCCATTAAAGGTAAATTTAAAGGCATTGGACAACAAATTGAAGACTATTTTCTCCCACATTTCCCGATCTACATAGACCAGAGCAGATAACGGGGAACATTCCACAACCAAAGACAGCCCAGCACGTTCAATTAGCGAGCGAAACGTACTAGCAAGTTCTGCTGTCCATGTAGATAAATCAATTGGCTCATAAACCGCTTGAATGCGTCCGGCTTCAATCCGCGAGAAATCTAAAAGGGTATTGACTAGTTTCAACAAGCGTAAGCCGTTGCGCTGTAAAATTTCTATGCGATCGCGTTGGCTGGGCGGTAAGGGAGCCTCAGTATCAGCTAGGGCATCCTCTAGCGGAGCCAGCATCAGGGTTAATGGTGTGCGAAACTCATGGGAGACATTGCTAAAAAAGACGGTTTTGGCGCGATCAATCTCTGCCAAAGCCTCTGCCCGTTTGCGTTCGGCTTCATAAGCACGGGCTTTAGATAAAGTATTGGTGACTGCATCAGCCAGCATTTCGTAGAATTGGCGATAAGGCTGATCGAGTGCTCGCCGCGAACTCACCCCTGTTACCATTACCACCAGTGGGTACTCTGCACCAGGTAAGCGAATTGGTAATATCAAGGCGGTTTGTGGTGGTTCTGGATAGGGGCCGCAAGATAACCCAGCTAATAAATCCTGTAAGCCATCAACCTGTAGCGAGTGCTGTGATCGCATGACATCAGCCAACGGCCACACCGATGGCGATGCAGAATCTAAATCTACTACCGTTGGGGTAACAATGGTTTCTTTTGGCAAGCCTACATTTTCCACTAGTCGAGCCTGTTTGCCTTCAGCATCAACCAAATAAATCAGTACAAAGGGCAAATCGAGATCGTACTGAGCCAAGGCTTGAGCTACTGCTGTGATCGCTGCTGCCACAGTTTTAGTATCCGTCGTTTGGTCAGATAAATCCCGTAATACCTGAAGTCGCCGTTCTGCCAGGGTTTGCTGAGTCAACTCTATCACTGGATGGAACAGTCCGCCGACACCGCCTGTTTCGTCGCGGATGGGACTAAAGGAAAATGTAAAAAATGTCTCCTCCATATAACCGTTGCGATCAAGAAAAATCGGCCGATTTTCCAGGTAAGAAGTCTCGCCTTCCCAAGCCCGGTTAAATGCTTCGCCAATAGCTGGCCATGCTGAAGCCCAGCATTCTCGGAAATCTTGACCCATTGAATAGGGATGCTTCCCACCACAGATAGGCCAGTAGCCGTCATTATAAATCTGGATATAGTTCGGGCCCCAGGCTATAGAGATGGGGAAATTGGAAGCAAGACAAAGGCTGACAGTGGTTCTTAAGCTTTGGGGCCAGGAAGCGATCGCCCCTAGTGGTGTTTTCGACCAGTCTATTGAGCGAATCAGCTTGCCCATCTCTCCACCACCGATGAGCCAGTCCATAGAGGCTGCTTCCTGATTACTCATTAGAATTTTCCTAGGATGAAAATATTGTTGACTGTTGAGTGTTGATTGTTAACTGGAAAGATAAATTTTCAGACGTGCTGGCATACGCAGTTTATGACGACTATTGTCACAAAATGCTTTCAATGTAACTAATAACTCTTTATACTCTGCGGTAAGCGCAAAGCCTACGTAATTTATAATTCCTAATTAATAACTATAGCCAGTAGCAAATTACGTAATTACATTAAATTTTATGTCGATTATTACTAATAACTGGCTTGAGATTTAATTTTGATTATTTAAATTAATGCAGTTTTGTTAAGACAAACAAAATTTTAGATGCCTGACCTATAGCTAACGCATCCTCGTGAACTTAGAAAATCAAATATGAGTCCTATTCATAGATAGTAAGTGTGGCTATTTCCGATTGGAAATAGCGCTTTTTATTTTTGAAATTTAGCCTGAGAGAGCAGCAACTTCCAAATAATAGTTTTTACTTATTAACTGGTTGTACAGGAATTGGAGTACTTTCAAAAACTGGGTTAAATTGTGTGGTTGGTTGCAGTGGTGATGTAGAAGAAGGTGCAAAACTGCTGACTCTATCGCTACCACTAATACAAGTATCTAGTGTCGGCACAAGAGCTGACTTAGTTTCAGTCCGTAAACCGACAACGCACTGAGAAAAGGTCACAGGCAACAAACTGCGACCACAGTAATTTAAAATTGCTGGGTTAGCTGCCTCTTTACTAGGATTAAGGCTAATATTTACTACACAGGTAGCCAACTCTTCGGGACGACGTGCGAGTGTGCAGGAATTAAGAGCATCTACAGCACTGATTTGTGTTTCTCTGCTAATTTTGACTACACAACCAGACAAGTCCCGTGGACGTAATGCTCCAGCACAAGCTTGTGATGCTGAGTTCACATTAATGTTGAAGCGTAAAAGCTGTCCAGCACAGGCACGGTAATCATTATTACTGTAGGTGGCGGCTGCCATAGAGGGAACCATCGTTGCCAACCATCCAGCGATCGCTAAAACGGGCCCTGTCCATTTAATTGCTTTAGCTGACAACATCCTATATTGAGAACCGCCTTGTTTGCTCATAAATTTTTACTCCTGAATATTCCGTTCACCAAACAACCAATGGCTATGCTAACTCAATAACAGTGCTCAATCCTCGTTAATATAGTAATTTTACTGGCAATGAGCAGCCCAAGGGAGTAGGAGAGCAGAGTAAGCAGAGGAAACTAATTATTCATTACAGGAATTTCCTGTTCCCTCTAAAAAACATTAATTACCAATTACCCTTTGCCAGTTGGGGATCAATACCCTGCTAGAAGATTTATCCTGTGTTGATGTGCTACGATATTTTGATCGAAGATAAGTAGGTAACGTAAACAGTATTTCTGTGTAGAAATGCTACGTGAATCAATCTAGCGATTGAGTCGCCTACGAAACCGCAAAACAAAAAACTCATGTATTCGAGTACCTAGGGGCACTGGGGAATTAACGCTTGGGAACCAATGCCTAGAGCAGGTAGTATGTGGCTTTGAGAAACAAAGCTGAATCAACTACCGTCGGTTTTACCGGCTTAAAGCTCTGGCGGTGGAAAAGATAACTCGGTTCTAATTTAGATTCATTCTACTAGAGCAAGGGTTTTCAGTGAACTAAGAATCCCTCGACTTGAGAAACAAATAAGCGATCGCTTTATTTGTTAAGTTGGGGGAATGCCACAATGGTATGTCTGGGTAAAGTTGAAACAGGAATAGATTAAGGAAACACATGTCCCGATATAGAGGGCCTCGCCTCAGAATTGTACGCCGCTTAGGCGATTTACCAGGATTAACTCGTAAAAGCGCTAGACGTGCTTATCCACCTGGGCAGCATGGTCAAAACCGCAAAAAGCGTTCTGAGTATGCTGTCCGGTTAGAAGAAAAGCAAAAACTGCGCTTAAACTACGGTCTGACCGAAAAGCAACTGCTACGTTATGTCCGTAAAGCCAGACGAGTTACTGGTTCTACCGGACAAGCGCTGTTGCAACTTCTAGAAATGCGCTTGGATAATACGGTTTTCCGCTTGGGTTTAGCTCCCACTATTCCCGCAGCACGGCAACTAGTAAATCACGGCCATATAACTGTAAATGGACGTGTAGTTAATATTGCTAGCTACCAGTGCCGTCCTGGTGAAGTAATTGCTGTCAGGGATAGAGAAGCATCCCGTAAGTTGGCAGAAACCAACCTCCAATATCCTGGACTAGCTAACCTACCCAGTCACTTGGAGTTTGATAAAACCAAGCTTGTTGGTAAAGTCAACGGTGTTATTGAAAGAGAATGGGTGGCGCTACAAGTTAACGAACTGCTGGTTGTGGAATACTACTCCCGCCAAGCGTAATAGTCATTCGTCCCTTGTCCTTCTTACAAAGTTCTGATCGGAGGAAACCTCCGCTCAGACTTTGCGCTTTGTCCTTTGTAAATAACCAAGGACAAATGACTAAGGACAAATGACTACCCCCCAATCTGGGACATGGTACGTGAATAGATGCCCGTTGTACCAGATTCGCGTCCTTTAAAGTTGATTTCCGGCTTAATAGCTAATAAATGTCTTACTTGCTCTTGCAATTGTGCGGTACTAATACCAGACCGGAGAGCAGTTTTTAAATCTAATTGACCAGTTTCATTTAATAAACAGGGACGCAACCAGCCATCAGCGCTCAAACGCATCCGGTTACAGCGATCGCAAAAACACTCTGACATCTGACTGATAAATCCTAGTGTTCCCTTAGCTCCCGGAATTTGAAAGATATCGGCTGGCCCGTTACCACGAACTTGAGAATCTGTCAATCCCCAGCGATCGCGGATTTGTTGCCGCAGTTGTGCAGAAGAAACCCATCCGCGATCGCCAAATAATTGCCAATTGCCAATGGGCATAAACTCAATAAAGCGGACGTGCCAGTTGCGGTCAAGGGTGAGGGCAGCTAAATCTAGTACTTCATGGTCATTTACCCCAGGAATCACCACTACATTCAGCTTCAAGGGGTCGAAACCGACACGATGGGCTGCTTGAATCCCCTGCCAAACTTGCTCCCAGCGTCCACGGCCGCGATTGCCAATAATTTGGTCAAAGGTATCTGGTTCTAGAGAATCGAGGCTAATATTAATGCGTCGCAAACCTGCATCATAGAGATTTTGGGCGATGGGGGCCAGTAGAAACCCGTTGGTTGTCATGGATAAATCTTGAGTTTGGGGAAAAGATGCGATCGCCCTCACCAATTCCACCACATGGGGACGCAATAAAGGTTCCCCACCAGTCAAACGAAAACGAGTAAAGCCTACAGGGATAAATACTTCTGCAATGAGGGTAAGCAGTTCCTCATCAGTTAAAAGTTGTTGTTTGAGAATATAGTCGATTTCTGCGCCTTCTGGCATACAGTATTGACACCGGAAATTGCAGCGATCGATTAAGCTAATCCGGAGGTAATCTACCTGGTTCATTTTAAGTGTTTATTTCTATTCTATTTTCCCTAAGTGGGTAGCAAACCTGATATTAGGCTTCCGAGAGGTTACGGTTAACCACTTTTCATTATTTCTTTTAGTTTGGCAAAGGGATCGACCCTGACAGGAATTTAAAATCAATCAGATCGCAAATCAATGCCGAGCCTTTCATTACAATCTCGACTCGGCTCTGGTGGCATTCAGGGCGAAGGCATCCCGAGTAACCAAATCGTAGTTAATATGCGATCGCCCTCACTGAAAGTGAATATGCCAAAGATGGACACAAACAACTAGAATTAGATATTCTTTAAGCGTCTTTAGCAATTACTACATTGCTTTGTTATCTCATTACGTTGAATGCCTAAAGTCAAATTTTTCCCTCAATCTCGTGCATCCAGCAAGTTTTTAGTCTAGCGAATTTTCAACAATCATGGTTGTGAGGGGATAGTAAATGGTAGTAAAAATACAACATAGAAGAAATTTCAAACAGTTTTCAATTGGGCGCTATTTTTCCGTATTTCTGCTTTTTGGTCAAGTATTGCTACATTTCCTCCAAGGAAAAACCTATCATCGCAAGATTCTGGAACATATGGTGACTGCTGGGCCAGCTTCTCTGTGTCCAGTTCTGCTAGTCAGCGGTTTTGCGGGTATGATTTTCACCATCCAAACAGCCAGAGAATTAGTGCAGTTTGGTGCTGTGAGTGCCGTAGGAGGAGCCTTTGCATTAGCTTTTTGCAGAGAATTGGCTCCCATTCTGTCTGCTAGCATCATTGCTGGACAAGTAGGTTCAGCCTTTGCAGCAGAAATAGGCGCAATGCGAGTGACAGACCAAATTGATGCGCTGCATATGCTGAGAACCGATCCAATTGATTATCTAGTACTTCCTAGAGTCATTGCTTGCTGCTTGATGACACCATTATTGACAATTTTTGGTTTGGTTACTGGCATCATCGGTGGAATTTTTGCTGCATCGCAGTTTTATCAGATTATGCCAGAGACATTTTTAGAGTCAGTCAGAGGTTTTTTAACACCATCAGATTTATGGATTGTTTTGCTCAAAGGGTTTCTTTTTGGAGCTATAGTTGCTGTCAATGGTTGTAGTTGGGGTCTCACTACTAGAGGTGGAGCAAAAGAAGTAGGAGAATCAGCAACCACAGCAGTTGTAACTACTTGGGTGTCAATTTTTATGATGGATTTCTTATTGTCTGTGTTGTTTTTTGAGAAGCCAACATTTTAAATAATTCGTAATTCCTAATTCGTAAATTGAATGAGTTGGGGCATAAATCCGCAACTCATTCAATACCAAAATCTGATGATTTGGTGTTTGTTATTTGGGGTTTGGTGTTTGTAATAGGGAACAGGTAATAAAAAGTATTGGTAATTAACTACTTAGTATTATTGCCCCCTCTGCTTCCTCTGCTTCCTCTGCTTCCTCTGCTTCCTCATCCCCCTCATCCCGCCGCTACCAAAGGCTTCGGTATTTCAATTCTCCCTCGCACAGATTGTCCAGTCAGTAGTTCCGCTACGTCCATACCGTTACCAATTACGCCAGGTACGCTGGGATAACCTGCACTCGCACCTACTAAGAACAGATTTGGTAATTCTGTTGTATATCCCAGGCGTTCTAAGCCTACTTGTTTGGGTACTAATTTCGCACCGTAAATATTACCCTGGGGTTGTCCGAGATAAAATTCACTGGTTGTAGGTGTACCGTAAATTTTCATCCGAGCATACTTGTCTACATCGGGAATTAAATCGCGCACACTGGTCATCACTTGCTGATAAACTTCCCGCTTTTTGGCTTTATAGCCTTTAGGATCGTGTTTGTGTAGATATTCAAAAGGTTCATAAGGGCAAACTGTGGCAATTTCTAGAATATGATGCCCTGGTGGCCCCATCCCTGCTTCCTGAGACTTCATTGTGGGACAAGAGAGGAAAATCCACGGATGGCTGAGTTCTCCTGCTAGTTGTTGTTGATATTCTCTGTTGAGGTTGCCTGTAGGATAGTACCAGATATTCCAGTTACCAATACCGTAGCGTTCTGGCTCGAAGCTACTATCTAAACCTAAGTAAATATTAAATGCACTAGCAGAGTAGTCGTAGCTAGTTAAGCGTTGACGTTCCTTGTGGCTCAAGGCTTCCACATCATGCATCAACTCTACTGTTAATTTGGGGTCTAGGTCGCTGATATAAGCTTTACGCGCGCTGTAGGTAATACCATCAGCAATGACGCTGTGGATGCTATTGTGGCTAACTTGAATATGTTCCACAGGCGTTGAGTATTGAATTACGCCTCCACCAGCTGTAATTGCTTCGGTAATGCTGTCTACAAAGTGTTTGAAATGATGTTGTGGGTAGTAGGCTCCTTCGGAATAGTCCCAAACTAGGGATGTGTGGGTAATTAGGGCAATTTCTTTGGGTGGTAATGCATAGTCGCCACTTTGTCCTGCTAATACAGCTTGCAGTTTTGGCGACAAGCCAACATGGTTATATAAATCTTGTAGAGTCCAATTCCGCTTCCAAAATAAATTCCAATATTTTGGTAACTTCAACCAATCCGACCATTTACGGTCAAACCAACGCACTTCTTGAACTAAGCTGCGAATTTCTTGATGGAGTTGCTTAATCTCATCACAGTAGCGGTTAATGGCTCGTTGTTCTTCAGGAAAGCTAGTAAGTAAGGCTTGACGCAGATTTTCCCATCCCAATGGAATCGCAAAATTCGCTTCTGGTGTAATTACTCGGTCAATACAGTCTGGATCTAGGCTGTTGAAGGGTACATCCCGTTCGATGTAATTGAGAAATTGGTTGATAGTCTTACCCGAACCACATTGGGAAATATAATGCACATCCGCACAAAAGCTGTATTCTCCATAATCAAAGGTGTGACAACAACCACCAGGTAAGTAATGTTTTTCTAAAACTACTACCCGGTATCCTTGCTTGGTTAAACAGGCTGCTGCTGACAGTCCACCTAACCCAGCTCCTAAAATCACATAATCAAAGATTTCCATTTCTGACTCCTCTGGTAATCTTGATATTTCTTGATTTCGGCGATATGGTTTTTGATTGCTGTTTTTCACAGCAAAAATATTTAAATTCTCAATATTTATTCACCTAACTGTTAAATTTTCACTACATCTGGACTAGAGACTGGGTAAAAACTAAAATTAGCAATGGTGAACTATTGAGCCTACACACAAAATTTTTTTAATTGCCTCAGCTAGCTATAAACAATCACCAACTGAGCATTAACAAATCGACAGCTTTTTATCAAATCTCTCAGATTGTATTAAACAGCAATTATTAAGCGATCGCAGCAACTATTTTGAGGGTAAGTAGTTTCTTCAAAGTCAGATATAAGCCTAACCTTGTAAAAACACAAAACCCACCCCATGCTTTGACTGGCAAGGTTTAAAACAAAGCTAAAAAGTCTTAATGGATGATATAGATGCTTAATGTCTTTAGCTTAACAAAAATAGTAAGATTTATTAGTTAAGCTTGAATATTTTTCGTTTTTCTTAACAAAAGTCTGTAAACCTATCATCTGCTCAGGCTGGAAACTTTAAATACAGCTAAATGTTTCAGACTGAAAAAAGAAGAAATTTCTAATAGCTGAAAATCTCAAAATTTACCTTTCAACTATAGAAAATTGTGTTAATATAATAGTGGAATTGCAAAAGAACCTCTCAAATAGGTGAAAGTGGCGACACCCTAACCACAAGGTTTGATTAAGAGTCATGCCAACCCATAGCTTAGGAAGAAGCGACTACGGGAGGTTCAGATATAAATGCAAGACCTGTAAACACAAACTCGTAATGGAGGCAATATTGGATCAAATTGGCTCACAGATATGAGGGGTCTGGTTACTAATAACTAGACCCCTCTACTTATTGATGGGTATCATCCTTTAACTTTCTTTTGTCAGAGTAGGAGAATTCAATCGCCCACATGCCTACAGGGCTTTAATTTCCACGTTTTGTCTATAAATTTCAGTTTCTGTTAGAAAATCAAGCTTCAAACCTGGATGAAATCAAGGTCTCAGAATCAGGCTGAGATTATTGTTGTCCGATGAATCCTGATGATTTAGAAGAATTATTGTAATTGTAGGTAAGCTAATAGACCTACAGATAGAATTGCGATCGCCTGAAAATTGTCACAATTAATGACGACAACCGTTATTTTGAGACAATCAATCCTATGGCATTTGGAATTGGCGATTTATTCTGGATTTTCCTTCTCTTCTCTTCCTTGCAACCCATTTGGCAAAAGCGTCAAATTGAATATCGCCGTTTGCGCGCTTTACAAGAATTTGAGCAAGGACGTAACAGTCGGGTGATTTTGCTAATTCACCGCCAAGAGTCTATCAGCTTACTCGGCATACCCCTATCACGCTATATCACCATTGAAGACTCAGAACAAATACTACGGGCAATTCGCCTCACGCCGCCAGAAGTTCCCATCGATTTAATCTTGCATACTCCCGGTGGTTTGGTACTAGCTACCGAACAAATCGCTAGAGCATTAATTCGCCACCCAGCAAAAGTTACCGTGTTTGTACCTCACTATGCAATGAGTGGTGGAACAATGCTGGCGCTAGCTGCTGATGAAATTGTTATGGATGCAAATGCTGTCTTAGGGCCAGTTGATCCCCAATTAGGTAACTTCCCCGCAGCAAGTATCTTGAAGGTGGTAAAAGATAAACCCATCAGCGAAGTTGAAGACCAAACTTTAATCATGGCAGACTTGGCAGGTAAAGCCATTCAACAGGTACAACGCTTTGTGCGGACTTTGCTCAAAGATAGTATTCCTAAACAAAAAGTCAGCCCAGAAAATATTGAACCAATTATTGAAGCTTTAACAACTGGACGTGTAACTCACGACTATCCCATTACCGTAGAAGAAGCAACAGAAATGGGGCTGCCCGTTACTGTTGGGCTGCCCCGTTCGATTTATGAACTCATGGATTTGTATCCCCAACCACAAGGAGGCAGACCCACAGTTCAGTATATTCCTATGCCTTACGATGATCGTCGGCCAATTTTACCAACACCTAAAGGCAGACCTTTAGAAGAACCAAATCAGACAAGATAAACAATGAAAGTTAACTCCTTGGTTACACGCAATCAGGACAACTATCGTAGTTCTTTCCTATCCTTGTATGAGCAGGTTAATTTCAAACTTCAGTAACGCCTAGAGCGTTTATTTAGGTGATGTTGTAGGCGTAGCTGTGGGTGTAGCTGTAGATGTTGGCGTGGGCGTAGCCGTTGGTGACGATGTGGGTGTTGCTGTAGGCGTAGCCGTTGGTGTTGCTGTAGGCGTAGCCGTTGGTGACGGTGAAACTGTCGGTGACGCTGTCGGTTTAGAAGTTGGTGACGCTGTCGGTTTAGCAGTTGGTGACGGTGCTGGTTTGCCAATAGCATTTTTAGCTTCTGTATTCAGCTTTTGGCGGAAGGCTAAATCAGCAATTCCGGTTTCTTGTAGCTGCAATTTTTTCTGAGCTTCTTTAACAGCCGCTTCTGTCTGAGGCCCATAAAATTGATCCCGGGGTAGGGGAGTTTTGGGTTTAACTACTGCATTTAAATTGGCTTGCAAAATTTGAATGATTTGCGCTGCCCAATCTTGAGTTTTTGGGCCTGCTATTCCATCTACACCTAACTTGTAACCCTTTTGAAATTCACGGATTGCTTGTTTTGCTTCATTATCCGTTAAGGGTGAATTGTTGACGGTGATTTTATAGCCTAAACCATGAAGCACAGCACGAAATTGCTGGGGTGTATAGTTACGCTGACGCGCAGCAAAAGAAGTGCTTGCAGGTAACACACTCGCTGTAATTAGGCAAGCAGTAACAATGGTAACGCTTGATTTTCCAAAGCCACACCACATAAATTAAAACTCCTTTGGTTTAAATCAGCAGAATATAAAGGTTAACAGGTGCATTTTAAGTTTCTTTAACATCTGTTTTCTTAATTATTAATTATTTTTGATTAAAAATACTTTAATTGGTTAAGTTAATTAATCTTTAATAAAAAATTTTCATCGTTCTCGGGGATGAATTTTAACTACCAGTCCTACCATCTAGGTAAGCTCAAAAATTATATAATTTAAAAACTTATAGCCAATTCCTGTATAATTCAACACTAAAAAAATGGCTAATATCAAATCTTCCCAGCGACCACAACTTTACTTTGAAAAAGTTATGGCAATTACAGCTACGGCAAATTTATGCTTAGTTTTGTTTAATTTGAGTTACGTACCTTGGCGAGATTTTTACTACAGAAAATTACCGCAAATTACTCAAATTTATGACCCAATTAAAGGTATTGAACCTCATAGAGAAACGAAAAGCTACCTGCAAGCAGTCACAGCATTAGAGGAACAGGTAAGCCAGACAGGTTTACAGTCACCTCAGGTACAAACAAAGCTAGAAGAAATTAGCCGTCTCAGCACGGAGATGGTTGACACCAACCCCTTTGCAGCAGTTGGCAAGAGTGGTACCTTAGAAAAAATCAAAAACCGAATGCGCGATCGCGTTGGTCAAGAATCTGCTAAGCAAGCTTTTAGGACTTTTTGGAGCCAGCAATATTTATCGCAAAAGGGCTGGAATCCAGAAATTAATTTCTTTAAGCAGAATATTCGCCCTTTAATTGCCACGAACTACTACCGCCGCATTGGTGAAGATGGCGAATTACTAGATAATTTTTGGCTGATTGACTTACCCTTTGTGGGTTTATTTGCGCTGGAATTATTAGTCCGCAGCTTTTATATCAGACGCAGTCATCTAGGCTTTAGCTGGTTAGATGCTGTTTTGTGGCGTTGGTACGATTTATTATTATTGTTACCATTTTGGCGATGGTTGCGAATCGCCCCAGTGTTAATTCGCCTCGATCAAGCGCGGTTAATAAATTTACGTCCAGTATGGCGGCAAGTTAACCAAGGAATTGTCGCCAATTTTGCCGAAGAAATCACGGAAATTGTGGTGGTAAGAGTCATTAACCAAATTCAGGGATCAATTCAGCGTGGGGAATTTACTCGCTGGCTGATGCAACAAGAGAACCTGCGCCCTTACATAGATATTAATAATGTTAATGAAGTAGAAGCGATCGCAGGTCTTTTAGTGCAAACAGTTGTTTACCAAGTATTGCCCAAAATTCAACCAGAAATTAACGCCATTTTGCGCCACAATATCAACACTGCTTTGCAGCAAGTACCGATGTATCGTAACTTGCAAACCATTCCTGGCGTGGGACAAGCACAAACACAAATCAGTGAGCAGCTGGCAACCCAAATTACAACTAATCTTTATAACGTATTGGTCAGTGCAGTAGAAGATCCCGTTGGGGCAAAACTTACCAGTCAGTTAGTCCAAAGCTTTAGCCAAGCTCTAGGTACAGAAGTCCAAAATAAACACGTACTTTCCGAAATTCAGAGTTTACTTTTTGACTTTTTGGAAGAAGTCAAACTTAATTACGTTCAGCGCTTATCTCAAGAAGATATAGACCAAATTCTCCAGCAAACCAGGCAGTTACGGACACAAGTACCATTGCAGCCAATCACAGAAAGTAGTGCACTAACAGCCCGAGAAAGATCAGGCAGATGAAAGACTGGGGACTGGCCATTGGGGGCTGGATTACAAGGAAAAATCTATATTACCCATTACCAATTACCCATTACCCATTACCCATTACCGCCCCATGCCCCATATAATAATTTCTTCCTACTACCTCCAAAAGAAATGCGCTAAACTCAGATTAGGTCGAACCTTATTTGGTTCGTAACAAGACTTCTTGGAAGATATCCCTATCGCAGGAAGTGGGTCGAAGCCCACTTTTTTTATTGGATTTTCGCATGACTCATCCTTTAATCCCACAAATTATTGATTTAGCAACACCAGTGGCAGAAGAACTGGGATTGGAAGTCGTTGGAGTAGTTTTTCACACTAACCAACGTCCGCCAGTGTTGCGGGTAGACATTCGCAATCCCCAAGAAGACACTGGATTAAATGATTGCGAAAGGATGAGTCGTGCTTTAGAAGCTTCTTTAGATGCGGCGGAGATTATTCCAGATGCCTATGTCTTGGAAGTATCTAGTCCCGGTATATCGCGGCAACTGGTGACAGACAGGGAGTTTATTTCCTTTAAAGGATTTCCTGTGATTGTTTCCACTTCCCCACCCTACGACGGACAACAAGAGTGGACAGGTCAGTTGATTCGCCGGGATGAACAAACGGTTTATTTAAACCAAAAAGGTCGTGTAGTCGAAATTCCCCGCGCTCTAATTACTAGGGTGCAGCTGGATGAGCGCCGATAACCTAGAGACTAGAGGCTAGGGGCTAGGGGCTGGAGGCTAGAGGCTAGGAGCTAAAGGCTAGGGACTAGAGTAAAACTTTTCTCTAATCCTTAGTCTCTAATGTGTAGTATTCACTACCTAGCCTTTAGTTGATAGTCTCTAGCCCTTAATCTCTAGCACCTAGTCCCTAGACCTAGTTTCCCATCCTTAATTTCTAAAGGAGATTACTTATGTCAATGGTCACTTTACCTGGATTAAAAGACTTAATTGAAAGTATAAGTCGTGAGCGTAATTTACCTCGGCTAGCAGTGCAATCAGCAATTAGAGAAGCTCTGCTCAAGGGTTATGAACGCTATCGTCGTGCCCAAAATTTGGAGCGCAAACAATTTGATGAAGATTATTTTGAGAATTTTGAGGTAGAACTCGATATCGAAGAAGAAGGTTTCCGAGTTCTTTCGACTAAAACCATTGTTGAAGAAGTTAGTAATTCTGACCACCAAATATCTCTAGATGAAGTACAACAAGTAGCCCCTGAAGCCCAGTTGGGAGACTCTGTAGTCCTAGATGTTACTCCAGACCAAGGCGAATTTGGTCGGATGGCAGCGATGCAAACTAAGCAGGTACTCGCCCAAAAACTGCGGGATCAACAGCGCCAAATGGTACAAGAAGAATTCCAAGACTTAGAAAGTACTGTCCTGCAAGCAAGAGTTTTGCGGTTTGAGCGACAATCAGTCATTTTGGCTGTTAGCAGTGGTTTTGGTCAACCAGAAGTAGAAGCAGAATTACCAAAACGGGAACAGCTACCTAATGATAACTATCGAGCTAATGCCACCTTTAAGGTATATCTCAAAAAAGTGTCCCAAGGTCAGCAACGCGGCCCACAATTATTAGTATCTCGCGCTGATGCAGGCTTGGTAGTTTATTTATTTGCCAATGAAGTACCAGAAATAGAAGACGAAGTTGTGCGGATTGTAGCGGTAGCACGAGAAGCCAATCCTCCTTCTCGTTATGTCGGTCCCCGGACTAAAATTGCTGTAGATACTCTTGATCGCGATGTAGACCCAGTAGGAGCTTGTATTGGCGCACGGGGATCGCGGATTCAAGTGGTAGTTAACGAATTACGCGGTGAAAAAATTGATGTGATTCGCTGGTCTCCAGATCCAGCCACTTACATTGCAAATGCTCTCAGCCCCGCACGAGTGGACGAAGTTCGCCTCATGGACCCAGAAACACGGCAAACTCATGTACTAGTAGCGGAAGATCAACTGAGTTTGGCTATTGGTAAAGAAGGACAAAATGTCCGTTTGGCAGCCCGTTTGACTGGGTGGAAGATTGATATTAAAGATAAAGCTAAATATGACCAAGCTGCAGAAGATGCTAAATTTGCTGCTGCTCGTGCCAAATATCAAGCAGAGCAAGAGGAAGAATATGAATATGAAGATGAGGATGAATCCGATCTGCCAGAACTAGAAGATGATAACAATCAAGAAGAATTAGAATTAGAAGATGACTCTTTTGACAATAACGATGACGAGTAGTTTATTCACATCCAGTTATTTAAGTAATAGTACTTTAATAAAATGTATTATTAATTACTTTGTATTAGATGTTTCAGATAAGCAAAGATAGACATTTCAATCATCCTTGCTGAACGAGACTGCTGATGTGAGGTAGCAAAAAATTCATGAAACCGAATTATCGGCGCTGTATTAGTTGCCGCCAAGTAGGCTTAAAAGAAGAGTTTTGGCGGATTGTCCGCGTCTTTCCATCGGGAAAGGTACAATTAGATGAGGGCATGGGGCGTTCTGCCTATATCTGCCCACAAACGAGCTGCTTGCAAGCCGCTCAGAAAAAAAATCGACTAGGGCGCTCACTACATGCAACAGTGCCAGAAACACTGTATCAAACATTGTGGCAGCGTCTAGCCAAAAGCAATACCCAAAATCAAATTTTAATTTAAGAAATTTGTAGCGGTAATCCCTAGAGTAATTGTGCCAGAAGCCGAACTAGCGGTAGTAACACAGTCTCTGTTGATTGCT
The DNA here is from genome assembly GCF_014696615.1 of Nostoc linckia FACHB-104. Taxonomy (GTDB): domain Bacteria; phylum Cyanobacteriota; class Cyanobacteriia; order Cyanobacteriales; family Nostocaceae; genus Aulosira; species Aulosira linckia_A. Next base: position 21,964 of record NZ_JACJQJ010000016.1, on the reverse strand, counting down.
GGGGTTAGTGTCAAAATAGTAAATGGGTGTAGTTGACAAACGCCTCTTTTACAATTAAGAGAGACGAAGTAATACTCCCAACAAGTTTTACTCGATTGTGTTGTGGAAGACTCAGAATCAGCAAAACAAAAAACTACAAAATGGCAACCTGGTAGCGCTCAGGCGCAGTTCGGCATTCAGGGCACGCATAAAAATTTTTTATTTAAAAAACTTTTATGGGTGCCCAGACATCATGATTACTGGTGGGGATGCCAGCAATAAACCGAGACATCTCTCTTTCCTGATTGGAGGCACCGACAAAATCTAAACGGCAACCAAAAAACAGTAGTCAAAGGATGGAGATGTCACAAACCAGGCAACCATCCGCTAAAACTGTAAATTAAAGGGGAAGAGTGGATGAACAACGGCAAAGTTAGAATCTATGAATTATCAAAGGAATTGAATTTGGATAACAAAGAGCTATTAGCAATATGCGACCAGCTCAACATCGCGGTCAAAAGCCATAGCAGTACAATTTCAGATTCGGAGGCAGAACGCATCCGTTCCGCAGCGGAAAAACTCGCAGCAACGAATGGAATCCCTAAAAAAGACACAGGTATAAACACGCATCAAGCACAGGGGCCACAAGCTGGCTCTCGAAATCGACCTGCACCACCACCTCACAAACAAGAAATTTTGGAAATTCGTAAACCCAAAATATTGAGAAATCCTAACTCCAACGCCCCAGAGGCATCAGTTAATACAACTACCCCATCTGCTTTGTCTGAAGCTAACCCTCCTTCACCTCCAAAGCCCTTCGCTACACCAGTCTCACCCATGCAGCCGACGGCACCAACTCGACCCGTACCCCGGAATCTTTCTGAGACCCAACAGCAACCAGCTGTTAAAGATGCGGATACAACGCCTAATACACAGCCAAAAGAAAAAATAGTTGCGGAAAAGCCGGAAAAACCAGTTTCATCCAAACCGAGACCAGAAAAGCCGCAAAAACCTCAACTAGTTGCGCCCCCTGCCAGACCAATGTCTGAAGGGGCACCAGCGATCGAGCCGCTGAGCCAGGCAGAAAAACCAATTCTCAAACGCGAACGCCCAAAACGTGGCGAAGAAGAACGCGAACAAGTTAAGCCAAGGGCCGCTAAACCAGGCACAGACCAAGCTTCACAGCCTACACCACAAAAACAGGCTCGTCCCACTCCAGGCCCAGTTAAACCCGAACAAAGAGGAAATCGCGCTCCTGGTGGCGCTCCATTCTCAGATACCCAACGGCCCAGTAGACCAGTTCGTCCCAGTGAAGCTGTAGCAGCAATGCCAATTGCTACGCCACCTAGACCAATGCAAGGCGGTGCAGGCAAAGCAGCAGCAACAACAACACTTGATGAAGCAATTCCTGCTGACATTCTCGATTTGAAACGCCCCACACCACCTCGTCCAGCCAAAGGTGGTAAAAAGTGGCAAGAAGAAGAAATTATTGATGAAATCAAAGAGAAATCTGGCAAGGCTGGTGTCAAAGGCAAGCGAGTCAAGCCACTCTTAGATGATGATTTTGAGGAAGAAGATTTACTGGATGAAGAAGGTCTGGAAATTCCAGCTACTGTCCAGGTCAGCCTTTCAATTGCTCGTCCCCCCAAACCAAAAGCTACGCGGCCTACACAACAACCTACAATAGCTGTTGCTAGCCCTACCACTAAAGGGAAAAAGTCTGCTGCTAGCAACCGCGACCAAAATCGTCGTCAAGAAGTAGAGACTAAGCGGGAACGTCCAGAAAAATTGGTGGTCACTGGGCCAATGACAGTGCAGGAACTGGCTGATGCTTTAGCGATCGCGGATACAGAGATTGTGAAAATCCTGTTCCTCAAAGGTATGGCAGTGAGCATCACCCAAAATCTGGATGTGCCAACCATTACCTTAATCTGCACCGATTTAGAAGTAGCAGTTGAAACCGCCGAACCAGAAGCAGAAGCCCGCAAAGTCACAGAAATGCTGGATCTGGCAGACATGGAAAATCTCCATCGCCGTCCACCAGTAGTGACCATTATGGGTCACGTAGACCACGGGAAAACCACCTTGCTGGACTCTATCCGCAAAACCAAAGTGGCCGCTGGTGAAGCAGGTGGGATCACTCAGCATATTGGCGCATACCATGTGGATATCGAACATGAAGGTAAGCCGCAGCAAATCGTCTTCCTTGATACCCCTGGTCACGAAGCATTCACCGCCATGCGGGCCAGAGGAGCAAGAGTCACAGATATTGCCGTTTTGGTAGTAGCTGCTGATGATGGTGTACGTCCTCAAACCATTGAAGCCATCAGTCACGCTCAGGCTGCGGGAGTGCCCATTGTTGTAGCCATTAACAAAATTGACAAAGAAGGCGCACAACCAGAGCGGGTAAAACAAGAACTTACCAACTACGGTCTGACAGCAGAAGACTGGGGTGGTGAAACAATTATGGTTCCCGTAAGTGCAATTAAGGGAGAGAACCTCGATACACTCCTAGAAATGATTCTGCTGGTCGCAGAAGTCGCTGAACTATCTGCCAACCCAGACCGAGCCGCAAAAGGAACTGTCATTGAAGCACATTTGGATAAAGCCAAGGGCGCAGTTGCTACCTTGCTGATTCAAAATGGCACCTTGCATGTCGGAGACATGTTGGTAGCTGGCTCGGCATTTGGTAAAGTGCGGGCCATGGTCGATGACAGAGGACGAAGAGTAGAAATTGCTAGTCCTTCCTTTGCTGTGGAAGTCTTAGGATTGAGCGATGTGCCAGCCGCAGGTGATGAATTTGAGGCCTTCGAGAACGAAAAAGAAGCACGTGCCCTAGCCAGCGATCGCGCCGACAAACAGCGTCAATCCAGACTATTACAGGGACGCGTTACTCTCACAACCCTCTCAGCTCAAGCACAAGAAGGCGAGTTGAAAGAACTCAACTTGATCCTAAAAGCAGACGTGCAAGGTTCAGTGGAAGCTATTGTGGGATCGCTCAGACAAATTCCGCAAAACGAAGTCCAAATCCGGATGTTGTTAGCTACTGCTGGAGAAATCACCGAAACGGATATTGACTTAGCTGCTGCTAGTAACGCCGTAATTATTGGCTTCAACACCACCTACGCTAGTGGAGCCAGACAAGCTGCTGATGAAGCAGGTGTAGATGTGCGGGAATACAACATCATCTACAAACTCCTCGAAGATATTCAAGGAGCCTTGGAAGGTCTGTTGGAACCCGAATTGGTGGAAGAATCCTTGGGACAAACCGAAGTCCGCGCCGTATTCCCAGTTGGTCGAGGCGCAGTTGCTGGTTGTTATGTGCAATCTGGCAAACTAGTCCGCAACTGCAAAGTGCGGGTACGTCGTAACGGTAAGGTGGTTTATGAAGGCGTTCTGGATTCCCTCAAACGGATGAAAGAGGATGCGCGCGAAGTCAATGCTGGTTATGAATGCGGTATTGGCATAGATAAATTCCACGATTGGGCTGAAGGTGACATCATCGAAGCCTACCAAATGGTGACTAAACGTCGCACCCTGACAATGACAAAGTAGTGCTGAGTCTACTAGTGCTGAGTTCTAAGTAAAAGCTCTGAGTCTTGAGTTCTCAACCTCAATACTCGCAACTTCAAACTTACAACTCAGCACCTACAACTCAGAATTGAGAAATGTAACTATGGCCTCATTTCGCTCTGAACCTATCTTGTGGCTTCATGTCGCTGGTTTGGCGACGCTGCCGATTTTTTTGTTTTTGTGCCTAGTGTTTCTATCCGTAGGCGAGCCAGTCTTACCTGTGTGGATGGAACTATGTTTAGTGGCCGCGATTGGAGTGCTACCACTACTGTGGATGCAATTTCGTCGGCCATTTTACATATTTGCGATTTTGGGAGTCGCACTCAAGCCAGAAAATCTGACTGAGCAACAACGGAAAATTCTTTGTTTAATTAATACTAATTTCAATCGTGTGCTGTCCGTTTTGGCAGCAATATTATTAGTAGGGGTGCTGTGGCAAATTTACCAAGCCGCGCCACTGGTAGCCGACATTGCCAGTTTTCTACCCCAATGGCGCAGCGTCGGATTGCTGCTAGCTGCTTTAGCTTTTTTTGCTAGCAATCTGTTTTTGCAAATTCCCGTGAGTGTAGCCAGAATTTTGGTGACTAATGACACAGAATTTGCAGCCATAGAACCATTACCTTTAGATAAGATTCAGCAGGATTACACAATTGTAGGGGTGCGGGTGAATCAAATATTGCCCCGGTTATTTAAATCCGTGTTAGGTATGAATAGAAACACCCAGCAGACCCCAGAGCAAAACACCGATGAAGATTAGGAAAAAATCATTAATTTTCTCTTCTGCAAGTCGGATTGCCTGAAGTGCAACCTGCGGTACATTTTGAAGTTAAAACACAGGAATGAGAAACTATGGCTCAAATTCCAACTTCTAGCGATCGCCAATTTACTGATGATAGTGAAATTTGGCACAGTCTCAAATCCGCGATCGCTGCTAGTTCCGGTTTCCAACGCTGGCAACTAGAACGCGATTTGCAATTAGACGGAGTGCGTTTAGAACAACAAGTACAACGCTATTTGCGGGAAACTTTAGAAACACTGGCTTACTAAACGCCTATCAAATTTTCTATGTTCGTCTGCAAGCGCCGGAGTTGGCGGTAGGCACTTTCTAACCGATCCCCGTCAACTTCCACTTCTGATGTGGGATAATTTTTCAGAATTTCGATTAGGGTTATCTGGCTATCTTGCCTAGCAGAAAGCACCAAAGCAGCACGTAAAGCTTGCCTGTCTGCCTTTTGAGACGGTGTGTGAATTACTTGACTAATTTGATCCAAAATCACGTTACCAATGGGTGTATTTAAAACCCTATCTAACAACACTGGGTTTACTTTCACTGGTTGCGTTAAATACTGACGTACTGCTTTGGGGTTTTGCCGCGCCAAAGCAAAATTTATTTTGAGAGAACTAGAAAGTTCTCCTGTTTGGGCAAATCTCGAAATTTCCTCTACTGAAAGTGATTCCCGAAAAACTTTGTAGTTTAGCACTACTTGTTCTGCTGCCCAGACAGGAGTAGTAACTGTTAACAGCAAAATCTGCACTAAGCTCAGAAAGTGATACCGCATATCTGTTGATTTCCCAAAAGCTGGCTGTGGTGTAAATAATATTTCTGCAAATTCTAGTGGCGCATCCTGCGCTGAATATGTATTTATACCCGCTATCGAGTGATATCAGTTCTCGAAAGTGGCTTTACAAAAATTTTTTGCGATCAATAATATAAGTTCTGTAATTTATCTGTGAAATTTAGCTGATCAATTGCTAACGATCCGGTATAGTTTTGCATGGGTTTGGCAGCTTAATAGCTGTCACCTACCACCTTATTGTTAAGGTAACTTCATTCAGCACTTCACAGACATCAAAAATGAAATATCGGGGTTTTCACATTATTCCAGCGAAAGGTTTTCGCTCTATTTTTGGCAGTCTTCTCAGATCTAATCTACCATTCAGAACTGGACTTAGTACTGTTTTAGTGGTTTCCAGTGGTTTAACACTATTACCTGGTGTGGTAAATGCCGATTCCACTAGGCAAGCAGGTATTACTCCTACTGTGATAGCCCAAACTCCAGCAGCTGCAACTGTTATTTACGTGAACCCAGCCACTGGCGCAGATACAGCTGGTGCTGGTACCACACAAGCTGCTGCTTTCAAAACTATTACTTTTGCCCTCACCAAAGCCCAAGCTGGGACAGTCATTCAATTAGCTCCTGGTACTTATAACCAACAAAGTGGCGAAACTTTTCCACTCATCCTCAAAGCAGGAGTAACTCTACGAGGTGATGAAGCCACCAAAGGTCAGGGGATATTAATTACAGGTGGAGGTTACTACACTAGCCGCACCTTTGCCAGACAGGATATTACAATTCTGGCTGATAATAGCACCACGATCGCAGGTGTGAGTGTGACCAACCCCAATCAACGGGGTACAGGCGTATGGATTGAATCCACTAATCCCCTGATTACAAATAACACTTTTACTAACAGTGTTAGAGAAGGTGTGTTTGTCACAGGAACAGGGAATCCCAAAATCGAAAACAACATCTTTGTTCAAAACAAAGGCAATGGGGTTTCTGTAGCTAAAACTGCCCAAGGTGAGATTCGGAATAACTTGTTTCAGGATACAGGTTTTGGTTTAGCAATTGGTGGAACTTCCACACCTTTAGTTACAGAAAATCAAATCATCCAAAATCAAGACGGTCTTTTCATATCAGAAACAGCTAAACCCATACTACGTAAAAATATCATTCAGAACAATAAGCGAGATGGTGTTGTCGCAACTGTTAATGCTGCACCAGACTTGGGTACAAATGAAAGTCCTGGTGGTAATCTCATTCGGAATAACACTCGTTATGACGTAAATAATGCTACCAAAAATCAGATTGTTGCTGTTGGCAATGATATCGATCAAAAGCGCATTTTTGGTTCTGTAGATTTTGTGGCAGCCAATGTTGGCGGTGCTACTGCCTTTAATGATGTACCCACAGGTTACTGGGCAAAAGCCTACATCGAAGCTTTGTCCTCTCAAAAAATTATTGCTGGCTTTCCTGATGGCACCTTTAAACCAAACGATCCGGTAACACGCGCTCAATTCGCTACTATTGTCACCAAAGCTTTGGCACCAGCATCTAAACGCCCAGCGATTAGTTTTAAGGATGTCCCAAGTAATTTTTGGGCTTACGCTGCTATCCAATCTGCTTACCAAAGCCAATTTGTCTCTGGATATCCTGATGGTACATTTAAACCACAGCAGCAAATTCCCCGAGTGCAAGCTTTAGTTGCTTTAGCTAGTGGTCTTGGGTTAACTGCGGATAATCAAAATATCCTCACATTTTATAGTGATGCTGCTCAGATTCCCAAATATGCACTGAATCAAGTTGCTGCTGCTACAGCACGGCAACTAGTGATTAACTATCCCACAGTTAAGCAACTTAATCCTAATCGTGATGCTACTAGGGCAGAAGTTGCTGCTTTTGTCTACCAAGCACTAGTTAATGCTGGACGCGCCCCAGCGATCCCCTCTTCTTATGTAGTGCAAGTTCCATAGATGAATGTTAGTGGTTGATCGCAAAAGTTCTGCTCGGTTCGTAGTCAGTAATTTGAGTGCTAAAAAATACAGCTTTTGTATGATAACTACGAATTTATTCTAATACCGAATTGATGTGATTAACCGCTAGTAGCCTGTTCATGAATGTAATGTTGATAAGTTCGTAGATAACACAAAATGCGCCTTAGAATTTAGGATATTATTTCTGACTACGAGCTTATTTCCTTATAATTATGAATTCGCAAAAATAAAAGCGCCAAGCTAACGATTTGTCAGTCTTAGCGCTTTTATTTTTGTGATTTTACTTAAATTTAGGGTCTCAAAATTTAGCTGACCCTGATTTAAATTCGCTTATTTATATTCAAGGTCTTTATATTGGCTGACCTCGTTTCAACAATTTTTAGTTTCTCAGAAAATTTTGTATTTTCTGATTTCCTAAGATTTTTTTTATTTTTTCTGACTTTATATTTTAAAATTTCAAGTATCGTTAATTAACTTAAACATGATAAAGAGATATAAAGAAGTAGGAGTACTTCAGGATGAGGCTTTGCGGCTAAAATTGTTATTTTTCTTTAAGCTAATCTCAAAAATTATGGATGTTCCCGAAACTTAGGAACATCTAATCAATTTAAGAGCGTTTTTGCTTTTGTTGTTCCCAACGCCAGAGAAATACCATCAGCGCGACAATTCCTATTTGCAGCAGTAAGTTAGACAGACTACTATCGACATCCCGCCCAGCCAGTAGTCTAAAAAAAAATATAAACACGCCAATCATCCCAGACGCGCCACAAGCGACATAGATAAATTTTCGCAAGCCTCGGTAAGGTGTTGCCATTTCAGCTTTGAGGCGGGCGTATTGTTCGGGGCTAAGGCGACTTTTAGGATTTGGTTCTACCATGAGTCAAAAATATGCTACAATCTTGGATCGTGTACGCCGATGTGGCTCAGTGGTAGAGCAGCTGATTCGTAATCAGCAGGCCACGGGTTCAAATCCCGTCATCGGCTTTAATTAAGTAAAGTGTGACATATAGCGGTTCCTATGTTGGTGAGGTACAGCCATAAAATAATTAACCGCCGTTCGCGTAGCGTTCCGCAGGAATGCAAGAGGATAAACGCAGATACACACTGATTAATTTTTACTTCACTAGACTAAGAAACCCTATAAATGAACTTTGTAGCCAATTAGGGTAAACTTCAAGTCTCATACAAAAGTTTGTTGACGTTCACCCTATAGAAGTATGAACATCAATAAAATCTGAATTTATGTTTCAGAAACTCTCAAATTTCAGCTAAAAACCTTCAGAAAAACATTCTGGCTCTGGAATTTATTTGCCAATTTTTAATTGTTTTTTCCTCAGCTTGAGTACCTTCCAAAGAGCCTTGATCTGTTGGTAAGCTTCATAGGGAGGTATTTTTCCACTAGTGACTAAGATAGAGATATAGCTAACACGCTGGTTAAATTCTTGCAAATTAGCATTGAAAGCTAGATTTTCAGGCTTAATTTGTCCATAGTAGCGACTACGGACATAGAGAAAATCATTTTTGTTACCCAATATGTTTTCTCCTATTTATTAATTTTTAATTTTTAATTAAATTGATAATAAAATCTAGCCAAGTAATGAAAAAAAAATTTATTTTAATAAAACAAAAACAGCAGGGCTAACGAATCTCAACTCTAGAGGTTGTATACATAAGGATTGTAATTATACCCAATATTGACATTGAGTAAAGTTAATCCTTGATGGAAACAAGTTTGGCAAGAAAATGCGTTAACCCTACTGGAAACTGACGTACTCACTATAAATTTATACCGTCTAAATATCCTGTCTTCCTAGGGTAAAAAATCATAAAAAATCAGGTATTTGCTTTAAAAGAAAAAATTGTTGCTTTTGGAGTATTGCATAAATGGTGGAATTTATGCGATCGCGCTCACTCAAGCCGACATAGTCAAGCAGGATAATTTTCACAAAAGTTTTGCAGTAAAGATATGCAGTTAGCGATCGCGCCTAAATGAGCAATTTCATACCCATGAGTGTTTTGAGCCGGAAATGCCAAGCAAGCAGCACGTCCTACATGGCCAAATTTCATGGCAATTGAAGCATCGCTACCAAACTGACTGAGAATTGTAAGCTGTACTGGTATCTCTATCTGCTTCGCACAATGGCATAGTTGCCCATTCAATGCCTCATCATATATACCGTAGGCATCTTGAGAGAGAATTACCGGGCTTTTACCATCTTCAATCGGATATTCGCTAGATAAAGGACAAATTTCTAAAGCAATCAACGCATCCAATACCTGATTTTGGGTGAAAAATAGGGCTCCTATTGCTCCTACTTCTTCTTTGGCTGAGGCGACTAAATAAACATCTACTGCTGGTTGTTTGAGTTGTTGCGCTAGTGCCAGCAGAATCGCCACAGAAGCTTTATTATCCAGAGTGTAACTGGCGATGTGATCCTTTAATCTAATGGGGCGCTTGCGGTGTTTACCAACTACCATTCGCGTTCCGGGACGAATCCCAGCTGCTTCTAATTCGGTGGTGGTACATTTGGTTTCAATCCAAGCATTTTCCCACTTGATGCTAGTATCTTCCTGCTGGACTTTTTGGGGCGATTCATGGGAAACATGACGAGAACCAAAACTGAGAATACCGCTAATAGTTTCGGCATCGCCCAATAAATCTACAACACCTTCACCGTAAATCCACGGGTAAGAACCACCGAGTTTGCGGACTTCTACACGTCCCTCATCGCCAATAGTTTTGACAATCGCACCAATTTCGTCTTTGTGAGCAGTAATCGCAATTGCTCTGTCAGGATTTTTACCAGGAATTTTGGCAATGATATTATCAGCGCGATCGCTCCATACTTCTACACCCAGTTTGGCAAATTCTTGCAGTAAAAATTGGTTAATTTCAGTTTCCACACCACTGGGAGAATGGTGCATCACTAATTCTTCAATAATTTTGAATAAATGCTCGTAATCCCACATAGAGCTATGATTTTAAGCTAACAATTAAGTATAAAGATTTTTACGGACAATCACATATTCAAAGGTCAAAATGCAAGCAATATCCAGGGCCAAGCCAAACTTTTTTCAGCAGCCTACCTTTGCTTCTGTAAAAGAAGAACGTCTGCATCGCAAGCAACGCCTAGCAGCAGCCTTCCGACTATTCGCCCGCTTTGGATTTGATGAAGGTATTGCAGGTCATATCACTGTCCGCGATCCAGAAAATCCCGATCAATTTTGGGTTAATCCTTTAGGAAAACACTTCGGTTTAATTCGCGTGAGCGACTTGATTTTAGTAAACCAGACAGGCGAAATTGTCGAAGGCGATCGCCCCATCAATGGCGCAGCTTTTGCAATTCATTCCCAAATCCATGCAGCGCGTCCTGACGTAGTAGCTGCAGCTCACGCCCATTCTGTTTATGGTAAAAGTTGGTCTAGTCTCGGTCGTCTACTTGACCCCTTAACCCAAGATGCTTGTGCTTTCTACCAAGACCATAGTCTATTTGATGACTATACAGGAGTAGTTCTCGAAGTTGCCGAAGGTAAGCGAATTGCCGAAACTTTAGGCCAAAATAAAGCCATAATTCTGAAGAATCATGGCTTATTAACAGTCGGTCACTCAGTTGATGAAACTGCTTGGTGGTTCATCACAATGGAGCGTTCTTGTCAAGCCCAGTTACTCGCTGAGGCTGCTGGTAAACCTCACCTGATTAGGCCAGAGTCAGCTAGCTTGGCACATCAGCAAGTGGGAGGGCATGATTTAGGCTGGTTTAGCTTTCAACCTTTGTATGAGTTGATTGTCCAGCAGGAACCAGACTTACTGTCTTAAGCAGTGATTGTTTGCGTTTGCGCTTGAGTAAGGCTGCTGCACCAAAAGCACCGATAGCCACAGTCCCCAATGCTGTAGAGGGTTCGGGGACTGGCTGGATTGATTTTTCAATTTGCTGAAAGGCGTAATCACCTAAGATTTTATGAGCAGCAGTTGTGGGATGAAGCCCATCCCAAAAGAAATATTGATTTTGGATGCTTGGGTTAGCTGCACAAGACGGATCAACTAGGCAAGGTTTGTCAACTTCTTTGAAACCATATTTGACCCCCTTCATCTTCTCTGTGTCATAGATGATGTCTGCCAATACAGAACTAACATCCAGACTCATGAGTTTCACATCCGGATTTAGGACTTTATTTAAATCAGCGATCGCATCTGATAAATCAGAGTTATGCTCTTTAGTCAAATCTGTGAGAGCTTGGGAAACTTGTGTGGCAGGGGTTTCTGGAGGTAAAGGAAAAGTAGGATCGAGATTGTTAGCGCGAGGTAGCTGGCCTAAATCGGGTAAGTTAACTACCAGAATATTTTTAGCGCCCACATCAGCTAGAGATGCGATCGCTATTTTTAAACTGTCAATTGTCGTTTTCGGATCGGTAAAAGGTTTGAAATAATTGGGATCAGCATTCGTAGGTAAATAATCATTCGCACCAGTCCACAATACATAAAGTGCGTTTGAGTCAGCATTTTTAGTTGGAAAAAGTGGCGTTGTAAATGCTGCTATCTGCTGTTGAAAGCCAGGTAAAAGCGGCGAAATAGTATTTTTATCTATGCTAGTAGCTCCACCAAAAGCATAGTTAATGCCGTTTTTCGGCGCAGCACCCTTGGCAACATCAGTATAAAGAGTAGGAGAACTATCTAATTGCAGTTTCTTAGCAAGCTCATCTATCCAAATCGGCCCATTGGAAAAGTTTCCGTCAGAGTAAGGCGGTGGCGGAAATCCTATCCCTGTATTGGGGTCTATAGTAGAGTTGTATACATTACCTGCATCTGAAAGACTGTCCCCAAATACGTAAATCCCACTAAATTGTGCAGCAGTTGCTTTCAATGGCAACATAAAAGAGAAAAGAATAAAGCCTGCTGCGACAAAGCGTTTTTTCATGATCGTGCAACTCTGGTTATAATTTGGTACGTCTTAATAAAAAAATGCCAAGTTTCTCAATAGATTTACTGGCATGGGTTTGAAGTTTGGCAAAATCCAGCTTTGACCTTAAGTATTCGAACTCATTTACATGTTTTTAATGAGACAATCTAAAATTTTTATTACTTCCAAAATATAAGCTAAAAATGCTGTAAGTGCCTAAATTCACTGAATTTTTATATACGGTATACATTTTTTTTACAAAAAATTTTTAGACTTTCATGCCAAATATCAGTACAGTTTGTAGTCCAGATGATAAAGTAAGCCACCTTACTTAAGTAAGACGTGAATCGGCGCTCAAGTATCAACTTTGTGGACGCTTTAACTTCAAAGCATCAACAGCCGATATTCCTTCACCCTGAATACCGAAGTACCACAAAGCTGCCGCCGCCTCAGCGCGAGTAACTGGTTTTTTCGGTTGGAATAGGGTTGTATAGCCAAATACACGGCGAATATTTGATTGTTCGCCATTTTGGTAATCAGCTACCACAGCTCTTAAAGCTTTCGGGTCAATTTTCCCTGCATCTTGGAAACCCCAAGTTTGCCTCACCACCTCTAAATTCGCTGATGGTAAAGCTTGGCGAGTATCTAAAGGTAATTTCCACAGTAGTAACTGCTCCCTTGTTAGCGGTGCGTCAGGACGGAATAAAACTGCTGTGGTATCCCCAGATAAAGAACTAGGAATTAATCCGGCTTCTGCTAATCCTTGAATCACAGAAAAATCAGAGTCTTTGGCAGACACATCACTAAAAGCAGGTTGAGCGCTTTCCGCTACTAAGCGAATTTGTTTAGCTGGATTATTAGCATACATAGCATTATTAGCCGCCACTAGCCAACGCGCATATTCCCTACGAGTTATGGTTTTACTAGGCGCAAATTGATTGCCTGTAGTATTGGAGTTGCTCTTATTAACTGAAGAGTCTGGAGATAAAACTCCTAATTTTGCTAAATCTTGAATGTGTTGCCGCAGTTCTTGAGGTACTTTATTCAAATCGCTAAATTCTTGAGCTTCCCCGGTAACTGTCGCCACCTGTTGGCTATTAGATGTATTTGCTGGCTGTGTCGCCACGTTTGCAGGTAGTATAGGGCCAATAAATTCTGGATTACCAGGTTGGGGAATATTGTTAGACGTTGTGGTGGTAGTAGTTTCGCTAGGATTAGTAGTTGGTGTAGGTTGTGCAGTGGCTGTAGCTGCAGGAAGATACTCAATCAGTAATTGGGTGGCTGTTTGTGGTTGATTTGGTGTAGGGTTAGTTACTGATTGAGCTTGAATAGAAACTTTCACCTGCAAATCATTGCGACGCGCCTCAAAAACGCCTGATAAATCATCTGTCGGTTGTTGTAAAATCTGCCAATTGTTAGCCTGCAATTGTTCGCGGTAGAAGTTGGCAATAAAATTGCTGGGGTCAGAAGTTAGCCAGCGAGTGGATGTGCTGTTTTCTGTACCGCTAGGTGGTGTAACTGCTTCTAATTTAGCGTTGGGATATAAAGGAATATCTTGCGGAAAATCAGTTGGTAATTTAACTGTTGATTCGTTCTGCTGTGCTTGCTGTTGGCTATCCTTAGCTTCTCCAAACACAACTGGGTTATTTTGCAACTGAGGATCAGCCGCCAAAGACTGCTCAAGGTTTTGAGCAGTGGGACTGTTAGCGCAGGCTGTTAAAGAAGTGAGTAAAACAGCCAAACTCAGAAATATAGCCGGACGTTTACAAGGCAGCACAGGAAATCACAAATCTAGTGTCAATTCCTACCCTAGCGCAGACTGTGAACTCCAGTTCAAATTTGAGTATGAAATTTCACGGAGAAGATTTTTAAGATTTGATTATTGATGTGGGGATTCAATACTTGTCGATTATGGACAAAAGGGGAAGGGGTAAAGGGGCAAGAAAAAACCTTTAACCCTTACCCTTTCACCATTTCCCCAAACCAAATTCCGAGTTGAAAATCCTTAACCGAGCAGTATTGGGTGGGGATTTCCCTATACCCTGTTATTTTTGTTAAAAATTCCTTGTTAACTGTCTCAAAATTGCAAACCGGAGTAGCCGCAGAGGAAAGTTAGAACCTTGGATAACTTTCACTCGCAGAAAGCGTCCAGTTCCCAAACGAGCAATGCCCTTAAGCCTTGCCCAAAATCTTACCCCAAACAAATTGAGTTTACTATTTTTGACAACATACAAGGGCATGAAGGCAAGTTTACCGTAGAGGACATCAGCACGATGAGTTTTGCTGAGATTATTCTTATGATGCTCTGGATTTGGTAATCCTCCATGTTCGCCATAGTTCCGCCAAGGAATATAGTTTTTCAGACCTTTACGTCGGAGAAAACTATCAATAGTTGAGTCCCAACTTGAATAGTTAGTCTCTCCTACCTGGGTGCGAATTTCTTCAGCAAGTTCTATTAAGAATCTGGCACTTTCAGGAGTGACAATATAAGCTACAGTTGAGGCAGAAAAGCCTTCAGCATAACCATCAGGTGAAACGTAATATATTTGTGGAGCACAAGTGTATAGCCAACTAATTCCTACATTACTTTGGTGAGGATTAAAGGGTAAAGGCAGCTTGCCAAAATTAACTACTGGTACAAAGTCTGCCTCAATAATCATCGTTGGTTGAGTTTCTTTAATCGCCCTTTCCCAAGCTGTGCGATGATTCAAAAGACAAAGATAACTCCGAGAGTAGCTTTGATATTCTGTTTTGCGTTCCTGTCTGAGAACTTCGCTGCTAAACCCTTGATTTGTTAATAATTCTTCTAACTCCTGAGTAGATTCTTTATAGGCAATAATGAAGACTCTACTAATACGCTTAACTAGAGAATTATCATCACTGCTATCCTGGGCGATATTCTTAATTGTTGAAGCTGTTTCCGGCTGAAGTTGCATAGTTAAATTAACTTATTAAAATAATTTTTATAATCATCTTGTCCCAGCGAAATTCTAGAAAGTTGGGGTTTAATTATTAGTAAAATTTAATAAATATCTTTTATAAATATAAAAGGGGCTAAGAAAAGCTCCAATTAAAAGTTCCAACTCGCAAGCAGCTACAACATCAGTTTTTAGAACTAAGCGGTATTTGAACCAATGGAGAACTATTTTGCGGATATCGTTAGCCATATAAGCTAGAGAAACAAAAGGTTGCTGCCAAATTTGTAAATCTAGCATCCGCGTGTAATGTCGGCTTAATCCTATACCACGCATTAATTTAAACAAATATTCTTTTTCTAAACGCTGCTTAGGAATCCGGTGATAAATTTCCATCTCGGCGTTATGCCAAATTTCCCAACCTGCTTTTTTTATATGAGTTAATGCTTCTATATCTTCAGCAGTGACCAATGAACCATTTACTCGACCGTGGAAAAAGAGAGTTTTAGGAACATTTTCGATCCAGGCTTGTTTACGTACTACTAATCCTGCACCTGCAGGCAGAACTTTTTTAAAGTACAAGCTGTTTTCTGGTGCAGAATAGCAAATAGTTCTACTACTACCACCTATAGCTAAAAATAGACTAATCCTATCGAAGTTATGAGGTGGTGTAACTTCATAATCTCCGTAAATTCTGCCACCATAAGCCCCGGCTTGAGGATGATTTTTGCCAAAATTATAGGCAGATGCTACCCAATTAGGAGTTGGTAAATTATCATCATCGAGAAACCCGATCAATGAACCTTCTGCTTCTTGGATAGCACGCTCTCGCGCATAGCTTAATCCTTGCTGCGTTTCTAAGTAATATTTAAGTGCATAAGCAGCAGGCCAATTTGCTTGATATTCTTGAACTACTTTGGCTGTATTATCTTTGCTATTGTTATCAATAACAAGTATTTCCCAATTTATTGGTTCAGTCTCTATACCTAACTGCGCGGTATATGCACAACAATCTTTGAGCTTATCTAAAACATCAGGTAAACGTTTTTCGCCATTAAATGTACATATAGCCACGCTAAAATTAATCATAATTTTAATGACCAAAAATTTAGGAACAAATTATATCTTTGATTAAATTTTTAGTCATTATTAATATCAATGTCACCAGCAAAAATACTGAGCCAAGATTTAGAATTACAAAATGTTACAGCTATCATCAATTGCTGCTGTATTTGTCCAAGTCATTAATTTGGGGTGAGGGAAACTGATTTAAAACTCGCCACAGCACAGTGTAACTGCCATCAGAACGACGACGAACAGGGCGAAAGGCTAGAAGGATATCACTACTGTGTAGTTGTGTGGCTTGCCCTAAATATTGCCGTTCTTGGGGTGTAAGTTTTCTATTGTTCAAAATGATGTCTGGTAACTGAAATTGTAGCGATCGCACTAAGTAGGTATGATTTAATTGCGCTTTAGCGCTAGCCAAAATCACTTGATTTAAATTCCAGTTCTGGTCTTTACCGGTCAACAAGCGTCGCCGTTCCATTTGTAAAGCATCTAATTGCTTAGGCGGTTGGTATTTGAGAAAAAATTCTCTTGTGGGTTTGGCCACAGTTTGCAACTGAGAATCTAACTTGGTCAGGGGAATATCGCCCAAATCCACCATGAAGCTGTAATCTACACCTTGATGTCTGAAACCAAAGCGATCGCCAACTAGTTGAAGTGCTAGACTGGGATTAAATCCGCCTTGATGATCACCCAACAAAGGGAAAGGATAGCGTTCACTAACAGTAGGTGCCAAGCGGTTTTCGATAGTATTAAGCGCACGCTGGTAAGCCGAATTAGGTAAAACGCGGAAAATGCCAGTACGAGGCAATTTCAAAAACGCAGCGTAAATTTGAGGTTCTTGGGGATCGATGTCGTAGCTAAAGTGGTCAAGTACCGCAGAAGTTTCCTGAGGCTTAGTAAATTGATTTTTTAAGGGGAATTCCACCTGGGCTGCGGTCAAATATTTCTTGGCATCTGCCAAAATTGTCAGCGCTTCCGGAGGAGGTGCGATCGCGGGTTGTACAAGGGGTACATAATCTGCTATTGCAGTTTTCGCAGTTCTACCGATAATAGGTAGTGGAGGTGAAAATAAATTTGGTTCTTGTGTGGCAAAAGGTGTCGCCAGCTTATCCAGATGAGGAAGTTGCATCGGCACAATCGCTAGCACAGAATCTGATTGTCGTTCTCCCGATACTAAAGGTAGTGGTCTGACTAAGCTTAATTCCCCTCGTCGGGATAATAACCGATCTAGTACTGGGGTAAGTTTTAATAATTCTTGGTTAGAAGTATACAAAGAGCAGTAAATTTTTATTTGTGACTCAGTTAATGGCTCGGCTAAAAAAGACAAGTTCTCCGTAACGTCAACTCTAGACATACATAAAGTTTTGGGGCTTTTGTATTGACGGTTGAGAAAAGCGTCTACAAACTTGGTGTAGACATTTAATTGCCCTTGAACAGAACGCATCCGATTAGCATCGGGCGTAGTAATAGCCTGTTCAATGCGGGCAATCAAATCAATCTGTTGCTGTACCATTCGGCTGGCTGTAGTATAAAAGCTTTCATTTGCCGGTACTGCCGCTAGATTTAGATTCGCTGATAATACAGAGCGATCATTAAGGCTCGAAAGGTTATTAGGAACAGAAACCAAGGAAAAAGGTAGCAAAAAGCTGAAAAAGATGTGTCTCATCTGAAAAATGCAGGACTGATAGGTGTAGGAAAAATCTAAAATAGATATTAAATTTAAAAGAAAGAACGACCATCGACCAGCGTCAGTCCATCTTAAACTTTCTGTCAAGCGCCGCCGGGTTGTTACCAGTGCTGAAACACGATTACATGCCAGTTTCCCAAGATCAGCCGATCTATTCTGAGGCTCCACTCCAGCTGTTGCTGTTTGTTGATGGACGGCCCAAGTCCCGACAACAGGTACAGCGAATACGTGCTTACTTAAAAGAATTACAGGCTGGGTATCAGTTTGAACTTCAAATCATTGATGTAGGACAACAACCTTATTTGGCGGAACACTTTAAATTAGTGGCAACGCCAGCCTTAGTCAAAATCCACCCGGAACCCAGGCAAATTATTGCTGGTAGTAATATAATCGGTCAACTAAAAAATTGGTGGCCTCGCTGGCAAGCTTCTGTCGATGCCTATTTAAAATTACAGGAAGATTTACAAGAACGTCTAGAGGACAATAGTCGAGTAGTCACACCCAAATCTACAATTAGTTCCGTTGCTGTTTCTGCCGAACTTATACGCCTGTCTGACGAAATTTTTCGTTTGAAACAGGAACAAGAGAAACTTCACGAGCAGTTGCAATTTAAAGACAGGGTAATCTCTGTGCTGGCCCATGACCTCCGTAATCCTTTAACTGCTGCTGCGATCGCAATAGAAACTCTTCAATCTAACTACAATATCGAAACTGGTCAATTCCAGCGCCTCAAACCAGCAATGACGGCGCACTTACTCAAGCAAGCCCGGACTCAAACTAAAACAATTGACCGTATGATTACGGATCTTTTGCAAGTAGGTAGGGGCAATGATACAGAGTTACCAATAGTACCCCAAAAAATGGAAATCGGCAAACTCTGTTTCAATGTATTGGAAGAATTGCGCGATCGCTACACTGCCAAATCTCAACAGATAGAAACAGATGTTCCCCAAGACTTGCCCTATGTTTATGCCGATCCAGAGCGCATTCACCAGGTGTTGATCAACCTGTTGGATAATGCTATTAAATATACGCCTGCTGGTGGCAAAATTAGCGTTACAGGACTGCACCGCACTACCCAAAAAGTGCAAATTAGTATTGGTGATACTGGCCCAGGAATTCCTTACGAAAACCGCGATCGCATTTTTGAAAACCACTTCCGTTTACAACGAGATGAAGGTACAGAAGGTTATGGTATTGGTCTTTGCGTATGCCAACGGATTATTCGGGCACACTATGGTCAGATTTGGGTAGACTCTGTCCCTAATGGTGGAGCATGGTTTCACTTCACCTTGCCAGTTTATCCCTCTTAGTCATACCATTTTGTATTTTTTATTGAGCCTTTCCTTTTAAACTTGGGCTTGTGTAAAAGGCTTAAGATGTCCAATTTTAAATTTTTCGCTCAAGGTTCTTCATCTAATACCAAGTCAACAAATGTTTATGCTATATCAAGCATCTGTAAGGATGCAAAATTTTGCATCCCCACCTCATCATCTTATACCAATTCAAAATTAAGAAAACCATATGTAGCAAGGTTTTTTTGAGTTTGGATCTGTTGCTAAATTTTGGAAAATTGGTTATTAGTAATTGAAATATTATTGAAATATTTACGCTGTTAAACTTAAAACTGATGATTAAAATTTTATTGTTAAATTAAAATTTAAAAGCAAAATCCTAGAGTCAAAGCCTAGGATTGACACACTCGTTATTGATTAATCATTTGAGGATAATACGATTGCGTCCTTCTGCCTTTGCTTGATAAAGCGCCTTATCAGCTGTCACAATTAAATCTCCAGGAGAAGATTCCCAAGTAGGTATAACAGTCGCTACACCCATGCTTAATGTGACATATTGGCTAACCTCTGAACCTGCATGAGTGATTTGTAAATTTCTCACTCCAGCTTGCATTGCAGCAGCAACGTGAACTGCACCAAACGCATGGGTATGAGGCATAACCACGGCAAATTCTTCACCGCCATAACGTGCTACTAAATCCTGATTTTTCTGGGCGGTATGACTTAATACAGCACCCACTTTTTGTAGACATACATCTCCAGCTGGGTGACCATATTTATCATTGTAAAGTTTAAAAAAGTCGATATCACATAAAATTAATGATAGAGGTGCTTCCTCTTGCGCTAAATTAATCCATTGAGTATTTAAATAATCATCAAAACGGCGACGATTAGCCAATCCTGTTAAACCATCAACATTGGCGATATGCTGCAATGCTTGGTTTGCCGCTTCTAATTGTTTATATACTTGTGCCTGTTGCAATAGCCGTCGCAAACGCTGGCGTAACACTGCCCAGTGAATAGGTTTAGTTATGTAATCCATCGCTCCGGCTTCAAAAGCACGATTGACAGAATCTTCATCATCTAAGCAAGTAATCATCAATATGGGAGTCCGCTCCCATAATTTAGAAATCACTGTATTGCCAAGAGCAGAATCTGTATCAAAACTTGCTAGTGCTGACATCAAGTTATTTCTAGCAATCTTGAGCAATTGCTTACAACAGGTAAAGCCATCCATGACAGGCATGACTGCATCTAGCAAGACTATATCCGGTTTGATAGTATCGTAAGCGTCTAGACACTGTTGGCCATCATTGACTTCAACTACCCGATAGCCTTCTTGTTCCATAGCTTTACGCAACAGCACTCGCATGGTCTTGTCATCATCAGCTACTAAAATTAGTGGCGGTTGCTTAGAAAGAGGAAATGGGCTTATGCCTGACATGAGTTGCGTTCCACAGAAAATAAAAGTATCGCTAAAGGCGAACTTGGAAAAACTGGCCCCCTGAACTAAATCGCCTGTGAGCGATAGTGTTCTGGTTCGTGCTGGATTGTGAGAAACAGGTTAGGTTCTGCTTCTTGATGTACTAGTTTGCCGGATGCTCAGTAATGCAAATTTTGGATGAGATAATCGGTTCAAGTAGTGAGTTTGCAGATAAACACGAAAAAAGGCTGTCTTACTAGAAGCTAGGAATGCCTGCTTCCATATCGATACCAAGGCTTTTAGCCGCAAGGTATCCTGCTGTTGGTGCGTAGGACACTCAATGATTCTCAGCCAAGCAAACAGTAGATTACTAGGTTGCATAGACAATTTATTGAAAACACAAAGGCAATTGCAATCTGCTTGTCCAGTTAAGGATATAGTCAGAAATGTATTTTTGACGTTTAATGAGAATTAAGTCTTGAAACCCTTATAATTTCGTAGCTAGTCACAAAACAAGAATTTTGGACTAATCTAGAAACCCTTATGGCATAAGAGGTGTTTCTAATTCACATTAGGCGTACTATTTATATTTCCCTAGTCCTGAAGTCGAATTGCCATTTCCGGGAAAACTTCTAATATTCACCCTCTTTTTTAGTTATACAGTATTTTTTAGCACTCAGCATTTATTGGCAAACAATAAAATGTACTGAGAAAAAAATATCAATATAAATCCTGAAAATCCCTATTATTCAAGGTTCTAATTACTTAGATTATATTTTTAGAGTTTTTTATCATGATATTGCTGAAAAAAAAATAGATAGTAAACCTCAATATATTTACAATTTTTCCTATAAATTTACGTGTAAATACTTAAGCAACATCAAAGAAAACCCATCTGTAGTAAGCGATCGCAGATCAACAGCTTGTGTGATATTCGCTAGGTAATAATTTATGAGGATGAAGGGGTGAGCCTAGCGCTATAGATTGCTTAAGAGGCACTTTCCTATTTTGTGATGTTGGCAGGAAGTAGGATGATATCTTGAAAAATATGACTCACTTTTAACGAGCGCTATTACGTGGCTCAACTAAAATAAAATTAAAGATGAAATAACACAGATTAAAGCTTCATTAGCTTCTATTACGGTTCTACAAAAAATCAACTGTTGAAAAAACCCCAGTAAACTCAATGCCTGATCCATTAATGTATTTGCAAGATAATTATGTTGTCTTGGAAACAAATCAACCAGAACAATTTTTAACTGCCTCAGAGTTATTAGAAAAGCTTAAGTTAGTTATGCAACAAATCGATTTTGGAGATTTACCACCTGATGTGCAAAAAATTGATGGGGTAGAAGCTCAAGTTCAATATTTAATCGATACAAGCTGTGAGTTGGATTTAGGGCCTGGTAAATATTTACAGTGGTATGCAGTACGCTTAGAAAAGTAAATAAATAGGACTTACGCAAGTGTCATATTTTTTTCGTTTAGGTTTGTCCAGGGGAGCCAGTCACGTGCGGAGGTTCCTTCCGTTGAGTGAACTGGCGTTCAAATGTCAAGAGTCCAAAAAACC
>NZ_JACJQJ010000159.1 GCF_014696615.1 Nostoc linckia FACHB-104 | reverse complement strand
TTATTGTAGGATGCGTTAGGCGCTGGTTTCCAAGATGATTTGTCACGAAATAACTATCCTAGCGCCTAACGCATCATCCATGCGGCGGTGCGTTACGGCTACATTCCATTGTCTCTGTGTCCCAAATCCTTTCATAGCCGTAACACACCCTACTTAAGATTTACTTTATAAATGGTCTCTTATGAAAATCAAGGGAAAAGAAAAACCTTTAACCTTTCTCCTTTCCCCCAAAACTCTACAAAGTTTGCTTTAATTGCTGTTCCTTACGTTACTGTTTCATTTCCTCTATCAAACAGAGTGTAGAAAATTGAAGGACGTACACCAACATATTTAACAACCAATGCGCCTAGCCAAATATTCCAGACAATCATGGTGAAACTTGTTGCTATAGCAGCCCCAGTAATATTGAATATGGGGATTAATATCGCATTCAAGACTATATTAAGTAAGGCACTAACAACAATTACAGGTAAGGATTTAGTTTGATGTCCAGTCATAATCATTAAAATCCCAACTGAACCACATAAAGCATTTACCATCTGTCCCATAATGAGAATTTTTAGGGACAAACTTGCTTCAATAAAACCTGCACCAAACAGATTGAGTATTGGTTGAGTAAAGGTCATTAGTAATAATGTCATGGCGACAGTCGGCCAGAAAATCCAATTAGTCACGCAAGAAACTACCTTTTGTAATTCTGGGATATCGCCTTTGGTATACAAAGTTGTAAATACAGGTGCAGCAACCATATTCACAATTTGTAGAACAAAGCTTGTCCAGGCGGCTGTTTTCACAGCTGCGTTGTAAATACCAGCTGCTTCTGGCCCAATAAAGGAACCAATCATCACTGTATCTGTTTGGCTTAAAATCCCAAAAGATGCTTGTTGAATTAACAAAATTACAGCAATATTTAACCACTCACGGTAAGCATAAACTGGCGCTGCGCTTTCAAAATCACTGTGTAACTTTTTCCACAACAAGTATAGTTGAGACACCACAATTACGATAAACATAACCGTGGCGATCGCAATCATTGTTAAGCTAGTCAGAGAATGCTGGCTTTGCATAAATACAAATCCACCACCCAGCACCAAAACAGGCCAGATAATTTGTGATGGAATGAAGGCTACAAGAATATCTTCCATCGCCCTACCTGTTTCTTGCTGAAACCTAGCCAAACTCTGTAGTAAGACTAATCCCATCCCCAACAGCAGAGGAGTTGCATAGACAAAACTATGGTGATAATTAATAACTAAAATTGTCCCAGTAGCGCAGATAATCAACAGTAAACTGTTGGAAAATACGAGTAACCAACAACCACGAACTAAACCTTGCAAACGTCCCCATTCCTGCTTAACTCGGTATTCAGGAAGCAAACGCAAAACTGTAGTTGGTAAACCTAATTCTGCGGGAACTGCTAACAATAATGACCAAGACATGACATATTCATAAATGCCATATTCAGTTCTTCCCATCCATTGCGCCAGAAATATTTGCAGGAGATATATCAAAACTAAACCAGTCACTTGAATGATTAAAGCCACAAT
This sequence comes from Nostoc linckia FACHB-104, assembly GCF_014696615.1. GTDB lineage: Bacteria > Cyanobacteriota > Cyanobacteriia > Cyanobacteriales > Nostocaceae > Aulosira > Aulosira linckia_A. Next base: position 4,745 of record NZ_JACJQJ010000159.1, on the reverse strand, counting down.
AGTGTCTTTAGCCAGTTCAGCTAATTGAATACTTCCTGACTTTTGTGAAACTGACAAGGTTGTCATAATTACTACCTCACTATAGGAGGAAATTTGTTAATAATTGAAAAACTGAGAGGCGATAGCCCAAGATTGAGTCTGATGTAACTTAGACAAGCTTTGACTTTTTATATTGCAGAGTAAATTTGAGAAAACGCACATTTTCTCAAATTTAATTATTGAGAGAATTATTAATTGATAACGACTCAGGTATAAGTATAAATAGAGATATCAGCTGTTTTTATCTCCATTTATCGATGTGACTGCATTATGCAATTAACTACAAAAGACTACAAAATGGTAGGGAATTCAATCATTAGTTAGTTGGGTTTAATTTCGTTCTAGCCAACGTCAAACCTCAATATTTCCGACCCCCTTTTACGGTGATGCGTACTGAGTATTAACCTGGGATCGATTGGGATATCTAATCTTGAGATATTGACTGGTAAAAACATTATTTACATCTGCTTTTTACCAGTCAAAATTTTCCTATCTAAAAGATGGTATGAGAGGAAAATTTATGTTTTTTCTCTCATCATCTTAAAAGAGTATAAAATTTTCTGTTCAAGCACATTGAAGCAGGAATCAAAAAAAAATAGATATTCAAAAAACTACATATTTTTTTAATATTTGTAAAATATACTTATTTCGCCAACCCTGATTCCGCAAAAGAGGTAGGGTCAATGGGTAGGTAACATAGGTGAAAATTTTGCGTGAATATTGATTCACCAGCAATGCTGGTTTGATTCACCTACTAGCCATAATACCTTATACCCAAGTGCCAATACTCTTCGCTTAGGGGGAAAAAGGGGAATGCTTCAAGGGAAAGAAACAACCTTTCATCCTTAACCTTTAACCTTTTCCCAAAAGCTATTTTGAGTTCAAAACACTATCCCTTGTAGTATTGACTCAAGTAATTCACAAAAACCTTTATATTCAAAGATTTCTGCTTATGGCAATGCCGTAAATCAAAAAAAATCTTGGCTTGAACTTATATAGTCCATCAAAAAGATGGTATGCTTGATTTTAATCTACGATATATTTATCGGTTTTAAGTAGATTAGGCTTCGCCTCTCAAATTAAACAAATACGGCTGCTGCTTCAACTCTCACAATTGAGATGAAGGAATAAATTGTGGTGAATTATTTACAAGAGCATAACTTTCGCTATAAACAAGCGTATTCTAACCGTGGTTTTTTACTTGCTGTTGCATATCTGAGTTTGATGGTTACTGCTTGCAGTCAAAAAACGGCTGTGAATCCGCCAGCTAACTCCAATTCTGCCTCACAGGTTGTTAGTAGCAATCAAAATCCCCAAAAAAGCAACGTAGTTCGCTTAGGATACCAAAAAGGCGGGATTATTCCCATTTCGCGTCAGCGCGGCGACCTAGAAAAGCAGCTCACAACGCAAAATATTAAAGTTGAATGGACTGGGCCATTTGATCGTTGTGCAACGCTACTAGCTGCCCTTAATGGTAATCGTGCAGACATAGGTGGTTGCGGTGATATTCCTACCATCTCAGGAATTGCTTCTGGACAACCACTATGTATAGGTTCTGTACAGCGCCCTAAACCAGATTCCTTGGGTAGTGCCATTTTAGTTCGCGGCGATTCTTCTATCCGTAAACCTGCGGATTTAGTAGGTAAAAAAGTGGCAGTTAATCAAGGGGGTGCAGGTGAATACCTGTTATTAAAAGTCTTAGAAAAAGAAAATATATCCAAAGATAAAGTCCAACGAGTTTATCTATCGCCAAATGATGCTGCGCCAGCGCTATACCAAGGTTCGGTTGATGGTTGGGCAGTTTGGGAACCTTATATTTCCATTGCTGAATTAGAACATAAAGCGCGGCGAATCACGACTACACATCCTGCACCAACCTACGGCGTTATGGTTGTGCGCGGTGATGCAGCGAAGGATAATCCTGTAGCAATTAAATCTGCGCTAACAGCTTTGAGCCAAGATGGTGAATGGTTGAATCAGCATTCTGATGCAGCCGCAGATTTTATGGTGAAGGAACTCAAAGTTTCGCAAGCTGTAGCCAAGCAAGCAACTAAGAATCGCGGCCCAGAGTCTTACGTCTTTCCCAATGCTGATGATATTAGCAAGCTTCAGAAAACCGCTGACTGGCTACTAGAGCAAAAAATTCTTCCTAAACGAGTAGATATTGCTGCTTCGGTATGTCCTTTAGGAACTACTGCAACGAGGTAGGGAAGGGAAGGGGGACAAGGAGGACAAATGCCCAATGACAAAAATGCGTAAGTCTTAATCCCAAAAGTTAAATTACAAATCTGGAATTTTATGACTCATACAACTATTCTCGAATCCTTAGCAACAGACGAATGGTTTATTGATAGTCCTGACTTACGTGAGTTTGTGGCGATCGCTAAAGAAATTATCTCTCACACAGAAGGTAATCGCCAAGAAACTCTCAATACCCTAGAACCCCATTTTGCAACGCTTCTAATCAAACAAGATTGGTTACCAGAACAATTCGCCCAGCCAAATCACCATAGCGCTTTAGGTGGTGGAATTGGACAATGGTTGCTATATCGTTCTCAGGATCGTTCGCTGACCATCTTTAGCTTAGTAATTCCGCCTAATTCGATTACACCTGTACACGATCATTTGTCTTGGGGACTGGTAGGTTTGTATAAAGGCAGACAAGAAGAAACTATCTACCGTCGCTTAGATAACGGTGATGTTGAAGGACGAGCGCAGTTACAAAACCTCGGTACTTATAAAGTAAAGGTTGGTGATATTTATCGTCTCTTACCGCCAGATGGAGATATTCATTCTGTCAAAGCGACAACAGTATTTACTCCCTCTATCTCCATTCATGTGATGGGAAATGATACTGGTAACATTTTGCGACACCACTATAACCCAGAAGCAAAAAGCGTTAAGTCTTTTCGTTCTGGATATTCCAATGCACCTGACAAAGAAAATTTATAAAGAACAAGGGGAAGACTATGCCGAGATTTGATAGACCCCAACCACCAGTTTTTGCAAAAGTTGAAGATGAACGCCTTTACCGCAAGCAACGTCTGGCGGCGGCATTTCGCTTATTTGGGCGTTTTGGTTTCAGTGAAGGAATCGCAGGCCATATTACCGCCCGCGACCCAGAATTTACTGACCATTTTTGGGTAAATCCTCTAGGAACATACTTCGGTCATATCCGTGTTTCTGATTTAATTTTGGTTGATAGAGAAGGCGAAGTAGTTAAAGGCGATGCGGCTGTTAATCGCGCCGCCTTTGCTATTCACTCCCAAGTACATGAAGCCCGACCTGATGTAATTGCGGCTGCACACGCCCATTCTCTACATGGGAAATCTTGGTCAAGTTTAGGTCGTCTACTTGACCCCTTAACTCAAGATGCTTGTGCTTTTTATCAAGACCACAGCATATTTGATGACTATAAGGGTGTAGTCTTAGATACGTCTGAAGGTAAAAGAATTGCTGAATCATTAGGAGAGAAAAAAGCTGTCATTCTTCGCAATCATGGCTTTTTGACAGTAGGAAGAACAGTAGATGAAGCTGCTTGGTGGTATATCACATTTGAGCGATCGGCTCAAGCACAACTTTTAGCTGAAGCAGCAGGTAAACCAATTTCTATTGACCATGAAATTGCGACTTTAACCCATAGCCAAGTTGGAACTCATGCGGCTGGCTGGTTTAGTTTCCAACCACTTTATAACAGAATTGTCCGCGAAGAACCAGATTTATTGGAGTAATAGGTATGTGGCATTGTAAACAATTGATGGATTTTAGATTTTAAATTGAAATCCAAAAGACGCTCGTGGACTTGCTCTAAGCGTAAAGCCTACGGCATAGCTTCGCTTAGGGCGTAGCCGACGCACCAGAAGGCTTTACGCTGCACTATCACAAATCTAAAATGTCAAATTTATCGTACATTTAAGGCTTTAAGACCCTTTCATCTAAAGTTAGTCCAATGAGTGGGGGTTTAAATCCCCGACTGAAAATGTCTTTAATGCGCGAATTTTGAATTTTTAACGTCTGTAGATTTTCTCTGCTGCTTGTAAAAAATCACGGTTCTCCCAGACTTTGGTTGATAAATTAATACTAAAAAATGCCTAAATATTCGCTATAACTATGTTTTGCTTAAACAGAAAAAAATTAATAAAAATATACTTTATAAATCTTGAATTCCTGAATATGCAAGGATTTAAATTGATATCAAGTATTGATTTTATATAACTAGTCTAGGAGAGCCAAAATCACAAAAATTCTGGAAGTTTCATATCAAACAGTAATGTAAAACTTATGCAACTACGATCAATTTTGATGAAAGCATTGTTAACAAAGATGCCCAGGCAGAATGAGAGCGATCGCAAAAATTACTATCTGTGTCTCAAGAGACGAGCGCATCTTAGCAAAAAGTTGCTGATACATTGACATAAATATCTGCAATCATAACTTATTCATAACTCAGGTAAACATTATGTTTCATGGCATAGAAAAGGAATTATCAAATGGTGAACCTTGGTCATTTGGTCAATATACCCAGTTACCACCTGATATTCAGTTATTAGTAGAACAAGAACATATACAGCGAGATATTTGGGAATTACCTTACCCACAATCTAACAGGACTTACGCAACTGGCACAAAGAGCGGGTAGGGCTGCGCCTTACCCCGTGACAATTCAAATCAAACCAAGCACATAAGAATACTTGGGCGTTTTAGTT
>NZ_JACJQJ010000158.1 GCF_014696615.1 Nostoc linckia FACHB-104 | reverse complement strand
ATTTTCTCTACTCACTGGTGATTTTTTTACCTACTTTTTCTCACACACAACTACTCTTTTTTGTCAATTTTCTTATTAAGAAAGATGTTTATAATGCATAGAAGGGGGGTAGGGGGGATCAATTGCGTGATTAACCGAGAAAAATAACCAACTGTTGACCTTCAGAAGGCGGAATTTGCACCTCAAAGCCTGAAGATTGGAGTTCAAAGCCTGAAGCTTGCAGCTTTTATCTCGAACATTGCAGTTTTTATCTTGGAAGTTGTGCCTTTTAGCCTCAACGTTGCAGCTTTTATCTTGAACGTTGCGCCTTTTATCCTCAACATTGCGGCTTTGATGCGGCAAATTGCGGCTTTTATCTTGAACGTTGCGGCTTTTTGCTTGAAAGCTGAGAAAATGAGCAAGAACGACCGCACTTTGATGGCAACTGATGAGTGAATTAGCAACAGTCATGGTGATGGGAAGGAAATTAAAACAAGGAATAGCACAATTCGCGGCTTGTTTTGCTTGGCTTGCCATGACAATTGCCTAACCGGACTCCATATTATCCCCATTCGCCACAACTGACTCAAACAAAATCCCTATTTCCTAATTACGAATTACTTTTGTGTGGTTTGTAACCGCAAAAAATACACCCGTCCTGATGCATCACCAGCAACAACTCTCACCCCATCAGGAGCAACAGCACAGCAATATATTGGACTTTCCCCTATGAAACTGGCGATTACCTCCCCAGTTTGCCAATTCCAGACTTTGAGGGTCTTGTCATATGAACCAGAAATCACATACTTGCCATCTGGAGTCAGGGCGAGCGCTTCTACCGAGTAACTATGACCATTGAGGGTACGCAGTTCTTCCCCAGTTTGCCAATTCCAGACTTTGAGGGTCTTGTCATATGAACCAGAAATCACATACTTGCCATCAGGGGTGAGGGCGATCGCATTTACATAGGAACTATGACCATTGAGGGTACGCAGTTCTTCCCCTGTTTGCCAATTCCAGACTTTGAGGGTGTTGTCAACAGAACCAGAAATCACATACTTGCCATCTGGAGTGAGGGCGAGCGCATTTACAGAGTAACTATGACCATTGAGGGTACGCAGTTCTTCCTCAGTTTGCCAATTCCAGACTTTGAGGGTGTTGTCATGGGAACCAGAAATCACATACTTGCCATCTGGAGTCAGGGCGAGCGCTTTAACCGAGTAACTATGACCATTGAGGGTACGCAGTTCTTCCCCAGTTTGCCAATTCCAGACTTTGAGGGTTCTGTCAAGGGAACCAGAAATCACATACTTGCCATCTAGAGTCAGAGCGAGCGCCTGAACCCAGGAACTATGACCATTGAGGGTACACAGTTCTTCCCCTGTTTGCCAATTCCAGACTTTGAGAGTTTTGTCAGCGGAACCAGAAATCATGTAATTGCCATCTCTTGTGAGAGCGACTGCATTTACATAGTCACTATGACCCACCAGGGTACGCACTAAGAAACCGCCAGCAGGAGTTAAGCTTGCTGTTTGGGGAAGCAAGCCAGGGGTTTTGCATTGCTGCGCCTGCGTTAACAATGCCTGAATTTCTGACCTTTCAAAACCCAGCAACCGCCCTAATAATTGCTGTGGCAATTGCTGTTTATCCTCATTTAAAATATGTGCCGACAGCCTCAACGCACCTTGAATTAACTGTAAATTCTCATCTTTCGGCAAAAAATCATAATCTGCTATCAAAGCATTAATATTGATGTTCTCCAACTTCGCCTGCAACCAGCGAAAATCACACAACAGTTGTTGTAATTCTCCTTCCCTTCCCCCAGCCAGCAAATGATAGGCTAAATTTTGCCAGATATAACCGTCATTTTCTAAACTATGCCAGCCTTGGGGGTATTTTTCGCTGTAAGCATTTAAAAGCTGGGCGTGCAATTCCTGTAAATTTGACACTGCACCCCGCAAGTAAAGGTATTGCAAGTCATGCAGTTCTATTTGTCGTTGGGGCGCTTCCCCTGTAGTGCGGAGTAAGGCTTTGCGCGCTAGATTCGTCAGTAATTTACGAGCATTACGTTCGGTTAATCTGTTGCCATGCGTCCAAATTTTGACAATAGCGGCTTCCGGTACAGGTGTATCTTCTGGGAAAACTGCTAGTTGCAAATAGTTTTGTGCTTCTTGTTCTGGCAGTGCCTCAATGCTAATCTTAATTGATTTCAAGATGCTGCCATGAAGATGTTCAAAAAACTCTAAATCAGCTTCTCTTAGTGCTTCTAACAAATCTGACCACGGTGTTCCATCCCTTACCATTGCGCCATTCAGGGAAAGTGCCAATGGCAAATACCCACATTCCCTTGCTACCTGTTTTGCTGTCGTCGGTAACTCCTCTACAGATTGATTTGCCCAATCTGCCAACAGTTCTAACGCCTGTTGTTCACCTAAAATTGCCAGCTGATACTCTTCCCCGCCCAACCCCGTCACTATCGCCCCATCACGGGTAGTAACTAACATTTGACAGCGTTCCCCCAACACATCAAACGCTGTCGCATCATCCAAACGCCAGATATCATCCAAAATCAGCAAGCAAGCTTTCTGTGCAAACAACTCTCGCAACCGCGCTTTCGCCAATCCCACCTCAGTAAAAGCCGCTTGTTTCTCACCCAACGCCGAAGCCAGATAGGATTGCCAAGTTAAAATTTGGGGCGTTTGTCCAAATGTTACCCACAACACCCCATCAGGAAACGCCTTTCTAACTTCTTCATCCCGCGCTAAGGCTGTAGCTAAGACTGTTTTACCAATTCCGCCCATTCCTTGCACACCCACACGCCGACTTTTCCCTGTAATCCCCACGGGTTGCTTTGTTGAAGATAATACTTTCTGTTTTAATGGTGCAAGTTCTTCTTCACGGGGTAAAAAGTGCGGTGGTAACTCTGGTACATTACCGATGAGTTGACCTAAATGTGATGTTTCAGGTTCAACATCATCAACTACTTTTTTTTTAACTCGTCGGCTAAATCATCTCGCCCAATCGCAGCCAAAGCTGACTCTAATTCATCAAGTCGATTTCTTTGCTCTAACCACTCCCAAATACCTTGGGGTTCTCGTCCCTGTCTAAAACCAATACGTTCGTGTGGTTTAATCTCAAAATAATCTGCTAAATCTTGCCAGTCTTGCGTCAACCTTTGGCAAATCAAAATTTTAGTGCGTCCAGAGATTTGTATATTAGTACGTTTTTCCACAACAGGTGAATTAGCTATCTTATCTACAAGATTAGGATTTTTTTTAAGTTCAGGAATCAACTCGCCAGAGACACCAGCTAACTGTATTGCATTCCGCGCAATATTAAAAGCAAACTCTACAGGCGCACCTTCATCATATTCAGGATTATAAGCTATGAGCGCATCGTAAAAACCCACAACAAACTCAATCGCGGCTTTATCCTCGATTGCATCATTCATCCCAATTACATAATTAATCTGTTGGGAAATAGCCTCAGCTTGAACTTTGGAGTAACAAGCATTCAACAGCACACATTCTACTTGTTTAGAAAACTGTCCAAACAACCCAGCTAATGCTTCACCCGTAACTAGCTGTGCTTCTCCGGTTTCATCCTCAAAGCTTAGTCCTTGTATCCCCGATCCATGCCCAGAAAAGTGGATAATATTCGGTCGATAATCCAAAATAGCACGACGAATATCCCTGGGACGGACTGCTAAATCATACCGTAAGTCAAAGTTCTCTCGATTTAGCGACCTTTGCAAGCCTTCCTTGATATCACGCAATTCTTGATCAAGGCGCAATCGTGATGTATTGCTAGGATTTGCGGCTAATATCAGAATTTTCTGCGGTTTAACAGTCATTGCCGGGGTTGGGAAGGGCTGTTTTTAAGTATACATCTTGGGCATGGGGCATTGGGCATTGGGCATTGGGCATAGCTTATTTCCCCCTGTCTCCTTGTCCCCTTGTCCCCTTGTCTCCTTGTCCCCTTGTCCCCCTGCCCCCTTGCCTATAAACCAAGCAACTCCCTAAAGGCTGGCTCACGTGCGATATCATCAAAATCGATATCTGTCGCTGCTTCTTCTTGATATCGGGGATTTAATCTCATCGCTTGGCGGAGATTATCTAAAGCAAATTCTACATTTCTTTGGAATGCATAACAGACGGCTTTATTGTAATAAGCACTGGCATAATTTGGCTGCAATTCTAATGCGCGATCAAAAGAAGCGATCGCATCGTCATCTCTTCCCAAGCGCACTAAACAATAGCCGCGTTTATCCCAAACTTTCGGCGCTGGTTTAATTTCGATGGCTTTGTCAAAAGATGCGATCGCTTCGTCGTATTCTTCTAATTCAATCAACGCTAAACCGCGATTCATCCAAGCCACTGGATCGTCTGGCTTGACTTTGGTGGCTTGATTAAAGGAGACAAAAGCCTGTTGATGTTTGCGTAAGTTCCCAAAGGCGACACCGCGATCGCACCAAGCTTGGTGATATTCGGGATTGATTTTTAAAGCGGTATCATAGGAAGCGATCGCATCTTGATAGCGCTTCAACCTGGCGAGAGTTAAACCTTGTTTAAACCAAGCTACAGGATTACTCGGCTGGATTTTCACAGCTTGCTGATAAAGTGCGATCGCATCTTCATAGCGCTTTTCATTAAACAGCACATCTCCCTCTGCAATATATTCCTCTACAGATTCTGCTACTGGTAGCGGTTCTGGAATTTCTTCCTCAACTTCCGGTGCAATTTCCTCTGGAATTGTTGGCTGCCTAATTTCTGTTAGTTCTTCTACAATGGAATCTTTCCGTTGTTGTGCATCTAATTGCAACTCTGAAAGTTGCGATACAAAATTTCTTTCTAATTCTTCTAGTTTTCCTAAAATCAGAATTTTCTGTTCTTGAGCATTTAACTGTAATTCCGAGAATTGCGAAGTAAATTCCGAGCCAGAATTTTCTAAGTTCTCAATAATTAGCGTTTTTTGATTTTCCGCATCTGCTTGTAATTCTGCTAATTTATTGGCAAACTCTGATTGCAATTTTTGTAAATCTGCAAAAATTTGCTCTTTCTGTTGGGTAATCTCCGCCTGTAATCCCGATACTTGAGATTTTAAGGAATTTTCTAATTCTGCAATATTAGCTAAAGTTGTATCTATATTTTGTTGAGAATTGACCTGTAACTCTGATAGTTGCGATTTTAATAAATTTTCTAATTCTGAAATATTAGCTAAAGTTACATCTTTATGCTGTTGAGCATCTGTCTGCAATCCTGAGATTTGTTGCGTGAAATCTGCTTGTAAATTGCCTAAACTCTCAACAACTGTATCCTTCTCTTTTTGCGTATCAGATTGCAATCCCGATAAATAAGAATTAAATTCTAAGCGAGATTTCTCTAAACTTTCAATAGTTATATCTTTTCGTTGTTCTACCCTTAATACCAGTGTAGATAATTGTTCTGCTAAATCAGATTCTATTTTACCTAAATTCCCCACAGCATCAGATTGCCATTGCGCTACTTGAGCAGTAATCTCTGAATCTAAATTTGCTAATTTATTTTGAATAATATTAATTTCTGAGTCTATTTGATTGAGGATACTTTCTTTTTTACCCACAAACTCAGAAGTAATTAAAGATATATTTTCTTGTTCAGCTTTCAGCCTTTGTTGCAGAGTTTCCGTCTCTTGGCTTAACTCTTGAGTAATTTTTTTAACTTCTTGAATAGCATTTTCCGCTTCTTGCTTCACCAGAGTTAGCTGATTTTGGGCATTTTCTACTCCTTCTAGCTGTGACATAGCTTGACCGACAATTTCGCGGATGGCTACCCGTCGTAACAGCCAAAATAAAGCAATCACCGCTACGGGAAACAAGCTTAATAAAACTAACCAAACGTTAAATAGCATGGTTGTACGACTAAAATTCCGCTCAACATCAAATTGGGCTGCATCTCGAATTTGCTTTTCTGCACGCAGTCTAGCTAATTCTTCTCGCTCCTGATTTGATAATACCGGAGCAGGAGTCACAACTGGGGCTACAGATGGAGGAGTTTGGGCGCTAGCTTGCGAAGATAGCAGCCAAGGAGAGAACAGAATCACGCTGTGTAAAACTAAAGCGTAGGCGACTGGATTTTTACTCTTCATCACAACCATCCTATCCCTTGGGCAGTTTTGCAAGCGGCGTACTTCTCCAATCTATACCAGAAAGTTGCGATCGGGTTCTTGGGCTGTGAGACGCACTGTTACGCATTTAAATTGTGTATTTCGCACTCAGGTTGTCAAAAGGAGCCAGTGCGTTGGGCGGCTTTGCCGACTTGAAGCAACTGGCGTTCAAGAGTCCAAA
>NZ_JACJQJ010000157.1 GCF_014696615.1 Nostoc linckia FACHB-104 | reverse complement strand
GCGTCCCCCAAACCCCCTCCAAAATTATTGTTGAGTTTTTTGTTGAATAACTAGTTTTTAGGTTTTGTTGTCAATTAATTTTCTTAACTGAACTGTATTGAGCGATAAGTAACCACGCAAAATTAATTACAGTCATTGCGAGTACAGCGTTCGCGAAGCGTCTCGAAGAGAAGCAATCCCAACCCTTGCGATTGCTACATTCCGCTCCGCTCCATTCGCAATGACTTTGTGTAATTAATTTTGTTTAACTACTTATACCAATTTGAAAAAAGAATGTGACAGATTGTAGGGGCAAGGCACTGCCTTGCCCTCTAGAATATACTGATGTGTCGCAAACATTATTTGAATTGGTATTAAGACTTTTTCAGCAAGCCCTACGAAAAATATCAGCATTTATAGCAAATGCGATCGCACTTGTGATTTCAGCGATCGCATTTGCTATTTTGCGGTCAAAATTACGCAAAACTAAGATATTTATTGGTGTTAAGAATAACCGCACAGGCGGTGCGCCATCACCATGAATAGAAGAAACACTAGTCCCTAGTTCCTAGTTTATTAAAACCAACCTTCTTGTTCTAAGGTTTCGATTAACTGCAAACCACGGGGATCACCTACACCTAATAGAGAAGCTTTAGCGTCTTCTCTCACGCCTAAATCTTTGTCTTCAGCAAAGGCTTGAATTAAAGCGTCGATAGCTGTGGCGTAAACGATGTTAGATGGAAGTTCGCGGCACAATTGCCCAATTGTCCAAGCGCAGTTACTCCGGACTGCGGCTACGGGGTCTTTCACTAAGGCTTCAATTAGTGGTGGGATTGCGCCTAAAACTGCCTCATAACCGACTTCTGCCATCTGTGCTAAGGCACTAGCCGCCCACAAACGCACTGCGGAAATATCAGTTATTAAAGCATCAGTTAAGGGGGCTAAGGAACGGCGATCGCGGCAGTTTCCTAAAGCCCAAACTACACCTTTGCGGACATAGCCGTTCCAATCTCGGTTGAGTTGGTTAATTAACGGCTCTACTGCATCTTTACTGGGATTGCGTCCGATAGCATAGGCTGCACTCACCCGCACTAACGGGCAAGTATCAGTTAACAGCCGGATGAGATGGGGAGTCGCACGTGCATCTTCGATGTCACAAAAAGCACGTGCCGCTAGCATTCTTTGCTGCGGTTGGTCATTTTCTAAGAGAACTAGCATCACATCGGGATCTGGTTTTGCCACTTCTGACTCAGCAGTTAACGGCTCCATTCGATCCAAGGGACTTTCTAGCTCGTCTTCTATATCAAGTAGGCTTAGGTCGTCTTCGTCATACATAATAGTGCAAGAAGGCAAACCCCAAGAGGGGAATTAAAAATTCAAAATTCAAAGTCAAAATTCAAAAATAGGAATTTTCTACTAGTTTATTAGGGCTTAAGCAATTGTCATATTTTTTCGTAAAGTGTGTTAATGGTCAATAATCCAAAAAATTTGGACTTTTGACTTTTGACTTTTGTACAGACGCAATTAATCGCGTCTCTGTGACTCTTGACTGCTATTTGAGTAATTCCAGCCTATTTTTCCATACTGAGTGATTTTACCATCCACAGGGATTGGGTTTGATAACCAAGTTGATGATAAAGATTCAATGCTGGTTGGTTAGATTGAAATACTTGTAAACCAAGTTGGCGATCGCCTCTTTGAATTGCCCAATTTTCGACATACTTCATCAAGGCTGTACCAATACCTCGCCGCCGATATTCTGGCAAAACGTAAAGCAGAAAAATGTGGGCATGACGAGTCCCAGTGACTTGATCGATAGCATTTCCCACCCATAAGCAAGCAACGGGGGATAAGGGGGATGAGGGGGAAAATATTTTCTTTTCTCCCTCTGCTTCCTCTGCTTCCTCCGCTCCCTCTGCTTCTTCTACCCACCACAAGGGGGTTTTACTAGAGAAGTATTGCTCGACTGTTTGCGCGAGATGGGAAAAATCCGCCAGGGGAAAGATATCCTGGTAACTGCGTTGCATGAACTTTACCAGTAGCGCTCGATCTAAGCTGGAACCGAGGCGGATATTGTACCCTGGTAACAGTTGGTTAGGCACTTTGGATACTCGACAAAATTACCCCTACCTCTTCAATAGGCGCAGGTGCAGCCATATCGGAAGGTAAAAATATCCTCGCACTAACTGCTACAAGGGCGAGGACAAATACTAGTACTACAAGCAAAGGGGCGATGTATTGACGAAAAATAGCCATATATGTATGTGAAGGAGCAAGGTAATGTCTACGAACTCAGTTGTGGAGATTTGTAAAGTTTTCTTGGTTTATTTTAGCGATGTTCAGGGGATAACTCACAAAAAGTTATCGGGCAGAAATTACCGGCGATCGCGATCCAAGTCATCAATTACTCTTTCAACATACCAATTCTCAGACATACCTGGATAATTCTGCCTAGCTTGTTCAATTAAGCGTTCAGCAGTGTCTATATCGCCATCTAGCCTAGCAACCAGATTATTTTTGAGATCGTTATGAGCGAGAAATTCTTCGGCTGTTTGGTTTGAAATCTCGCTATTGAAGTTAGTGAATGACTGTACCTGTTGTCGGCGCAATTGCCAAAATAGAACATAGTACAGTGTGCCAAAAATTAAAATTAGGCTGAGTGTTCCCAGAAAGGTGAGCAGGTTAAAGGGCAAAAATTGCAAAACCAACTGTGAGAGAACGTAGCCTAATAGTAGGCCAGTAACCAAAAGGATAAACGTGCCGACAATAATCACTACTTGGTTCCCCATACATCCTCTTCTTCTTCCTCAAGTCCTGGTCTTGTAATTGCCACTGGTTGAGGGTTCCAGGGGGCAAATATTGGTAATAGCAATAATCCTGGCACAGCAGCAACGATAGTAATGATGAAAAATAGCGGCCAACCTGTGTTTTGTGCGATCGCCCCACCGGGAGATGCGAGAATATCACGGCTGACAGCCATCAGGCTAGAAAGCAAGGCATACTGAGTCGCCGAAAACTTCTGGTTACACAGACTCATTAAAAATGCCACAAAAGCTGCTGTTCCTAAGCCACCACAGAACTGTTCGATGTTGATGGCTAAGACCATAGCTTGGTAGTTTTTCCCTGTGTAAGCGAGAGATAAGTAAGCAAAATTACTCACCGCCTGTAGAATGCCAAATACCCAAAGCGAACGGTTGATGCCAATTCTACTCAAAATTGCACCGCCTGCCAGTGCCCCTACAATCGTAGCAATTAACCCCATACCTACCTGAATTGCCCCAATATCGGTTTTAGTAAAGCCAACTTGCAGCAAAAACGGGGTGGTCATATTGCTCAGTAAAGCATCACCCAGCTTGTAAAGGGTAATGAACAATAAAACCAAAAAGCCTTGAATGACTCCTCGACGCTGGAAAAATTCGCTAAAGGGTAAAATAACGGCATCAGTTAACGAAGCGGGAGGGCTAATTGCTTCTGGTTCTGGTGCAAATAAAGTCGCAAAAATTCCCAATACCATCGTACCTGCCATCAATAAATAAACAGATGACCAAGGGATTCTATCGGCAAGTATCAATGCTAAAGCACCAGCAACTAACAGAGCAATCCGATATCCCAAAATGAAAACTGCTGCCCCAGCCCCCATTTCCAGTTTTTCTAAAACGTCAGTGCGGTAAGCATCAGCAGCAATATCTTGGGTCGCGCTCAAAAAAGCAATAACTATAGCGTTAATGGCTAGCAGCTGTAATGCTTGTTTGGGTTGTTGGAATGCCATAATTGCGATCGCTACTGTTAAAGCCAGCTGCGTCACCACTAACCAACCCCGCCGTCGTCCCAAAAATGGCATCGTGAATCGGTCGAGAAACGGCGACCACAAAAATTTTAACGAATAAGGCAAACTAGCAAGGCTAAACCAGCCAATGGCAGCCAAATTCACCTGTTCCACAGTCATCCAAGCTTTCAAAGTATTACCGATTAATAGCAACGGTAAACCGGATGAAAACCCCAGAAACAATAAAGCCGCCATCTTGCGGCTACCAAAAACATCCAATAGCGATCGCAGTGGATTCATAGTTAAGTTTCGGTATCTCCTCACCGGTTGCGAATTGCAGTTATCTTGCCATTACTAGAGGATTTCACGCAAATCGGGAAAGTGTTGACTGTTGACTGTTGACTGTTGACTGTTGACTGGGGATGAGGAAGCAGGGGAGAAATATCCATTACCCATTAACCATTACCCCATTACCCATTACCCCATTACCCATTACCAATGCCCCATGCCCAATGCCCCATGCCCAATGCCCCAATTACACTTGATAAACTTCATGCCCCCTAATTTCTACCTTGTGTGCAGCGAGACATTTTTCCCAGCCTTCACGGGTGCCAATTTCGCTTTTTTGCTGGAGTAGTCCTAGTTGCTGTTCTTGCTGGGTAAGTTTTGCAAATTCTTCGTAGAGTGGATAGTTTGGTGTCACAAAGGTTTCTTTACGGTGCAAAATTGGGGGATTTGTTCGGGTTTCGTAGTCGCGGTGAGAAATTCTTAAGGTAAGGAAGTCAATAATGATACTGGCTTTTAAGGCAGGGTGGGGGTCTGTGTCGAATTCTGGATAAAACAGATAGCAAATTTGCGGTTTGTCGGTGCAAAATTTGATTAAAGTAGCACCATCTACACGCCCAATAGTTCGGCTGGCGCAGCCTTCATAGATTCGCAGTAAAGCATCGAGTTCTGCAAGGGCGGAAACATGAACATATAAAGCCCCACGGGTATGTTTACCAATTTTGCTTTTTTCGCAAGCTGTTTGTACTACTCTGGGTTGTCCTAAGCTAAACAGTTTTTGATCGGCGACTCCACAAGCTTCTTCGTAGTTACCAAAAAAGGCTTTGATGTCATGACGAATTTCTGGAGCGATTTTCTGCCATGAGGGGCGTTGCTCAAAGTGGGTGAGGGCGAGATAAACTTGGATATCTAGAGAACGACGATAGGCGATCGCATCCCATTCGGCTTCATCGGTAGCTTGCAATACTACGCTAAAGGCACGGCGGAAGTTACCAAATTCACTCAGTAATTCCTGTTCATTGCTCAATTCTCCTTTGACTGGTAATCTCCCGCGTTGGGTAAAAAAAGCCATCAATGGTGCCAGAAGTTCTTGATAATCTTCAAAGCGCTTGCTGGGAATGCGAACTCTGGGCGTAGAAGTGCGAGAAAAGAAGCGGATGGCTTTGAAACTTTCTTTTTCAGCTTCATCTCGAAAAACAAAATAAACACCTAAAGCTACGGGTACAGCATCTACATTCAGTACCTCATCAATGTAACTTTTAAGTTCTTCTTGCTCGTAATATTTCTGAAAAGTATTGCGCCGGGTAACAATACCATCGCTGTAAGCTATTTGTGTTTTACTTGGGGCGTTAATTAAAACCTGTGCAGCGACTATTAGGACTTTACGAGTAAGTTCCCAAGCTTTAATTAAGCTTTCCCGGCGTTCTTGAGTATCTTCGATAACATTGAGGACATAACCTAAATTGACAACATCGGCGGCGGTAATTTGCTCATCAGGATAATAATAAGGGTCCCAGCCGGCGCTCGTATAACCTAAATTTGCCACGCGCTGGATATCGCCGCCATAGCCGCAACCGTAGTCAAAGAAACTGGTGTCCTGATTGAGGATTGACCATTCTATCGCTAATCGTACTGGACGAGAGATATCAGTACGGGCGATCGCAGCTCGATGACGCTCAATTTCTACATAGCTCTCCATAATAATAATTTGTAATTCTTAATTCGTAATTCGTAATTCGTAATTAAGAATTGAAATTACGAATTGCGGAGCATCTGTTACAAATTATTTTGTCAACCTTTTAGCGCTAGTTCCATTAAATCTTCAATTTTCTTGATATTTGGATCGCCAGCTAAGTAACCAATTCCCCGATGTAAATGCAAGCGAAATTGGGTGGCTAGGGTTTCTTTATCAGTGGCGTAACCGTCATTGTGACAGCGTTGCTTGAGGGCGAGGAGGAGAATATCGGACATATCGCCACCAAAAACGCGCCAGGTTAATTCCACATTACTATCTTGGGGGATGGGTACAGGGGAAGGTGGTGTGGGTTCTGCAAGAGAACGACAAAATGCCCAACGACATAATATATTCCATTGGTCAATTTTGGTGCTGCGGCGCAGTTTGAGTAGTTGGTCTTTGGCGGTTTGAGAAAGTTTAAATCTTTCGATGGGGGATTCCATAATAATTCGTAGTTCGTAATTCGTAATTCGTAATTGATTTCAGATGAGATACTAGATTTGGTTACATAATATTTGATGATAGCGTTTTAGATAAAAGGTATTCTGAAGAAATAGAAATAGTCAGAAAACAATATAGTGGTAATGAGCATGGTGTCCTCA
>NZ_JACJQJ010000156.1 GCF_014696615.1 Nostoc linckia FACHB-104 | reverse complement strand
CGGCGTGCCGTGCCCCTACAACCTGTAGCATTCTTTTTTCAAATTGGTATTACTCAAAAAAAACAGATCAATCATTTTGGAGGGGGTTTGGGGGACGCAACCGTCACCCAATCGGGGGTTTGGGGGAGAATCCCCCAATTCTTCTGGCTTCTTTAATAAGTAACAAATTACCCATTACCCATTACCCATTACCCATTACCCATTACCTCAGACACTTTCCCCTCTCTTGCTGCAATGCTGCTTGGACTTTGGCAAATTCAGTTTCTAAATGCTGTATTTTATCTTTAAAGTTTGTGCTTCCGGTAGAGACGATCGCTTCTAGTTCGCGACAGAGATTTGCTAACTTAGTGGCTCCTAAATAGTCGCTACTTGATTTCCAGCTATGGGCTAGGCGATATAAAGTCTTGCCATCTCCTTGAGCAACAGCTATTTTGATTTGTTGCAGCAGTAGTGGGGAATCTTCTAAATAGCAATCAATCATTTCTATAAGGAATCTCTTACCATCTTTGGCGGCAATTTGCTGAATCTGTTGCAAAGCCTTGGTATTAATTACTGCTAATTCTACCTCTGCAATATCTTTTTGCGGTGGCTTTTGGGAAGTGCCATTACTTGCTGCTGTTGGTACACATCGGCTTAAAGCTTGAGCCAGCGCTTGAATGCGGATGGGTTTGGTAATGTAATCATCCATCCCGGCGCTGAGACATTCTTCTTTGTCACCTTGTAGCGCCCGGGCTGTCATGGCGATAATTCGCGGGCGAGAATCGGCGGGATACTGAGAACAAATCACCTGAGTGGCTTCAATGCCGCTCATTTCTGGCATTTGCACATCCATTAAAATTACGTCATAAGGCAACTTCTGCAAAGCTGCTAAAACTTCTACGCCGTTACTCACAACATCGGCGCGATACCCCAGTTGTTTCAGCATCAATACTGCAAGTTTCTGATTCACTGGATGATCTTCTGCTAGCAGGATTCTCAGAGCAGATGATTCTGCGATCGCAGAATTGACTGAGTGCGATTGATGTAACTGGGTAGTTTTTGGGGTAGCAGTTAATTGTTCATTAGTTTCTGTTGTGGCGACAGAGGAAGCAACAGGGGCGACGATGGTGAAATAAAAAGTAGATCCCTCTCCTTGCTGACTTTCCACCCACATCTTACCGCCCATCAATTCGCTGAGTTGACGGCTGATAGCTAATCCTAAACCTGTACCACCATAGCGGCGAGTTGTGGAAGAATCTACTTGACTGAAGGATTGAAATAAGCGATTCAGTTTCTCTGGGGGAATACCAATTCCTGTATCACGCACAGCAAAATTGAGTTGATAAGGCACATCAGCAGAACCAACTGGTAAATTCCTCATTTGGGCTGTAACTGTGACATTGACGCTGCCATTGTGAGTAAATTTAATAGCATTACTCAATAAATTTACTAAAATCTGACGTAGGCGAGTTACATCCCCAACAATAGTTTTGGGTACATCTGCAGCAAAATGGTAGCTAATTTCTAATCCTTTAGCTGCGGCACTATTGGCTAGTAAAGCGATAGATTCTTTCAGGCAGTTTACCAAGTCAAACGGTTCTGCTTCTAGTTCCAATTTGCCTGATTCAATTTTGGAGAAATCTAAAATGTCATTAATTAAGGACAGTAAAATTTCCCCACTGGAGCGAATTGTCTCTACAGCATCTTGTTGTTCTGGAGTTAGGTTTGTATCTAACAAAATCCCCGTCATCCCAATCACCGCATTCATCGGCGTGCGGATTTCATGGCTCATATTGGCGAGGAAATCACTTTTGGCTTGAGTTGCTGCTTCTGCTGCTTCTTTTGCTTGCTGTAATTCGATTTCTGCCTGTTTGCGCTCGGTAATATCCTCCGAGATGCCCATTATATATTGTGGGTTACCTGTGTTATCAAAAATTGGTAACTTCTTAGTATGTAAAATTCTGGTACCGTAATTTCTAGTTTTAATTGCTTCTTCAGGAATATCTAAAATCCCACCGGAAGCGATGATATCTCTATCTTTACTAGTAAAGAAATCAGCTTCTTCTTTACGGAAGAAATCATAATCGTTCTTACCGAGTAAATCTTCTCGGGAATAACCTAATAGTTCCTCACCTGCTTTATTGATTTGCACAAACTTGAGGTCTTTGGCATCTTTGACAAAAATCATGTTAGGAATATTTTCGATAATCGAAGTCAGAAATCTTTGTACTCGTTTAATTTCTGCTTCCGATTGCCTAATATTACTAATATCCCGGAAGTACCAAATTCTACCGTAAATTTCCCCACTAGAAGACATGACGCTAGTAGAGTAGCGATCAAAAATCCGTCCATCTTTAAAAGTTATTTCATCACGGCTAGCTAGTTCCGGATGCTGATATAAATACTCGACCTTTTCCAAAAATTCTTCAGGGTCAGCTAGACTCGCAAGGGTGTATTCTAAGATTTGGCGATCGCCATTTTCTACAATCTCTGGAGTAATCTGCCATAACTGACAAAATTGTTGATTATAAGAGACAACTTTGCGGTTTTCATCAATAATTAAAATGCCATCTAGCGCTGATTCTTGCTGTGCTTTTAAGGTGGCATTTTGGCGACGCAAAGCTTTGGTATTTTCCTGAATACCCACCGCCATGCGATCAAAAGCAGTGGCAATTTCGGCAAGTTCATCCGAGCCTAATAAACCAGCACGAACGTTAAATTCCCCATTGGCTAACCTATTAGTCACAGCAACCAAATGGTCTACTCTGCGCGTAAGTGTCAGGTCAAAAAAGAACCATAAGCCAATACAAAATAAAGCTAAAACTGAGCTAGAAACCACAGTTCGTCCCACCGCCGCCGCAGAAGCTTCCTGCTTTTCACTTACCAAGTCATACTCTAGAAACAGAACACCAACCCTTGAAGGACGGATTTCTCCGGGTTGGGCTGGCAAAAGCACAGGATAAATTACTCTGAGGAAGCGCCTATCTGGAGAAAGCGTGACTTCTCCAGCCATTTTCTCTCTTACAGTATTAAATCTAGATAAATTAGGAGCTGCTTCTGTATCCTTTACAAGACGTTTGCGTAATTCATAATTATTTGACAGCAGAATCTGATCCTGCTCGTTAACTACTAAAATCAAAGGCAATCGCGGATTACTGCCCAATTGACTAATGACAATCTCAGCCTGTTCTACATCCCCTCCCCTGTAAAGGTAATCTAATATGCTTGCAATTTGACTTCCCAATGACTGTGCGTAATGAGTCGCGTTCTCTTCAGTTTTATAGTTACTTTCAACAATTTCTCGATTTAAAGAAACCAGCCCTAGCACTGTGCCAAACACAATTAAAACCGCAGGAATTGAAAAGCGTAGGGGAAAGGGAAAGCGTTTCATAACAAGCACAGAACTTTAGTGAGAATTTTAGGGAATCTTGAGGAATAAGGGAACAGGGGGAAAGGGGAAGGGTAAAAGGGGGAAAGGGTTTGTTTCATTCATAACGGGTAGATGCTTTCAACAAAGAAGTCAGATCAAGATGATTATTGTTTAGAGTTCCCGAATTTTTTGCTAGAGCAACTCTAGAGTTTAGCGTTTTTGACAAAGCGATCGTCAAGAATGCTAGCAGGGTCAATTGCTGTGGGAATTAATTTGTGTTCTACCATGACTTTGACAAGTCCTTTCATCCCGTTAACTAAAGAAGGATCGGTTTGATTAAGCAATCTTTGATTTTCTTGGAGGTGAGGTTGGTGCATCCCTTTAAACGCATCAAGGATTTGCTTAGGAGTCACTCCGGTGCGTGGGGCGATTAAAGCTGCAGCCGCCTCCGGATTGTTGTTCAAGTAATCCAAGGCGCGGAAACGTTCGTTCACCAGAGTTTGAATTGTGGGAGAGTTATTAGCGATCGCATCTTGGCTGACAACTAGAGTATCAACAATTTCACCGGGAATCTGGCTACTATCAAATAAAAGTTTTGCACCTGCTGCCAGCAATTTGAAGCGTGGCGGCCCAAATGTGACGATCGCATCAACTTTGTCTTCTTTAAAAGCGCGCTCATGCTGGGAAAAATCTAAGGAGACAATTTTTACATCTTTGGGGGATAAACCGTTTTTTTCCAGCGCCCTAGCAATGAAGAAAGCACCTAAAGCTGTAGACTCTACACCAACTCGCTTTCCCTTTAAAGCTTTGATATCAGCAATATCTGGTTTGCCCAGAATCACATCCCCGCCATTGGACACATCCATTACCGCAATAATCCGCAGATTTTTCTGAGTTGCAGCCAATAGCATCGCCTGATCGATAGATAATCCCGCGCCTTCAATCTCGTGATTGCGGTATGCCCTGACTTCCTCTGTTCCCGATGGATAATCAACCAAGCGGATGGGTGTATCTTTGTAGTAACCCAAATGACGCGCCAAATAAAGAGTTTCATATCCCGGCCACATATTCGTGCCAATTCGTAGCAACGGCACTTTGGGAGTAGGTGTGACGCAATTTGTCAGCGCGATCGCACAAATTAGCGCCATCAACCCTAATATCCATCGCCGCAGCTTCTTAGCTTTGCTGAACCGTGTTGTCATACTTTCTACATTAAATTTATAAGTAATGTATGCAACATAGTGGCACAGAATTTACTAGCTGAGAAACTAGGGGCAAGAACCTCGTTTCTCTGTGTTCTCTTTAAATAATTTTTAAACCGCAGAGACGCAGAGAACACACAGAGAAAAAACAAATTTGATGACTACTGCGCGCTTTGATGTAACTTACAGCCGATTACAACTGAGTCAGGTATTGCTCATCGTAAGCTATTCGGCTTTTAAGTTGCACAATCCATTGTGAGGGCTGTTGACCGTTAACCGTTAACCGTTAACAGTCAACAGTTAACAGTCCTTATGAGTAGTTATGCAATTTAGACGCGTATTAGCTTAGAGACACAACATATTCTCTAGCGATGTAGCTGAATTTTGTGATGGGGATACCGTTCAAAGGCTGCGATCGCGTTTCCTTGGGCTTAAGTAAATCTTAGTAAAAATCTGTGTGCTGTGTAACTAAAAGCCGGATTACTTTTCCCTAAAATTCTTTACAACTAATTAGTGAATGATGTATTAAATTATAGCCCTGAATCTACAAGACATTACTGAATTGTAGAGCTTGCTTGCTGTTTTTGCCTAAGCCCTAACAAAGAATACTTGAATCACACAATTGAGATGATGTGGAGTGTTAACTATGCCAAGTGAGATAATTACTCAAACTGAATTATGGGATGAAAAAACTGAGCAACATCAAAATCCGCAGCAAATCCTGAGTGTTGAAGAATTAAGCATTTTAAATGAACGTTCTAACTTTAAAGGTTTGCTGCAATTAGCAGGACATTTAGCGATTATTGCTTGTAGTGGCTATATTTGGGCTACTAACTTTGGTAATTGGCCATTAGCCATCCCTGCATTGATCATCTATGGCTTTAGTCTGGCTTGTATGTTTGCACCTATGCACGAAGCTGGACATAGAACCGCTTTTGCAAACAATCGCTTAAATGATATTGTTGCTTGGTTCGCAGGTGTACTCTCGTTTTACAACAGTACATTTTATCGTCGCTATCACAAATGGCATCACCGTTATACTCGCGTTCTTGGTAAAGATCCAGAATTAACGGATCTCACACCGCGCAACCTGGGTGAGTACTTCTTGGTACTTAGCGGTTTACCTTGGTGGTTAGACAAAATCCAAGGACATTATCGCGCTGCACTGGGAAAACTGGATAATTGCCCATTTATCCCAGATACAGCAAAGGCTGAGGTAATTCGTTCTACCAGACTACAATTAGCAATTTATGCAGGTGCGATCGCAATTTCATTTGCAGTCGGTAAACCTTGGTTTTTCATGTATTGGCTACTACCCCTAATTGTCGGTCAACCGCTTCTGCGTTTTATTTTATTAGGAGAACATACAGGCTGCACCCTTGACGCTAACCTGCTAACCAATACCCGCATCACCTTTACACTTTGGCCTGTGCAGTTTTTAATGTGGAATATGCCACTTCATGCAGTCCATCATTTATATCCATCAATTCCATTCCATGCCATGCCCCAAGCATATCCAATGTTGAGTTCCCATTTTACTCATATTGACTCAGGCTATATCCAAGTCAACCGATATATTCTGGCGAACTTAGGAAAGTTACCTTGCTAAATCACATTATGGTTAAGCTATTCGGCTGTTAAGTTGCACAATCCATTGTGAGGGCTGTTGACTGTCAACGGTCAACAGTCAACAGTCAACAGTCAACAGTCAACAGTCAACAGCCCTTATTAGTAGTTATGCAATTTAGACGCGTATTAGCTTACTTCAAGCGTAAGTTGACACCAATGATTCATACGTGTCAACTTACGCTAAAAGCTATATACGGCGGGTGTTGTACAAAAACCCTCGCGCCCTCATCCCCTAACCCCTTCTCCC
>NZ_JACJQJ010000155.1 GCF_014696615.1 Nostoc linckia FACHB-104 | reverse complement strand
ATGTTGCACTAGTGAACCACAACCTCAATTTGGAGTACCATCTGGGAAAATATCATACTTTCATGCTTGGTTGTGGGTTTTTCCCGTGATTGACTGACTTGTGACTAATTTTGTTATGACTTATTTCTTGTATAATTCTTATAATTGGATAAGGTTTTGCATACTCAGATCGCTTAGAGTTCATCAGGATTGCCTTGACAAAGCCAAACTTGCACTCAGACGTAATGGCTTTCCCAGCCAACGCTCTTTGCCTGAAGAGGTAGGCAAAGGAGAATATCAACAAACTCCTTTCTAAATGTGAAAATCAACCCAACTGCGGTTAAAAATCAATTTATAAATACGGTTCTGGACTCTCAAAATTCCCTGCTGTTTGACTACTAAACCTGACAAGAGCAATTCCTTTTCCTCTGGGCTGTCAACGGTGATAACTTCTTCCTGATGCAAAACTTGTCGAAAAATTTCTAGTAGTTGAATAGACTTGTTACTTTTGAGAAGACGATCGCGGATGGTTCTCAAATGTTCTGGCTCATCCTGGGATTCCCAATTGTCTATTATATTCGTCCGCACTAAATTCTCAATCCAGGAGACTTCACCGCCATTGGGAATAGGAGATGAAGTATTGCGGATGAGCTTACAGAGTTTTTGGGTAAGAAAAGGCTGCCCGTTTGTCCAGGCTAAGATTTCTTTAAGCACGGTTTGCGGATTGCTTACTTTTTCTGCCAATCCTTGTAGCAATGGTTGGGCTTCATGCTCTTTAAAGCCTTCCAGTTGAATAAACTGACCAATGTTAAAGGGGGTTGTTTGGATATTACTAATTAAATCTGAGGGGGTAGCAACTCCAAAAAAAGCAAAAGTCAAACGCTGATACTGTGGATTGAGACTGCGCTGGTTGTAGCAGTAGCGAATCAAAGCAAAAAAGTCATTAACTGCGAAATTCAAACTTAAAACACTATCAATTTCATCGATAAAAATGACCAGTTGTTTTGAGGGAATGTCATTTTCTATCCCGACTTCTACTAACAGGACTTCTTCGATAAATTCGCTCAACCTCTGAACTGGAGAAATATCATCTCGCTCTTTCCACCAAGCTTTTAGGTTAACTTTGCTTTGTAAACCCAAACGTCGCCCTAACTCAGAGGCTAATCCCTTATACCATTGATCCGGGGTAACATTTTCGCTGCCAATGCGGGTCATATCAATCGGCGCACAACAAACCCCTTCGTGCTGGAGGTAGTGAATCATGCGTACCATGAGACTGGACTTTCCCATCTGCCGGGGATTGAGGACGTAGCAAAACTCTCCGCGCTTCAAAGCTTTGTAGAGGTAACGATCTGCGGAACGCACTACATAAGTGGAAGCATCCATCGGCAAACTTCCCCCCACTTGATAGTCAAAGGTGCTGGCTTGTTCGGTACTTTTGAGTAATTCGTTTTCAAATAGTAGTTCTGCTTGCGTGGCTTTGAGAATATCTAGTGTTTGTGATAGTTCTTGTGTGCGTTCTGAGACTTTTTGTTCTAGAGTCCGGCTATATCCTTCTATTTCATCTTTGGCTCGTTCTAGAGCAAGATTTTTGAGAGCTAGTTCTTGGGTATACTGAACCCGATCCGCTTCGGCTTGTTTGCGTTGGGTGATATCCTGAAAAGCAGCTATCGCATAGATAATTTGTCCCTTCTCATCGTAAACAGGGGTAGCTGATACTTCTAAAGGAATTGTTTTATCAACTTGGTGAATTTCTATATCATCCGTAGTCGTACTTTCGCCATTTAAAGCTCGTACAATGGGTTGTTGTTGAGTTGGGTATAATTGGTCTGTCCCTGCTAAATAAGCCTGATAAGTTTCGGTCAATCGATCATCTGTGGCTCCAGTTACAATTCCCTTGCCAAGGATTAGCTGGGCAGCCTGATTTGCATAGTAGGGTTCGCCCTTAGCATTAAGTGCAAAGACACCTATGGGCATAGCTTCTAAAAATTGAGCTAATCTTTTCTCATTCTCATATAGTGCAACATAAAGTTGAGCATTTTGAAGAGAAATTGCGGCTTGAGAAGACAGGAGTTTTAGAATTTCTAGGCGATCAGGTGTAAAAGCACCAGTAGTTAAATTGTTTTCCAGATATAAGATGCCGTTAAGCTTGCCTTGATTGAGTAAGGGTGTGCAAAGAAGGGATTTGGGTTGAGTGGCAACAATATATGGATCACGAACAAATTGTCCCTCATGGGCAGCATCATTTAAAATTACGCTTTCCTGCGTGCGAGCAACATAGTTGATAATGGCAGATGACAAGAGGGGAAAGTGAGTGGACTCATCTACGAAGTCTACTGAAATTGATTGTAATGTATTCACATCATCAAAATCTAATGTCCCTTCAGCTTCGATCACCCATTTATTATCTTTTTCTAGGAGCAGAAAGCCTTTTTGAGCGCCTCCATTTTCAATTACAGTTTTCATTAACTTAGCCAGCAGTTGATCTAGTTTAATTTCACTAGCTAATACTTGAGAGGCTTTGGTAACTGTTATCAGATCGAGTGCTTGTGGATTTGTACCATCACTAGATTCAGTTGTCTTAATGCTTTGGCCTTCTTTTCCTTTGTTTATATCCATTAGAAACTGTGGATACTCCGATTCTAGGGCTTTAACTTTGGCTTTTGCACCCCAGTGACTATAACAATGATGGGCATTTTTCAGGTATAGTCGTCCTATTTCTTCTCTACCCAAGGCAAGATAAAATTCTGCTGCACGTTCGTAAGCTATGGCTTCTTCGTGGATGAACTCATGTTTTTTAGCACCTTGAATTGCTTTTTCATACAATTCTTCTGCTTGCCAATTTTGTCCGAATACTCTAGCCTTTTCTGCTTCTACTAAGTCATATTTGTGCTGAAAATTTTCTGGACAGTAGCTAGACCAGGTTTTCATATCTTCCTGGTTTTTCTCTACTAGCTTCAAAAATTTATCTTGTGAGCATACATCTAGAATATCATAATTAGCAAGCAGTGATAGAGAAGAGAAAAAATTGTATTGTGATAAATTTAAGTGTGAACTAAGATATTCAACATAGTTTTCAATTTTTAATATATTACCAATAGCAAACTCATTTTCTTTAAAAATATAATGTGTGATTATTTTGGCAATACACAACCAACATAAAAGCCAAATATTAGCGGTTTTTATACATTCTTCTTCTTCTGCTTGATTACGACCAATTACCAAGCAAAAATTATTTTCATAACCTTCAATTAAATTAATCGCAGTTTTTTCATATATAGTTACAGAAGAGTAACTATATTCTTGTTTTAATTTCTTCATTAGCTGAGTATATTTTGTAAGCTCCTGAGAAACTTCTTCTAGATGATACCCTCCGAAGAATTTAATAAGACAAAAGCTTGCAGATGCAAAACAAGCATATTGATAATCCCCAGTCTCTAATCCCCTTTGGAAAGCCTTGATTAATCTTTCTAATGCAATATTATTTCTGAGTGAGTTCTTCCATTGATATATAAACGCATAGTAAATATGAATAACTAGAGTCTCTAGTTCAGGAAGTTGAGATTCTGATATTAAACTAATAGACAGTTCTCCAAATTCATTGCCTAAATGAATATCTCTCCTTAAACCAATATTTTCTATTCCTTTGCAGAGAAATGTTCCATAGAATATATAAGGACAGGGTGCTTGAGGAGGATTACCATATTTTAGGCAAAGATTAAGTTGAATTAAAACAACTTCAATATGCAAGAGAAAATTAGTGATTATTGTAGAGGCTATAATTTGTTGCAATAATGGTACAGCCCTTAATTTATATGGATCAGTCATTGGAGAGAGATTCGCTAAACTTTGAACTGGTACTTCTTTCAAAAATCTATCTAGAAATATTTGTTCTTGCTTAATTCTCTCTTTTATTTCGCTATGATCTTGAGATATTTCTATACCTAGTTCTGCTAAAGCTTTAAGAGCAGTATCTATTGCTTGTTGCTCCTGGGATTTAGAATTGTATACTAGTATATTTACTTGATACACTTTTACTTTATCAAGAATGTCCTGAGTATGTTGCAGAATAAATGTGGAAAGCTCTTCTACTTCCTCAAATTTTGTATTTAAGTAAAGCACTTCAAGTGTTTCCAAATAAAGCTCTATAGTCAATTCATACTGGCTTCCCCAACTATTTTTTGTTAGAAGTTCTAATCCAGTCTCTAAATATTTCAATGCTGGTTCGTAAGCAGCTGATGCCTTGGCTTTTTTACCTACGTAAAGATTTAATTGAGCCAGATCATCTTTTTCTAATTGGTCAGTGATTAAAGATGCTGCTTCATTAAGTTGATTGACAATATCAAAAATATTTTCCTCATTTTTATCTTTTCTCATATTCTTCAGCAGAAGTCTTCCAACTTGCAGATGAATGAGCTTCTTTTCTTCTTCTGCAATTAGGCTATAAGCCGCTTGCTGAATTCGGTCATGTAAAAATTTGTAGGGAATAACGGAAGGAAAACTAGGAATAAAATTAGAAGAGACGGCTGAAGAATCACTTGAAATTTCTTCTTGTTCCCAAAGCAAGGGAATTTTGTAATCATAACTCAGTGGGACAATTAACCCTTCCTGAAGAGCTGGTTGAATATCTTGAGCTATAGAGTTTTTAGATTTGTTTCTAATGCTGGAGAGGAGTTCTAGGTTAAATCTATTACCAATACATGCAGCCAACTTTAAAGCATTCTGAGTGTTCTCACTAAGTTTATTAATTTTACTAACCATCAAATCTATAACATTATCAGTAATGCCCGTCCTTAGAATCTGCTCAATATTCCAACACCATGAGCGTCCAGTATAATCAAACGATATAAGGTTTTCATCATACAGGGATTTTAGTAGTTGAGTTAAGAAAAAGGGATTGCCCTGAGTTCTGTTTATTAGTAATTCTGCTAGCGGTGTTGAAGTCTCTGTTGAACAAATTAGTGTATCAGCAAGTAATTGATTTATTTGCTCTAATCTCAATGGATTTAAGATGACTTCATTAACCCTAATACCCGCTTTTTTGACTGATTCTAATGCCAGAATTAAAGCATGATTTGGGTTAACTTCATTATTTCTATAAGCCCCTATAATTAATAAATATTTGCTATCAAAATCGGTAATTAACTGTTCAATTAACTTCAGTGAAGGCAAATCTGCCCACTGTAAATCATCAAGAAAAATGACTAAAGGATGTTCTTGCTGACTGAAAACGTTAATAAATCTTTGAAAAGATAAGTTAAATCGATTTTGAGCTTCATTAGCTCCAAGTTTTTCAACAGACGGCTGTTTACCAATAATTTTTTCTAGTTCAGGGATTACGTCAATTATGACCTGCCCATTAGGTTCTAAGACTTCTAAAATTTTTGCTTTCCAATTTTCGATGTCTGCGTCAGATTCACTCAGAAGTTGACGGATTAAGTCCTGGAAAGCTGTGCTAATAGCAGCGTAGGGAATATCCCGCTTGAATTGGTCAAATTTTCCAGTTATAAAATAACCTCGTTCCCTTACAATTGGTTTGTGAATTTCCTGAACTAAGACAGATTTCCCAATCCCTGAATAGCCAGCAACCAATATCATCTCAGTATTACCTTGGCTAACTCGCTCAAAGGTGTCTAATACTTGAGAAACTTCCTGTTCCCGTCCGTAGAGTTTTTTGGGAATGTGAAACTTATCAGAAATATCTTGCTGTCCTAGTGGAAAAGGTAGAATTTGTCCCTGAGTCTGCCACTGTTTAAAACAAGTTTCCAAATCAGCTTTTAGCCCCCAAGCACTTTGGTATCGTTCCTCTGGGGTTTTAGCTAACAATTTCATGACAATCTTCGATACCATCAACGGAATAGTAGGAATGAGTGTATGAGGCGGATTTGCTTGTTGTGCAAGATGGCAATGAACTAGTTCTATTGGATCAGTAGTTGTAAAGGGGAGTTGATGCGTTAGAAGTTCATAGAAGGTTGCACCAAGGGAATAAAAGTCACTGCGGTAATCTATTCCTCGATTCATTCTGCCAGTTTGCTCTGGTGCAATGTAGGCTAAAGTACCTTCTAGTTGATTTAAGTTACAAAGGGTTTGGTTTTCTTGGAATAAACGGGTAGAAATGCCGAAATCAATAATCTTCAGTTGTTTAGTTTCTGGATTATAGACAATATTGGAGGGATTAATATCTTTATGGATGATATTCGCTGCATGAATAGCAGCTAAACTTTCAGAGGTCTTAATGGCAATGATGAAAATTTCTTCTATACTAAATTTGCGTTCAGACATTAACAGCTTTAGGGATTTCCCGCCAAAATCCTCTAAGAACATAACTAAACTATTTTCATATCGCTGTAAGTCGTAGGCTTTGATAATGCTATCTACGTTCAGATGTCGTGTGATTTCATATTCCTGTTTATATCGAGTCAATTCTGAGGGAGTTGGGTAGTTCTCTTTCAGAATTTTAAGAATAATTGGTTGATTATCACGCTTGAGATTAGCCCGATAGACTAGCGAATTATCACTTTCATATATCTTCTGACTAATGTGATATTCTGCTATCGCTCTCATACTAAGACTCCCAACTCACCAATCTCTTTCTTTCTGATTGTATGGTATACCCGGATTTCTCACCAAGATTGAAAGAAGAGGGGTCAAAAACTGCCAAAATGTATGTTGCAAAAGAATTCCAGCAGCTTAAAGCATGACCCCAAGTAAAAA
>NZ_JACJQJ010000154.1 GCF_014696615.1 Nostoc linckia FACHB-104 | reverse complement strand
AACAATTATATGATTCGGGTGCTCAGTTGTTGTTTCATTGACAATACATTAGGTTCTTCTAATTGCTTGTGTCAAGCCTAATTGAGACGCTCTTACCCTGGGTTAAACTGCTGGAGTAACTTAATTACAGTCTCACTACGCAGAATTTTTTCTTTAATTAAAGGATTGGCGATGCTAGTAATGGCGTTAAAGACCAAATCTAGGTTAATGAAACTCATTAGGATACTCCGAAAGCACAGAGCTATCTTGCTAACTAAGGGTTAATTACTATTAGAAATGATATACAGTCAAAAAAAGTTTTCTTTTATACTTTCTCAAGCATTATCGAATAAAATACACCTAATAACTGTAATATACTCAATCTTTGGGATTTTTCGCCGTGATGCATTCATCAGGTAGACAATCGGTGAGGCTGGAATTGAGCAACCGAATATTAATTTGAGCCTGTCTTCGCCGCGATCGCTATCTCAAAAATATATAATTCTTCGTTACTAACAACATTACCTGTAGCATCACTCAATGGCTAACGAATCCTCAACCATCGTTCAAAAACTCTGGAATTACTGCAACGTCCTCCGCGATGACGGCGTTAGCTACAGTGACTATGTAGAACAGCTTACTTATTTGCTGTTCCTGAAGATGGTTGAAGAACAAAACCAGCTTCCCCCACCTTTGGGCAAACGTTCCACCATTGACCCTAAATATAGCTGGGAGGCACTGCGATCGCAAGATGGTGATGCTTTAGAAACCCAGTACCGCCACACCTTAGAAAATCTGGGTAAAGAAAAAGGACTATTGGGCGTTATCTTCCGCAAATCGCAAAACAAAATTCAAGACCCCGCCAAACTCAAGCGTCTGGTAGAACTCATCAACTCAGAAACTTGGATTGGTTTAGATATCGATGTCAAAGGGGAAATTTACGAAGGATTACTGCAAAAGAACGCTGAAGATGTCAAAGGCGGTGCAGGTCAGTATTTTACGCCGAGGGCATTAATTAAAGCTATTGTCGAAGTCATGCAACCCCAACCAGGACAACGCATCTGCGATCCTGCTTGCGGGACAGGTGGGTTTTTCTTAGTTGCTAATGACACCATCACCAAAAAATACAAACTCGATAAAGCTCAAAAACAATTCCTAAAAAATCAAACCTTCAAAGGATTTGATGTCGCTGATGGGGTAGTACGCCTCTGTGCTATGAATCTGTATTTACACGGTATAGCTGGTGATGAAAGCCCAGTTGATGCTAAAGATAGCTTAATGGCAGATCCAGGCGATCGCTTTGAATTAGTATTAACAAATCCACCCTTCGGTAAAAAAAGCAGTATCACAGTATTCAACGACGATGGCAAAGCAGACAAAGAAAAGGTCGTTTATCGCCGTGATGACTTTTGGGCTACCACATCTAACAAACAGCTAAACTTTCTCCAGCACGTCAAAACTCTATTGCAAATCAATGGTAAAGCTGCGGTTGTCGTTCCCGATAACGTCCTGTTTGAAGGTGGTGCTGGTGAAACCATCCGCAAGAAATTACTGCACGAATGCGATGTACATACCTTGCTGAGACTGCCAACAGGTATATTCTACGCTCAAGGTGTCAAAGCTAACGTCTTATTCTTTGATCGCAAACCCGCCAGCGCCGATCCTTGGACTAAGAAACTCTGGATTTACGATTTCAGAACCAATCAGCACTTTACCTTGAAAACCAATCCTCTACGCTACGAAAATTTGCAAGACTTTATCCAATACTTTAATGCTCAAAATCGCCAGGAACGCCAGGAAACAGACAGGTTTAGAGCTTTTAGCTATGAAGAACTGATGCAACGGGATAAAGTCAGTCTGGATATTTTTTGGCTGAGGGATGAAAGTTTAGAAGACTCTGATAACCTCCCAGCACCGGATGTTTTAGCTTTAGAGATTGCTGAGGATTTAGAAGCAGCGTTGGAACTCTTCCAAAGTATCACCGAGAACTTGGAAGCGAAAACTGTCAGCGAGGTGTAAGTGGGTTTGGTGCGGGGGCGAGATGCGATCGCTTGAATTTGTAGAGTTTGAGTTGGGAGGTGCGATCGCAAGATGAAGGTAAACCTGTAATTCCGGTGTAGTTCAATGTGATTTATCAAAGTTTAGTAAGCAAGTTAGCGGGTTTGAAGATAATTGCATTTACAGCTATTTAAATAACCAATCCTAAAACCAATTTTCCTGGCGTGCTTTTTCTCCAACTTTAACTACTTTTGTTGCAACAATAGTTCTGCATTTAGCCTCAGCAGCAGCAACTAAAAATCCTGGATAATGCTCTGGTTGTCTGGCAATTTCCTGTACAACATCATCAGGTAGAGTATCTGTTGATACTATACGAATAAATTTTTGATAAGCATAACGTTCAGATACCACACCTTTCAAATAACTTTTTGATATTATGTCGAGAGCAGATTGCCAGCTTATTTTTTCTTCACCAAGTAATTGAATCACTATACTTTGCCAATATTGGAGGACATAAAGGTCACTTCCATCGTATTCATTTAAATAAGTTGAATATAAAGCACTGGGATTATTTGAGCGAATACCTAGCAAAGTAACTGTTCTGGCATTTAAATTTAGTGGCAGCGACTTTATATTAAATAGAATTAAACGGTTACTCGATTGCTGTTCTGAGAAATAAACATCCGATTATTTTCCCATATATCACACAAGGGTAGTGGATAATTTGAAATCTTAAAAGCTATGGCATATCGCTTTACATCCAAAACATAACCCAAAAGTTCTAAAATAGATTTTGTCCGCGATTGAACATCAACACTAAAATCTCCATTTAAAATCGATTCTAAGGCAATGTTGAAATATTGTTCTGTGCTTTCCCAATAATCGTATCTTCGTGCCTTAAAAAGGATTTCAATACGTATTGGGTTACAAATCTCATCTGAGAGGATGGTACTTAGTTTGCTTACCGAGAGCCTTGATAGGCTACCAAAGTAAAATCCATATTCAATCCAGCGTGTACGATCGCCATTTTTTTGAGCAAGAACAGCTCCAAGCCATAATTTATCAATTTCGTCTGAAGAAGCATTTGCTCTAATTAAATCAATCACATCTAAAGCATAGTCTTTAGGTGGAGCATTCCCTAAAATAGCAACGCAACGAGTAATAAGTTCATCTTGACCACAATCTTTTGGAAGTACCAACGGATTACCTGAACCAAGCCTACGACTATTTGAGGTTAGTAAGTATCTTAATCCAATAGCATCTAAAATTAGTTCTATAACTCGACGAACCGATTTAGGGTGCTGAGTAAAAAACTTGGCTTACTAATGTCGCAAGCTTTGGGTGGACGAGATTCAAACTTGAGTTTTCGTTCCTTGGGGCGAAAATAAGGATAGCCAGACTCTTTAGTTATCCATTCACCCTCGCGTGTAATCACTGGTGGCGGTGGTGCATAAACTTCACCATTGACAAACCGATAACCAAGAAAAGTAAACTCTTCATGTGGTGCATAAATTTGCGTCTTTTCTGGTTGGAGGTGTAAATAAATTTCTCCTAACCAAGCGCTAACTTTATCCAAAATTCGGTTAGCTTCCAACCAACTATTACAAGCAATAGCAAAATCATCACCATAACGCACTAAATTGATGCCATGACTCAGGCATTTTTTATCAAATTCAGTCAGATATAAATTTGCCAATGCACCAGAAAGTACACCACCTTGTAATACTCCCTTACCTGGATATAGGGGTTTTCCAGCAATCACAATTCCAGATTTTAATTGTCCTTCTAGTAATTGCAAGACAATTGCTTCAATCTGCAATTCTTCCAAATCGCTTAATAGCAATGCCCAACAAATATTGTCGAAAAATTCCGCAATATCAGCTTTGATAATCCATTTTGGTTGTAACTGATAGTACCCATATAAATGCTGTACTGCTTGCTGAATATTTCTTCCCGGACGATAGGCGTAACTACAATCAAGAAAGGTATCTTCTAAAGGAAAATACAGTTCTTCCGGGAGCATCTCAGCTTTGTTAGAACAGATGAACTAGCAAGTAGGGGTGAAAATCAGCGAAAATAAAGGAAGAAATAAACCCCCACTCAATCAAGAATGGAAGCAGCTAATCAGAAAAAACTCCAGGAGCATCTACAAGCCATAGCCAAAATTCTCTATCAAGAAGCGGAAACTAAAGAATTAGAGAGTCTAGGGGGAATTGAAAAAACAATCAGAGCGCAGACTCTAGAATATATTACGCCAGAATTAGGAGTTTTTTTCTCAAAGAGGCAACAGGAACTTCATCGGGAAGAGTAAGAATAATTAAAAGCATTCTCGGAGAATTACCAGTCAGTGAGAAACAAGCGCGAAAGTTAAAACTAGAAAATCATCAAAAAATCAGTCCTTACTTAGAGGAATGTTGTTTGAGAGCCAGTGCAAATGTCTCTTATGAAAATGCAGCAAAAGATATTTATAAATATATCGGTATATCGCTCTCTGCTAGCACACAACAAAGAATAGTTCAGCGGTATGAGTTGCCGGAAATAGAATGTGGACAACAACTCGAAGAAATTAGTGTAGATGGGGGTAAGGTGAGGCTTCGGACTGAAAAAAAAGGAGAGCCATGTATCTGGAAAGACTATAAAGCCATCTGCATAAACCAAGAAATAAAAGTAGCTAGATTAGGTGAAAATGAAGCTTTAATTGATTATGTAAATCAACAGCAGTTGGCAGATCCATTAACTTGCTTAGGTGATGGACATCCTGGGATTTGGAAAATAATTCGACAATTTAATTGTCCTGGAGAAAGACGCGAGATTTTAGATTGGTTTCATCTCGTTCAAAATCTACATAAAGTCGGTGGTTCTCTCAAACGACTTAAAGCTGCTGAAACTTTTCTTTGGCAAGGAAAAGTTAATGAAACACTCTCTCTATTCTCTCCACTAAAAGCTAAAGCGGCTCAAAACTTTTGCCAGTATTTGCAATCCCATCGACATCGAATTGTGAACTATGACTATTATCAAACCGAAAATATTTGTTCTATTGGTTCTGGTGCTATCGAGTCTACTATTAAGCAGATAGATCGGCGATTAAAAATCTCTGGAGCACAATGGAATGAATCTAATGTCTCTCAAGTCCTCATGCATCGCTGTGCTTATCTTAATGACAAGCTTTAGGTGCTGTTAGTTCTTTTGTTCTAGCAAAGCTGAGATGCTCCCAGTTTTAGACAAAGGCGCAAGTGGTAATACAACCCAATTGGTAGAATTTAAATATGATGCCTTTAACCGCCGCATTGCCAAAACAGTTAACGGTAAAACCACATATTTTGTGAATGATGGTGACAAGTTGTGGGCAGAATTAAATCCAGCGGGAGAAGTTATTAGTCGCTATTTACAAGGTGCAAATGTTGACGAATTAATAGCTCGTTATCGTCCAGGTAAAGGTACTTCTTGGTATTTCACTGATAGGTTAGGAACTATCAGAGATATGGTGAATGCTGTGGGGAATTTGGTTAATAGTATTGACTATGATAGTTTTGGGGAAATTCTTAGTCAAACAAATCCCAGTGCAGGAGATAGATTCACCTTCACAGGTAGAGAATTTGACAGTGAAACTGGTTTATATTACAACCGCGCTCGTTATTATGATGCCAATTTGGGACGCTTTATTAGTCAAGACCCGATAGGTTTTGCTGGTAGAGATGCGAATCTTTACCGCTATGTGGGGAACGATCCTATAAATGCGACCGAGCCAAGTGGTTTATTAGTAGCTTTAGAATACGAT
The DNA here is from genome assembly GCF_014696615.1 of Nostoc linckia FACHB-104. Classification (GTDB taxonomy): domain Bacteria; phylum Cyanobacteriota; class Cyanobacteriia; order Cyanobacteriales; family Nostocaceae; genus Aulosira; species Aulosira linckia_A. Next base: position 1,141 of record NZ_JACJQJ010000154.1, on the reverse strand, counting down.
CTAATTAATCGACAATTTGCATTTGGTACAACTGGTTCAATAGCAGGAGCCATTATTGGTTTTGGTCAGGGATTTGGTGCGACAAACCTGGTATTTATTGGCAATATTCTGGAAATTGCGAATGCTGGAGGAGATGTAATCGCAGAGTGGGGAACAGCAGTTGACCGAACGGAAAAGAAGATGAAAGAAATCGCAGATTTATTGGAAATGGTTGCTAGGGTTGATACTGGAGCCGGAATAGTAGGTGGTTTTGTGAATGGTGCTGAATATTATGACATCAAAATTGTTATACCTTTGCTGAAGTTACCTAGTCCTTTTTATTCGGTAAGTTTGGATATAACTCCTAAAAAAGAAGAAAACCCACCAAAAGAAATTCGTGCTAAAAACGGTGGCTTTATTGAAGGCTATCAAATAGCATTACAACGTTTGAGAAGCCTACAGTTAGGTTAATTCCTGTAGCTTGCTTGAACAAGTAAAAAAACGCTGCTGATTATGAAACAGTAAAAAAATTACTCACAAAATATGAATTAATAGTAGATAGCTATGAACAAGTCAGAGAAAGGCCTGGAGATAACGATGAGCAAGAAAAATATTTTTCAGTAAAGAAAAGTAACCATACTTTTAAAAGTCAAATGATTGTCTTACCTAATGGCAGTGATATTGTAGATGTTGTGGCAGGAGAACCAGGACCCAAAAGCGATATAACTTGATTCCGTGAAAACCGTGATAACTTTGACCCAAAACAAAAATTTAAGGGAGATTTAGGATATATAGGAGCTGACTGTTCCCGTTAAGTCTCTTTTGCAAGCTGCCAGCCCTCACAGAGGTCGTGTAATTTTAACCAACCACGCCACAGTACCTGAATACCAATGGGTGTTTTACTTCGATGTTCTAAGTAGCCGCCAAGACGAGCAATGGCTTCAACAGCCCAGCTAACTGTTATAGCGTTTCTCAATCTAGTGAGGTACATTTTTAAAGCTACTTGTTTTGATATAAAAGGTTCGTGTGTACTTCAGTAGCCTGGGAAACGCTATAGCCCTCTTCTGTCACTCTCCGGAGTAAGCAAATAGTAAAAAAGCTAAATCATCCAGAAGCATAACAGGGTTTAAATTGATTCATTGCCGCAATTAAATGATTGAAT
>NZ_JACJQJ010000153.1 GCF_014696615.1 Nostoc linckia FACHB-104 | reverse complement strand
AAAAACTAGTTACTCAACAAAAAACAGAACAATAATTTTGGAGGGGGTTTGGGGGACGCAACCGTCACCCAATCGGGGGTTTGGGGGAGAATCCCCCAATTGAGCTAGCTTTTTCCACAAGTGACAAATCAATCACTAATGATCTCATCTGACCTGTATTGGTGTCTAAGGAACCTCAATCGGAATCAAAGCATTTTCCGGTAAATAATTGCAGAAACGTCCTTCATCCGACAAGACAAAAACTAGGCGCAGAGGATAATCGGGTGGAACTTGTAAATCTGCCCAAGGTACTGCCACTTCTAAACAATTTTGAAACGCTACTTGCGCGCGGCTAAAACGGGGATACCATTGAAGATGTTCTCCGGCTTCGCGAAACTGAACTGATTGCGTCAGTAAATTAATTTCTAGATGGTGGTGAAACAGGTAATTAACTGGCGCTACATCTGGCAAGTCTGCCAACGGAATAGGGCTATTGTGCATGGTTTTGTTGGGATAAAACCACAGTAAATTCAACTCTGTGGGTAAACCTTGCCCTGGTGCAACACCGCTTTTTACGTCCATTCGCAAATAGAAATTCAGGTGGTCTACTCCATACCAAAGTCGCTGGATGGTGCTGCTGTTGTGCATTGTACCTCTTGCCCCACCGATTTCTATGCGTCCGGCTTTATCCCAATCCTGTTCATCACCCTTACCATCAATAATGGGATGAATAAACCCTTGGGGGTTATGGTCTGTACGGGCTGCGTGTAGTTCTAATGGTTGTCTGAGATAAGGCGGTACAGGTTCATTTAATGCTTTGTAAATGCCATAAAGGTGTTCGCGAAATAATTGGTCAAAAATGGCATCTTGATTTGAGGAATGGCCTTCGCCAAACCACCAAAACCAATCTGAACCTTCGGCCGCATATAAAGCTTCCCATGCTTCTGGGTTATTTTCTTCTGTGGCTTCTGGGTGACTAGCAAGCATATTCCTAGCTTGTGTCAGGTAATCCCAGGCGCGGTTTTTCACAGGGTCGCCAATCCAGGTGGTAAAGCTACCATCAACCCAAGAACCGCTATGTAGTTGTTCTCCTGGAATAGTGGCTATAGCAGGAAACTTTTCGAGATATTCTGAGACAGTGACGAGTTTTAAATGAGGTTCGTTACTGAGAGTTTGATATAAAGCCTCTAAGAAAGGTTTGCCATCTTGAGGATAAAATTCCCAGCAATTTTCGCCATCCAAGGCAATAGTCACTAACCAAGGTTGTTCGCTTTGCCGATCTCTTTGCATTTTAGCGATCGCTTGCAAGTGTCCGACTAAATCTGCTACTGCTTGTTTTGTCGGCATCGCCCCATAGGTGAAGCCAATCAAATCGGATAATCTGTGATCGCGGAAGACAATTGACACATCCCCAGCTGGAGTTTGGAGGCGATAGGGTCGATAGAGTAATTCTGGTTCCTCCACATTCCCCGCCCCATCGCGATGGAAAAAGTGTTTCAGCGTCCAGCCTAAAACAGCTTCATCCGAGCAAATCCACTTAAATCCTTGTTTGATAATATACGGTAATATAGCTGGGCTAACTGATTGTTCCGAAGGCCACAAGCCACGCGGTTCTTGTCCAAAGCGGTCTTTATATAACTCCCAAGCTTTATTTAAGTGACGAGGAATATCTTCTGCCCACTGAAAACGCTGCTGTGGTAAATTCATTTGAGGCACAGCTACCCGACCAGAATTAGTATCCGCCAGTAAGGGCAGAATCGGGTGAGTGTAAGGCGTGGTTGTGACTTCCAACTGACCAGCCGCTTGCATTTTGCGATGTTGGGGAATAATGCGACTGAGAATTTCCTTCTGTTTAGAATAAATCCGTTGGCGATCGCTTAAAGTAAAATTGCGACCTTGACTTAACCAAGTGGCAATTTCTGGATCGTCCCAAAATAATGGATCGATCCAAGCTAGATTGTGCCAAGCCAGCAAATCGCTGTAATCATTGTGTTGCCAATTCTCTAAACACCAAGCTTCCCCTTTTTCCTGCTTTTGGTAATACAACTCGGCATAGCGCGGATGGGGGTCAATCAAGGTGTGGTGATTAGCATCAAAAAAATGTTTAACAACAAATTCCAGTTGTTGTGGAGTCAACTGTTCTACTGGTGTCAAACTGGCAGTGAGATAAGGGTCAAAAGCCGTGCCAGCAATGTAATCTTCCAGTTGCAGTATGAGAGATGGCACTAAATTTACAGTTTGGTGCAACTTGGGATATCGCTCCAAAAGTAACACCAAATCTAGATAATCTTTAGTACCATGTAACCTCACCCAAGGTAAGCGGTACTGTTGACTAGAAGATAAAGAAACGCCGCTGTCAGGAGATTTGTACAGCGGCTGATGTTGATGCCAAATAAAGGCAACGTACAGAGGTTGGGTCATAGGAAATTACGGGGTAATGGGCATTGGGAATTGGAAATGGGGCATTGGGAATTGGGAATGGGGCATTGGGAATGGCGCATTGAGGAAGTTTTTCTCCCCTGCTCCCTGCCCCCCTGCTTTTTCTAATACCCAGTCCCCAGTCCCTAATTCCTAGATAACTTGCTCTACTTCAGCAATTTCGGGAATCATTTCCCGCAGACGACGTTCAATACCCATTCTTAAAGTCATGGTAGAGCTGGGACAAGAACCGCAGGCTCCTTGCAACCGCAATTTAACGATAGGCCCATCAAGTTCTACAAGCTCTACGTTACCGCCATCCGAAATTAAATAAGGGCGCATTTCATCCAACACTGTTTCCACGTTGTCAATCGTCAGTTCCATAGTTTCAGACCTGTAAGTTAACTAAGAGGATGGGGAATTAGTCTATAGTTGAGCTAACTCACTACTATAAAGCTACTTCCTAAAATTGTATTTTTTAGCTTTGTTAAAACGATCCTAGATCTAATTGCAGCTAGTTTGGTACTTCTTGGGAGTCAGTTGTCTATTTATGATGACCAAGGGGATGAGGGAGATGGGGGGACAAGGGGACAAGGGGAAATGACTATTACCAATTACCAGTCCCCAATCCCTAATCTTTGGTAGGAATTTTGATGGTAAATTCAGTTCCCTGACCGGGCTGAGAATTTACTGCTAATGTGCCATTGTGTTTTTCTACAATAATTTGATGGGCGATTGATAAACCCAGTCCAGTGCCTTTACCGACAGGCTTTGTTGTAAATAGAGGTTCAAATAATCGCTCTTGAATTAAATCAGGGATACCCATGCCATTGTCAGCAATGCGGATGTTGACGTACTTTTGGGCATCTATCTCTGTTGTAATTTGGATTTGGGGGATAGAAGCACTCATTTTGCCATGCATCATAGCTTCATCAATGGCATCAATTGCATTTGCCAAAATATTCATGAAAACCTGGTTTATTTGCCCTGGATAACAGTTTACCTCTGGTAATTGACCGTAAGATTTGGCAACTTCGATGCAGGGGCGATCGCCTACACTTTTCAGGCGATGTTGTAAAATCAGCAACGTACTATCAAGCCCTTGGTGTAAATCTGCTGGTTGTTTGGTATCAACATCGGCACGAGAGAAGTTACGGAGTGAGAGAGAAAGATTTCTCAGTCTATCTGTACCTAACTTGAATGAGTCTATAATTTTCACTATATCTTGCAGGGCAAATTCTAGATCCAATTCCTCACTGGCATCTGTAATTTGATCTGAGGGATGGAGATACTCTTGTTGATAAAGTCGCAAAATTTCGGTAATAGCGGCAATGTGTTCTTCTAAATGTTGAATATTACTAGAGACAAAGCTAATCGGATTATTGATTTCGTGAGCAACTCCGGCGATTAACTCTCCCAGTGTTGACAGTTTTTCTTGCTGCACTAATTTAATCTGAGCTTGTTGTAAAGCAATAGTGCGATCGCTCAGTTGTTGTTCCAAAGATTCGGTGAGTCGTTTCAGTTGTAAATGTACCCGCACTCTAGCAATTACTTCCTCTTGGGAAAACGGTTTAGGTATATAATCGACTGCGCCTAGAGAAAATCCTTTAGTTTTGCTATCTATATCTGCTAAAGCCGTGGTAAAAATGATGGGAATATTGTGACTATCTGGATTTGCTTTCAGGCGACGACAGGTTTCAAATCCGTCAATCCCTGGCATTTGCACATCTAGCAAAATTAACTCTGGAGGGTTGCGTTCGACTTGTGCGATCGCACTTTCTCCATTAACTGCTACTCGGAATTTAAACCCAGCACTACTCAAAGCGGCAGAAAGAACGGATAAATTTGTTGGGTTGTCATCAACAATCAAAATAAATCCAGTTTCTGAAGTTGTTGTCATACTATAGGAATCCGTTTTGATTCATCAAATTATTTGTATAGGGAGAAAACAGGGAACAGATAAGAAGAATTAAGAGTGTACTCACTTTTTTTAGAAATCAAATATGAGTCCTATACTATATATCTGCTTGGGATTGGAGAGCCGGAGACTAGGGGCTAGAAAAAGCAGGGGGCATGGAGCAGGGGAGAAAACCTTCCCTCTCAATGACCTATGCCCATTTTCACGTTATAGGTATGTATTGTTGGATAAAATCTTCTAATAGTTGGATTTGGAAATTACTGGCGAAGTGAATAATTTGCTGGGAAAATTTATTTAATTTATCATCTAATTTAGAAATTTGCTGCGCTATAGCTAAAACTCCTTCAACATCGCCATCTTGTACTAGTTCTAGTAATTGAAGTAAAACTTCACTATTAGGAGGCGTTATATCTTCTTTACTATCTGAATTTGCCGCAACTACCACAATATTTTTCTTGCTTCTATCATCATATATCCATTGCAATAACAAATATTTTCGCAATAGCTCTAGTAACATTTCCGCATCTACAGGTTTTGGTAAAAATGCATTTGCACCTGCATCGATGCTTTTATATTGATCTGTTTCAAAAACACTAGCTGAAGAGGCAATAACAGTTATCTTCTCAAATTGGGAAGCCTGCCTTAACTGATTAATGAATTCAAATCCATTCATTAAAGGCATCATTAAGTCAGTAATAATTAAGTCTGGTTGATAAGTGCTGACTTGTGCCATTGCTTCCTTACCGTTACTAGCTTCTATTACGACAAATCCAATTGGCTCTAGTAAATTAACAACTACTGAGCGGTTTTGCCATTTGTCATCAACTACTAAAATTGTTCGCTTTTTCCCTTCATAACCAACAACTGTTCCCTGACGAATTGCTCTCGAAGCTTTTGCCCAATCTTTAGCTTCTGATATTTCTAGCTCAAACCAAAAACTGCTACCTTGTCCAAACTCACTGTTTACTTCTATTTGACTACCCATCAATGTAATAATTTTGTGGGTGATTGCTAATCCTAATCCTGTACCTTCAACTTGGCGTTTCTGTTCTCCTACTTGTTCAAAAGGCAAAAAGATTTTTTGTAGTTGCTCAGGGTTCATCCCCACTCCGGTATCCGTTACCTCAAATCTAATTTTGTGAATTGGTAATTGCTGCAATTCTTCTTGAGTAGATTTCACCTCAATCTTGAAAGTTACACTACCTTTTTCTGTAAACTTAATAGCGTTACCAAGTAGGTTGATCAAAACTTGACGTAACCGTTTGTCATCAGCACGAATTCCTACAGGTAAATCTGCTGATAATTGTACATAAAACCCAATACCTTTCTGTTCTGCACGGATACGACAAATTTCTGTCACGCTGTCAATAAATGCGGGAAAGTAGAAATCAATCGGGTTCAGTTCCAGCTTTCTTGCTTCAATCTTGGCGAGATCTAGTACATCATTAATTAAAGTCAACAAATGGGAACCACACTGCTGAATAATATCTACCCCTTTGTGTCCCTTATCAGTGAGGGATTCTGTGCGTTGTAGAATTTGTGTATAACCCAGAATGCCATTGAGAGGTGTACGTAGTTCGTGGCTCATATTAGCCAGAAATTCGCTTTTAGCTTGGCTAGAGTTGGTAGCAATTTCTTCTGCTATACGTAACTCTTGCTCTATTCGCTTACGCTCTACAATTTCACTTTTTAGCGCTTGATTAGCAGCTTCTAACTGTGCCGGACTGGGTAGTTTTAAAGCTAGGGGAATAAGATAAACTAACGCAAATGCTGTGTATATGGAAATTAAAGCTGTGACGGCTTTCAGTCCGCCTGCAATCCAATAGTCTGGATACCATAATGTCCAAATATCCATTAGGTGTCCTGTACCACAGGCAATAATAAAAGCACCAAACAGCAGAAAAACTCCGTTGAAAGGAACATCTTTGCGTTGGGAAATAAAGTAAATAAGTAGGCAAGGAATTGAATAATAGGCTATGGCGATTGTTGCATCCCCTATGATGTTGAGCCATACCAACCCTGTTTGCCAGAGATAACAATGTCCGTGGGGAATGAAACCGATTAAATAGATGTCTTTCAATAACGTCAACATCATTGCATGAATCACTGATTTGGCCTTATATGATTACCATCTCAGTATTCCCAAATTATTGAGCAGTCAAAAGCGATCGCAAATGATAATTCAAAGCCGTACAGTTACTAGTTTAGGCAAGCATAGATCAGGAAATAAGCATCTATAAATGAATTGGTTTTTTCAAACTCACTAGAGATGCTATACAGAAATGTTGTTAATTTTTATTAAGGGGATAATATAGCAGAGAGTATGACTAATTCTGGTTTTTTACATCAGACCTAAGACAGATTGATATTTGATTATATGTGCCTTTTTCTGATACCTCAATCAGCTTGATGCTAGCTTTAAAAAACTTAAATTGCGTAGGTAATTTGAGAAATTTGGAATGTTGGTATTTTGCAGACTATCGGTATATATCGCTAATATACAATCCGCTGTATTTTTTGTAATTATATACTTCCCGTACTCTTACTTCCGACATTCCGCAGGTTAGTTAATAAAGAAGATAATATTTTCGACAAGGAGCACCAAAAAACTGGAGAATCCATTGCCTTTCCGGGGTTAAGTTGGTAATT
>NZ_JACJQJ010000152.1 GCF_014696615.1 Nostoc linckia FACHB-104 | reverse complement strand
TTATTCGTTGGTTGGATGAGATAATCGCTTATTTCGACAATGGGACAACCAGTGGTGCTGTTGAAGGCGTTAATAATAAACTCAAGCTCATTAAACGCTCTGGTTACGGTTTTAGAAACTTTGAAAATTTCCGAATTAGGTGCTTATTAAGTTGGCATTTTAGCTGTTAGTTTAGCATAACAAGTCCTGAAGAACCAAAATTATTTTCAGCCAGCGATCGCTTCTCTACAAGTACAAATTTCTTATTAATTCTGAGGAAAGAAAATATGAAAACTACGTTACGTCACATTTTAAACCTCAAGAAACAGTACAGCCATCTACCATTTTTTGATTTTTTACGGGATGAGACCTTATCAGCTCGTCAGCGCCTAGAGTTTTACCCCTGCATGGCTCCTTTTATCATGAGCTTTGGCGATCTAAATCGCTACGTCATGCGCCAAGAACCAACTTCAGATCCTTATCAGGCGATGGTGAACGAACATTCCTATGAGGACGATCATCACTGGCCTTGGTATTTGGAAGACTTTATCAAATTGGGCTTTGATCGCGAAAAAATCTCGGCTACTGAGTCTTTACAGTTTTTCTGGGGCGATCGCACAGCAGTGAATCGTCTATTATCACACAAGCTAGCTCATTTGATTTATAGTTCATCGAGTATTGTACGTCTAGCTATTATCGAAGCCATTGAAGAAACAGGCAACGTTTTGTTTGAACTGATTGGCAAATTAGCAAAACAAATTGAAGCAGAAACAGGTATTCAATTACGCTACTGTGGGGAATTCCATTTTAGTAAAGAATCTGGTCATGCGATGACAAACGACCATGCCATCCTGGCAGAGATTGAAATGGATGAACAAACACGTGCTGAGGCTATTGAAAAAGTCAATTTGGTGTTTGCTTGGTTTACACAATGGACTCAAGAATTATTAGCGTATGCCTTGCACAACCTGAATCAGCCCAATCGGCCACTCATATTTCATTTGCAAAAGGAGATGTCCTTGATTTAGTTGTACACAGTATTGAGAAGTTACCAATGTCTCTAAATCTGAATTTATGTACGGCAACTTTACCCAACTTTTCGTTTACAGATGCAGTGGAAATCGCTTTAGCATCTGGTTATCATGGAATCGAACTGCGAGTCAGTGATGACTACCACAAAAGTTTGCAGGAGTTGAGCGCTCAAGGTACTTTCATCAAGAAACAATTGCAACAGGCTAATCTATCAGTACCAGTGCTCAACACCTACATACCCGTGGAAGACGATCACTCCGTAGACCAACTGCTTGAATGCTGCCAGAAAATGGCTGTGCCAAAAGCACGCTTGGTTCTGCCTAAAAGTTATGGTGCATCCGTAGCTAAAATTGCTAATGTTAAGGAAATCATTCCTTCGTTTGAAGTCACTGACCGCGAACCAGTGGAGTTAATCAAAACTTTAAACAAGAAGCTACGCCAGATCGAACGCAAAGCTTACAAAGCAGGTGTCAAGATATTACTGGAATTGCACTGGGGAACGGTAATGAGTAGTTTTAGCAGCGCTTATCTGTTAACCTCCGACCTTGATCCTGGCTGTATCGCGATTACTTTCGACCCCGCCAATATGATGGTGGAAGGCAAAGAAGATTGGGAGTTTGGTCTGAAGTTAATCGGTTCCCACATCGATAACGTCCATGTGAAAAATGTATCTTGGTTCTCTAGTAATAAAGGCTGGTCTTGGGAATGGGCACCCGTTGGTACTGGGATGGTAAATTGGCCCGAACTCATCTGCTTGCTCAACCGCAACCGATATTCGGGTGATTACGCCATTGAGGATTTCCTAGTTCCTAATCACAGCAAGCAGGCAGCGATCGCTTACTTGTGTTCAGTGCATAATGAATTCCATAAAATTTACGAAAATATGAGTGCAACTATATTACAATCGCTCATCTGTAAGATTTAAAGATAAAGCGCCTTTTTTCAATCGGTTAAAATACTCAAAACACTATTACCAAAGAAAAGCAGATAGCAGAAGGATTAATCTTCAAAGTTGTGAACAAATAAAAAGCTGACAAAATGCGAATTCAACCCAAATCTCTGGGCTTTACAATCCTGCTGGGAGCGCTTTCTGCACTACCGCCTTTGTCAATCGATATGGGGCTACCAGCATTTCCTCAGATCGGTGCGGCGCTCTCCACTTCACCAGGGGCGGTGGGATTAACACTTAGTTTATTTATGCTTGGTTTTGCGATCGCGCAGCTTGGTTTTGGCCCGCTTTCAGATCGTTATGGACGTAGACCAGTTTTACTAGCAGGCTGTGGAATCTTTGCGCTGGCTGGTGCAATCTGTGCTGCGGCACCATCGATTGAGATTTTGATTGCTTGGCGTTTAGTTCAGGGTGCTGGTGCTGGTGCTGGTATGGTCGTGACGTTGGCAATTGTCCGCGATTTATTCGAGGGGTCAGAAGCACGGGCGCAACTTTCTTACGTCAACTTGGTGATGAGTGTAGCACCAATGATTGCACCGACAATTGGTGGGTGGGTTTTGGCAATTGTCGGTTGGCGAGGAATTTATGGTGTGCTGGCTGTAGGAGGATTACTGCTCGTACTGGCTGTTGCTTTTGGATTGAGTGAGTCTCTAGACAAGCGTGATGTCAATGCAATTAAACCACGTCGGCTCATCAAGAATTACGGAAAAATTCTTACCAATCCCATTTGTCTTAGCTATGCCCTGGTCAATGCACTGTACTTTGGGTGTATGTTTGCCTACGTTGCCGGCTCGCCACTAGTGATGCTCAAAGTTTTCGGTGTCTCAACCACAGTCTATGGTTGGCTATTTGCATCCACCGCCTTCGGAATTACGGTCGGCTCATTCCTGAATGGGCGCTTGAGTATCCAAGGTGTGTCACCTTCACGATTATTGAGTGTTAGCTTAATTGTCGGTGTCGTTTCCACGGTAGCACTTGTGGTTGTGTCAATGAGTAGTGCAGCGCAAGTTGCTACCCTGATGCCGTTGCTAGTGCTGAATACCTTTTGTCGCGGAATAGTTTCACCGAATGCGATGCATAGTGCCATCCAGCCAGTACCAGAAAATGCCGGAGTTGCAGCCGCCGTAGTCGGATTTCTGCAAATGCTTGGCGGCTCACTAGCTAGTGGGTTAGTGGCTTTTCTTTATGATGGACACAGCGCGATCGCTATGTCTGGTGTTATGGCAGCATTTGCGATCGGCGCTTACGCCGTCTATACGATATGGGCACGCCCCGCTGAACGCCATTTTGCACTACACGGTGGTACAAAAAATTAGCTAGGGTCGAGGGAATTTATTGTTAAACTCCTCCTGCCATCCGAAACCGTGCTTGTGGTAGGGTAGGTAGCCAGCGAGTTACCAGTATACAGAGGATACTCTAGTGCGAGGCATCACTATCATGAGCCAAAAGACAGTAAAAGCCAAAACGGAAGAAGAACTAAACCAATTGTCAAGGAACAGTTGGTAGAAATTATTAAGGCGTTGCAAGAGGAAGTAGCAAGGCTCAAACAAAGCTTCATTTGCCACCGTTATCTGGTTGTTTTACATCAATCCCAAATCTCCCATCGCTTTCCACAAATTAGATCGTCGCTTGTGCTGGACTTTCCATTGGGACAACAAGCTGTGATAATTTTGTGGTGCTAACTCTTGTAAGGCAGACATCCATTGTGCATTCTTCGTATAATCTGAGCTTTTGGATGCTTCTGGTAATGGTACGAAATTATGTAAGTTTGTTTGCCAATAAGCCATTACTCTTGACCACAAATCGGGGGGTGCATATTCTTGGAGGTACGTTCTCCGAGAAAGCTCATCTGGTGTCGATAGTTGGTTTGGTTGAATCACAACCTCATAAAATTTAGGTAATGGGGATTTTCCTTGGTACTTTATTTGGATCAAATCTCTTGTTAACAAATGTATTACATTGTATTCCCAACCCAGTTGTGCTGGATCTCCAGGTAATTTCTCCAACCACTCGATAATTTGTTGCCTAAACCAAGTATGTCCTTTTTCTTGTGTCGTAATACTATCTAGTAACCAATGCAACCACCAATTATCTACGGTTTTTGAAGTTGTATGAAAATCTGAGTATCTGTAAGGTGTACTACGTTTAATTATCGATTCACGCCAAGAAGTAAATAAGGATTTCTGGGTATCTTTACTGACTGGTATCTCAGCAAAAGCTTTGAGCATACTCGACCAGTCGTAACAATATTCAAAAGCAATATGCTGAATTTCTAAAGCATTCGCTCGTTCTATTTCTCCCAATTCTCGAACAGCTTGTTGATAATAGCGAAGTAAAGTTTTTTGGTTTTCCCCATTCCCAGGAGCGTAAGAAAATCCGCCCACAACAACAAACAGCAGCGAATTTTCTGGTGTCCAGGGATTTTTATCTTGTTTGTTTTTTAACAACGCATCCAAAGTCTCTTGAATCACTGTGAGACTTTCTCGATATTCCTGTTTACCCAATAAATCCTCAATCACAGGTAAACCATTTTGCCATTGCTGCGAAATAGTAGCCCGCAGATTGTTCAAATATATCTCTGGTGTTGCAAATTCCTGCATCAATTCCATGTAAATGATATGCCAATAGGAGTAAGTGTTTTCCAGTTCCGACTTCCACTCTTTACTTTCTCTATTGGCTGTCATGTCGTCTAAAATTATTTTTTTTTGAACATCAGATAAATTAGAGAAAAAATCGATTACAGCTTCATCATTTAAACTGGTATCAGTAAATTCTTCTGACCATTCCCTAATTTTTTGAGCTAATTTGAACCCATCTTGTCTTTGTGACTGCACCAACAACCACTCCCACTCCAACAAGCAGCTTGTTGTTGCTCCTTCCAAATTAATGCCGTTAGCAATTTCCATCCAGTCGGGTATACCATTAGAAATTTCGCTTTCTGCTGCTAACAAACTGGCTGCAAAACCATCGTCATTACTAAAGCCATTCTCAAAAGCTGTTTTTACCAATGGCTTCATCTGTTGTGCAACTACTTCTAAATCTTCAACAAAAGTACAATCATCAAAATAAGGTTCTTCCCAGCTGGCTTCTTGAACTATATATTTCCCCTCTTCTTGGGATGCTTGCCAAATAATCTGATTCCATTGTTCCCATAGTTGCGACCAAGTTTGAGCTAATTTTGCTAAAGAAGTTGGTCGTTCTTGACTTGTTTTTACCTGTTCTACTGTTTGAGGTGGAGTGATGATTTGAGTTAAAGTTTCCCGGGTATTCGCTTGCAGTTGAGCAAATGCAGTTTCTCGCTGTTCGTCAGATAAAACCACAAATAAGGAGTCGAGTAGCTGGGAAATTTCACCTTCGGTAAGTGCTTCAAGGATGCGCGAACCAACAGAGGTTTCTTGTTTAAGATTACCCTGAGAATTGCTCTGGCTCTTTTTTGGCATCTCCTAAATCCCCTTAGCATTACATAAATAGCCTATTTCAACCAGAGGTAACGAGCAGAACTGTCAAATATTATTTAACAAACGTCAACCTTGAATTTCCAACTCTAGAAATCTCAACACCTTCTCCTCCAACCCCGTCAAATAAGCCCGCTTCAGCTTCCCCAAGGACTCCAGAAAGCTCTGCACTGATTCCTCCAGCCCACTTGAATACACCCGTGAAGTGCGATTGCATTCTCCTGCATCTGCTGATAATCCTGCGCCTGAACTGCCCTAGAACGAGCTAGATAAAAAGCGATCGCCTGCCTCAATGGTTCATACCCCATTGAATAAACCGTATAATCAAGTACACCTGCACGTGAGCGACAATGACGAGCTAATAACTTTTATAATTTTCCCAATCCCCAATCCCTCATGCTCAATGTTTACCATAAGAAGAAAGGTTAGCGGGAATCCCTCATGAATTTGTTGACTTACGTGATGCATCTAGTAGGTTCTGGTGCTTTTGCCTACTACAGTGCTGCTCAGATCCGTGACTCTAAAACTCGCCCTAATATCCTGGCTGGGTTTCAGTTAGCAGAATCTGGTTCTGTGCCTTTTTTGACAGCACTCAGCGAACGTGCCGCAGCCGAGGGCGACACATGGTTAGCCCAAAAGCTCAAACAACACGCATCAGATGAAACTCGGCACGGTCAAATTTTCGCTCATGGCTTAAAACAACTCAAAAAACAAGTTATCGATTGGAAGAGTCAACCCCAAACCACATCCACAGATCAATCACAACAGCAGCGTAGTCCATTTTTTGCCGCCTTCTTTGAAGGTTACAGCCCAGAACAACTAAAACCTGCTGTGATTGACTGGAATGTATTCATGGGTAGCACTTACATTCTGGAGTTAGATGCTAGCAAAGACTTTCCGAGGATGGCGAAGGCATTACCCGATGATGAGCCTATTGCTCGCAATTTGAAACTGGGTATTTTGAGTGTCGCCAAAGATGAAACTACTCATGCTGCTTATCTTTATGAAGCAATGACAAGGCGAATGTCTCTTACCCAAGTACAAGAGCTTATAGATGAGTGGCGGACTCGCAAAGTCAACGCGACTTTTGCATTTGCTAGTAATCTGTTACAAGGCAAATCACCAAATCGTTCTCTAGTACAAGATAGTATGCCTTCACAAAAAGATTCTCAACTGATTGGAACGTAAATTCGACGGTTTATTTGGTGTCCATTTAGCTAGACATAAAAAACCTCTCCCTGCCTTAAACTTCAGTTCAAGGCAGGGAAAAGTTTATCGAATTTAACCCTCATTTGTCACTCTAAGCAGAGGAAAATACAAAATCGGGGTGAGTCAGGAATATAAAAAGTGGGGAAGTGAGCCGATAAATACTCTTATTGAAGTTTAGCAAATCCTAATAATAGTCGAGGAATAGGAAAAACTGTGAGCCAAGGCTGAATTAAGTTAAATTCTCTAATAATCTACTTAGATTTTTAACAGTGCTGTTTGCTCGTTCCACCGCATTAATATCCACACTATGAATATCGACCGATTGCAAGAACTCAAGCAAAAACTGACTCATGACGCAGACTTGTCTAATATCTGGTTATTTTATATGGATCATTTTGCAGATCATCCACAATTTACAGATATGGGTGAGCCTACCCATAATGAATATCTAGATACTGTTATCCACAAAACTTGTCATCAAATGTTTGGCAGGGCAATAAAGATTACTGACTTTTTATCGATTTACATTGCAAAGTATCATTTTTTTCATGGGCCTTTCCAGGCTGAACGGCGTATTGGGGGTGTGATTT
>NZ_JACJQJ010000151.1 GCF_014696615.1 Nostoc linckia FACHB-104 | reverse complement strand
AACTACTCAGTTAGGTTAATTACTTGCTGAAGAGCGAATTTTTCCAACCACAGCAACATATCTTGCTGCCTACCTCCGCCCTAAGCTATTTTTCAAGCTAGAGGGAGCAGAGGAAGCAGAGGAGGAATCGTAGGTGTATAGGTTCGCACCTTTCCACCAAGAATTTTTGACGACTCGATAAGCGATATTCTACGACGGGCTAAGCTGAAGCGCAATTTGCATCTCACAGATACGATTTGCGATCGTTGTTAAACAAGGTTAGAACTTTCTTGAATAAAGACACATCAATATATTCTAGAGGGCAAGGCATTGCCTTGCCCCTACAATCTGTCGCATTCTTTTTTCAATTTGGTATTAGAACTTTCTTTAAAAAGACAAGTACTTGCTTTCGCAATGCAAGCTATCTTGTAGTAATTACTGAGCTAAGTAAGTCGATGTAGATAAACCAAACTATGTTATGCGTAAATAGGCTTGGAATCTTTACCAATGACCAATGACAAAAGACAGCCCTGACTAGTTATATTGAAATGCACCGCCCTACTTAGGGCTTGCTGAATAGAAGCGTAATGTATACGGGGTAATGGTTTCAGGCTTTTTTTCGCCCAACAAGTGCAAGGCTATAACATCTAGAGTCTCAAAACCCTTGCACAATCGTTAGCGATCGCTGGGTAAATTTGTCAACTGAGCAACGAAACGATTATTTTGCAAGCTTTGTGGCTTCTAGATTTGCTTGAGGAACTTATTCAGCAAGCCCTACTTAATCATCTACGCTTGCGACTACAATACATTACTAAAAGCACAAACAATCCCATCCCTGCAAGATATTTTAAAGGGTCTGGAATGCTGGGATTGGGAGAGAAAAACCCCTCAATAGTGCCAGCAATTACTAACATTGGCACAATCCCAAATACTAACTGTGCTGCTTGGGAACCGTAGAATTTCAGCGCATCACGACGACGATATTTCCCAGGAAATAAAATCGCTCTTGCTAATAGCAATCCTGCACCACCAGCAAAAAAAATAGCGGGTAATTCTAAAGAACCATGCGGAAATACAAATGCCCAAAAGGGATATGCAAGATGATGTTGACCTACTAAAGTACCAATCGCACCAATTAATAAACCATTAAATATCATTAAATATGTTGTGTATGCCCCGGCTGTAATTCCACCAGCAACAGCCCCAAAGGAAACAGACAAATTATTAATCATAATACTGCTGGATGCTAGGGGTTCAATCCCAACAATTGACCCCATCCACAATTGATGCTCGTCTCGCACGCGGGAAATTAAACTTTCCGGTACAATCAGGGGCATAAAGCTGGGGTCTTGCCAAGCGTACCACCAAGCAACTAATGCCCCTAAAAAAAATAAAGCGGTAGCTATAGCGATATATGGGAATGTTTGCTGTACTACAGCTGGTAATCCCCATCTGTAGAACTCTACTACAGCTTGCCATTCCTGCCGCCGCGAACCTTGATAAATCTGCGTATAGGCGCGAGTTGTTAAAGATTGTAAACTCTGACTCAACGTATTACCGACTTTTTGAGTACGGGCGCGTGCTAAATCTGCCGCCACGGAACGATATAAACTGGCTAATTCCCTAATTTCCACCGCCCGTAGCGATTTTAACCCTTTTTTTTCTACCTGTCGTAAAAGGGCATCCAAACGCTGCCAATTTAATTCCCGTCGTGCAATCCAACGTTGAATATTCATAAATTTTGGGAGGATTTGGGTGAGTGTAATTTAAGATAGCCTCAATTCATCTCCGTACTTGCAAGGAAAATATAACATCATGACTGGTGATTTTGGTTCCCCCAGCCCCATGCAACCCCTGAGTGTGGGAAATGTCGTGAGTGCAGGAATAAGATTGTATCGTTCTCACCTCAAAGATTACTTTTTACTTGCCCTCAAAGCTTACGTTTGGATACTTGTTCCAGTATATGGCTGGGCGAAATTTTATGCCTTGACAGGGCTGATTTCTCGCTTGGCTTTTGGCGATTTAGTCGATCAACCCGAAAGCATTAGTGCTGGTGAACGTTTTGTGAATTCGCGATTATGGCAGTTTTTATTGACAATGCTGTTAATGTTGATTGTCGGTATGGGAATTGTCTTCGGTATTAGCTTTGCATTTGTAATAGTTGGCGTTTTATCAGCTGTTGTAGTTGGAGGGTTAGGTCAACAAAGCAGTCCTGTGGCTACATTACTTGTAGTTTTAATCGGTTTGATTGTAGGGATTGCAGCTTTGGTTGCAGTGTTTTGGCTGTTAACAAGATTCTATTTAGTGGATGTTCCCTTATCAATTGAGGATAATGTGGATGCTACCTCAACTATTAGCCGGAGTTGGGAGTTAACACAAGGTCACGTTTGGCGGATTCTGTTGATCAGCTTTGTAGCCGTTTTGATTACATTCCCGATTCAACTAGTAGTGCAAATCCTCGCTACTATTATTCAGTTACTTTTTACGCCCCTACTCCAACAGGGAAATAGTGCTGCGAGTGTGCTGGTGTTCTTGCTGGTTCTGGCGTTAAGTTTTGCCAGTGGCGCAGTTGTTTTACCATTTTGGCAAAGCATCAAAGCTGTGATTTATTATGACCTGCGGAGTCGGCGTGAAGGCTTAGGCTTAAAGTTACGCGATCGCGAAATTTAAAAAGTCAACAGTCAACAGTCAACAGTCAACAACCTGCTGCTTGTCCTATTTAATTAGGACTGCTTTTTTTATAGCTATTTTTAAATTGCTTATGCACCTGTTTAACCGTGTGAAATTCCGTACCCCAGAAAGTGTAGAACTAGAATTTACCCTTGCAGGAATTGGTAATCGTGCCTGGGCATTGATCATTGACTATCACATTTTAGCTTTTATCTTAGTCGGGTTCTACATTCTTTTTTGGGTGATTGTCGTCCAATTTTCCGATTTTTGGATAACGGTTGTTGGCTCTAACTTGGGTTTGTGGATGATTGCGATCGCATTCATCATTACTTTTACTATTTATGCAGGTTATTTCGTTTTTCTAGAAACTTTATGGCAAGGACAAACCCCTGGTAAACGCATTGCTAAAATTCGCGTTGTTCGAGATGATGGTAGACCAATTGGTTTACAACAAGCAGCTTTACGGGCTTTACTGCGTCCCGTTGATGAGTTCTTGTTTATCGGCGCTTTTTTTATTATGTTGACTCGTCAAGAAAAGCGCTTAGGCGATTTAGCTGCTGGCACAATTGTGATTCAAGACCAAATACCAGTCGGAACTGCAACCTTAACTATTTCAGAACAGGCAAAATCGCTTCATGCACAACTAATAGAAATTGCTGATTTATCTCCATTATTACCAGATGATTTTGCTGTAATCCGAGAATATTTACAACGACGTAGTGGAATGTCAGCTAAAGCCAAATCTTTACTAGCACTAAAACTCTCACAGCAGTTACAAGCAATTATTAACCTAGAGCAGATGCCTGCGGGTGTTTCCTCCGATGAATTTTTAGAAGCTATTTATCTGGCTTATAAACAGAAAGAATTTTAAAGAAAGTCTGAATTATAAAGGATGAAAGATGAAATGAGAATTAGTAGCAGCGGAGTGGAATAGTAGACAAAAAATCAGTTTTTATAGATTTATATTCCATCTACATTTGGGCACAGTGATTTCATAATTCAGACTTCATCCTTCATCCTTATATTGACTATTAACTAATAGCTAAAGTCGGCCAATCAGCTTGACGATAATAGCGTGTCATGTCATCAAATTTTCGCAATTCAACGCGATCTACTAAAAATTCCGGTGAATTTAAAAGCCATTGTTGATTCAAATCAGACAGCATAGTACTAAAGTTTGTCCGGTCTAGTTCTGGCGAAATTGTTCCAAAATAGCCTAATGTAATATGGGCAGTAAAATGATAATGTTGTTCAATGCCCAAAGCCATTAACTGAAAATTTTGATAAATAGTCCGGCGAAGTTTAATCACCTGTTCGTAGCAACGCTCATCCTGCGGTACTAAACAAACTCCTATTGCTCTTGGCATGACTATCAATCCCAGAACTTGCCAATGAATAGGTTGACTATCGGCTGAGAGTGATTTTTGATATTCCTGAAATATTTCTCCAAGGCAAGAATGTAACTGCTGTTCAAATTGGGGGTTTTTCTCACAAGCATCACGGTAAGCACTATCCCAAATTAAATCTGCTAGGGTCAAATGGAAGCTAGAATCTGGTACAGGCAC
Organism: Nostoc linckia FACHB-104; assembly: GCF_014696615.1. GTDB lineage: Bacteria > Cyanobacteriota > Cyanobacteriia > Cyanobacteriales > Nostocaceae > Aulosira > Aulosira linckia_A. The sequence continues at coordinate 3,264 of NZ_JACJQJ010000151.1, read as the reverse complement.
AATCAAATCACTATTGGTAGGCAATTCCAACAGTTTTTGTTGATAACCTTTTAACTGCGAATAGAAAGCAGAGTTTTCTGTTGCTTCTACCGCAGGTGGGGTAATTAGCGTGTAGCCGGGAAATGGTGCTGCTTGCCTAGAACCCGAGCCTGGCTGAAATTTAGAAGATTCCTGAATATGCTGGACTTGGGATCTGTAAGCTTCTGGTAGCGTCATTCTAGCTACCCGATTCAAGTAAGTTTGATAATTATCGTCCAATCTCGGTGGCCTCGCGCGCTCTTACTTGATAGATTTTAGCCGAATAGACTCTAAGTCCAGTACTGAGGCAAAATAGGTAAGCTTTGAGATTTGTATTGATAATGCGATCGCATTTCTAATCCACCAGGAAGGTACTGCCCCTCCTGTATCTGTGTTATCAGCACAGCGCCTCACTTTTCGGCTTCTGGTGGTAGGCGGAAGCTGAGAGAATCGAACTCTCGACGGTGTTAGCCGCAGCCGCTTTCAAGGCGGTTTCCTCGTCCATGCCGGACAACTTCCATTCAGGGGTGTCTGAGGAGGCTTGAATTCCCTAATGACTGGTTCCACAAACCAGCGTCTCGACCACTTTGACTTCAGACACCACAGTGGAATCAAGGGGATTTGTAGACGCGTTCGTGGAGCGTTGCCGAAGGCTAGCGGCTTCCCGAAGGGTACCCCTAACCTTCCGCTTGCAAGGCGGATGCTCTAGCCAGTTGAGCTATGACCCCATACAGCAGGAGTGGTAGGGATCGAACCTACATAGGTCGATTTAGAAGATCGATGCCCATCCATTAAGCGACACTCCCATAAATTGGTAGCGCTGACAGGATTTGTAGACGCGTTCGTGGAGCGTTGCCGAAGGCTAGCGGCTTCCCGTTCGGCGAAGCCGTTCCCAAAGGGTAGGGTACCTACAACCAACTGATTACAAATCAGTTGCTCTGCCAGATTGAGCTACACCAGCATTTATGGATCTGAAAGTAGAAATTGTAGTCGTCCAAATGAGCGACTAACCGCTCCATCTCAGCCATACCCCTGACTGGATTTGAACCAGCAACTTCCAAATTTTAAGTTTGGCACCTCTTCCAATTGGGTCACAGGGGCATAATTTGGTGGGTCGCCCAGGGGTTGTAGCTTGCTTCCCGAAGGGTACCTGGATAAGTCTGCTTAAAAGGCAGCTGCATATCTGCTCTGCCAACGACCCAATTTGGTACTCCCGACAGGATTTGAACCTGCAACAATTCCGTCCCTCAAACGGAAGCGTTTACCAATTTCGCCACGGGAGTATCAGTACCCTTGGTGGGAGTCGAACCCACAAAATCTGGTTTCTAAGACCAGCACGTTTGCCAGTTTCGTCACAAGGGCATATCGGAATGGCAGGATTTGAACCTGCAACCTTCAGCTCCCAAAGCTGCCGCGCTACCAAGTTGCGCCACATCCCGTTGGTACTCCTGACGGGAGTTGAACCCGTACAAAATAGGCTGTTTTTGAGACAGCCGCATCGAACAATTGGGCTACAGGAGCATGAATGGCTGGGAGAGAAGGAATCGTAGCTTGCTTCCCGAAGGGTACCCTCAATCATCTGATTCAAAGTCAGATCGCTTTACCTATTTGCGTATCTCCCATCAAGTTTGGCTGCCGAGGTTGGAGTCGAACCAACATCTCCGTGATTCAGAGTCACAGCGACTTTCCATATCGTCCACTCGGCAATGAATGGCTGCCCCAGTAGGATTTGAACCTACAACCCCCGCGTTAACAGCGCGTTGCTCTGCCATTGAGCTATGGGGCAATGTCCCAATCCCCTAGGTCAGAATCGAACTGACGACCTCTGGTTTTTCAGACCAGCGCTCTCTACCAAAACTGAGCTACTAGGGGATAAAGCGAGAACGGAAGGACTTGAACCTTCACTTTTCAGTTTCGTAGACTGATGTGTTATCCAGTTACACCACGTTCTCAAAGGCGGAGAGGACAGGATTTGAACCTGCGACGGGCTTTAAAAACCCGTTTCCTCTTAGCAGGAGGACGCTTTGAGCCACTCAGCCACCTCTCCAATAGACGCGGGAGAAGGAATCGAACCTTCCTAGACAAGCTTATGAGACTTGTGAGTGACCACTACTCTATCCAGCTATGGGTCGGGCTGGAATTGAACCAGCAATGCAAACGCGGCGGTTTTACAGACCGTTGCCCACACCAGTAGGCGAGCCGACCCTCTACTTTGAGTAATTACTTGAGATTTCTGGGTGAAATAAAGGAATGGAGAGACCAGTTGTCCTGCTCTCTGCCATCCCAACTCAAGTCAGCAGTGCCGATGGGAATTGTAGACGCGAAGCGGCTTCTCGAAGAGTACCCGCAATCTCCTGCTTGTAGGCGTTAGCCTTCCCGAAGGGTAAGACAGGTGGCTTTACCAATTTGCATACGGCACCAAGAGCGAAATTTCTACCACGTGTAAGTTTGAGAAGCTGCTTTTTCAGCCCCCTGGTTTGGTGGAGGCTATAGGATTTGAACCTACTCTGATTGGGAAAATCAGATGACCAGTTTGTAAGTTTCTCATGTTAGGACACGCAGTAGAACGCACAGACAAGGATTTGAACCCTGACCAAAGGTTTTGGAGACCCTGGTGCTGCCGTTACACCATCTGTGCATTGGTCGCAGTGGCGAGATTTGAACTCGCATATACCAAGTTATGAGCTTGGGGCTTTGCCATTAAGCTACACTGCAACGTTTGGAGTCCAGGGCGAGAATTGAACTCGCACAGTCGGTTTTGCAGACCAATACCCTACCATTAGGCGACCTGGACATTTTTGGAAGCCTCGACGGGAGTTGCACCCGCTTCTCTCTGACTGAGAATCAGAGCGACTTAATCTACTCGTCCACAAGGCTACAAGGCGGGAATGATGGGATTTGAACCCACGGTCTTTCGCTCGACAGGCGACTGCTTTAAACCGGACTAAGCTACACCCCCACATTGGGTGGCAATTATTTAGTTGTCATGGTTCAGAGGTGTTAGTGTTGTGCCTTTTGCACAGGCGCTTTTGCTTCACTACACTCATACTACAAAAATACTACAGATGTGTCAAGGGTATACTACAAATTTCTTTTCAAGGGTGAGAGGGCAGTATTATGTAATCTTGGTATTGGTTTATATACCGAATGGCACTAAGAAAAGCTGGAACACTTGTGGTTTAAGCAGTTTGTAATTGCTTGCGTAATTCACGCCGGGGTTTTGTCATCAAGGCGTAAGCTTTTGGG
>NZ_JACJQJ010000150.1 GCF_014696615.1 Nostoc linckia FACHB-104 | reverse complement strand
AACAATCTTTAATTGACGAGGATTGTTTCTGAAGCTTTCAAAGTATTTGTTTTTCTCGGTTCGGTTGCTTTGGCATCTTTCCGCCTCAGCACTTATCTACATTAACAACTCCTTCTCCTTTTCGTCAACCTTTTTCTCCAACTTTTTTTAAATTGCTCGAAAAACAGGCAATTTTTCTTTGGAAACAATTGCACTATGGGCTTGGGAGTATTGATCCACAATTCATCGATAGCAAAGATTTCAGACTCAGCCATCCTGTGTTCTTCTTCAAAAGTCCACAGATGAAGTTAGTTTTAAAGTCGTTTCTATAATTCTGCATGACTCAACCATTGTGCGTGCCCACTTTTCCCAATCACTGGGAAAAGTAGGATGTCTCCAGCGAAGCTATTCGGTTGCAGCAAAGGTGGATTGAGTACCAAGATTCACTCCCTAGGTATTTAAAGCTCTAAAATTTGAATTTCATCAAGCTGATGAATTACTACGTCTGCTCCTTGGACATGAGCTGATTTACCAATCCAAGTGATGCCGACACAACCTGCGGCTTTAGCATTGCGTGCCATTTGCATATCACCAACAGAATCACCTACCATGAGTGCGGCATTTGGTTCTACTCCCAAAGTTTGGCAAGCTCGCAAGAATAATATGGGGTCAGGTTTACTTGGCCCTTCATCTACTCCCATTTCTAGCTCCATGTAAGCACCTAGCTGATGATGTGCTACAAACAATTCTACTTCTTGAGTTGTAGCAGCTGAGAGGATGCCGAGTTTTAATCCTGCTTGTGAGAGGGATTTGACAACTTCTCGACTACCCACAAATAGTGGCGAAGGCGTTTGAGAAATATATTTTTCTGCCTCATCCAAAGCTTGACGGGCAATTTGTAACGACTCAAACCATCCCCTACCAGTTTCAGCAATATATGCAGCAGCTGCAATTTCTGTTTCGCGGCGACTTGCTACTGCTACAATACCTGCTGGATCAAGGGTATTGCCATTAATACCAAATGCCATCAAAAGCGGTTCCCCAATACCTGGGATTTGCGCGTCTATTAACCTTGCTGTTCTTTGAGCAAGTGATCGCAAATAATCTTCTGAGTCTTCTAGAGTACCGTTTTTGTCAAATAAAATCGCTTTGATATTAGGAAATGTGATATTTCTACATTTAATGGTTACCAAAATATTGCACCTCATTCGGATTTTGTTTGCATAAAAAAAGAGGGAAAAATCCCCCTTTTGTAAAACTTTCATGCTTTTAATTCAAGAAAAATACCAGGATTTTACTCTTCAATAGCTGCTGGAATTTCTTCTTCGATATCTTCTTCGATAGCTGCTGGGATATCTTCTTCAATAGCTGCTGGGATATCTTCTTCAACTATAGCTTCAACTGGTACAGCAGTAATACCTTGTTGTTTTGCTAGTAACTGTTCCCGATATTTAGCTGCCATTTCTTCGGCCTTATCGTAAACCAAATCACGATTTTTAATCATGTCACCTGGTTCTGGTTCCAGCTGTTTGGTAGATAAGGAAATCCTTCCTCTCTCTGCATCCAGGTCAATGATCATAACTTTGACTTCATCATTGACGTTGAAGACGCTGTGAGGGGTATCAATATGCTCGTGGGAAATTTCAGAGATGTGTAGCAGACCACTGACACCACCGATATCAATGAACGCACCGTAGGGTTTAATACCTCGTACTGTACCGATCACAACTTCACCAACTTCGAGGCGGTTCATCTTGCGTTCAACTAGCGCCCGACGATGAGATAGCACTAGGCGGTTCCGTTCTTCATCTACTTCCAGGAATTTCAACGGTAGTTCTTCACCTACCAGTTCTTCTTTGGGTTTGCGAGTGCTGATGTGGGAACCGGGAATAAAACCACGTAATCCTTCAATCCGCACTAATGCACCACCACGATTAGTAGCAAATACACCAGAGCGTACAGTAGCATCTTCAGCTTGCAGCTGCCGCACACGCTCCCAAGCTCGCATATATTCAATACGACGAATTGAAAGGGTCAATTGACCATCTTCGTTTTCGTCAGTGAGAATAAAAAATTCCCGAGTTTCGTTAGACTGTAAAACTTCTTCCGGGCTATCTACCCGGTTAATAGACATTTCTTGTATAGGTATGTATGCTGCTGTTTTCGCACCTATGTCAATCAGAGCGCCGCGCGGCTCTATACTGAAAACTGTACCTGGTACAATATCCCCAGGGCTAAAGTGGTAATCGTACTTATCAAGTAGAGCAGCGAAATCTTCGTGAGTGAATCCAATTTCTGTAGCGGTTAAATTCTGATTGACCATGCTAATTTGTTCCTGGTTCTAGTCTCCGTAAAGTTTTTTGTCGCGAGTGCAATTAATAGGCAAGCGCTATCATGCTAGCCTAAACCTTTTTTATCCTAGCGCAGAAAAGCTAGTAACAACACATATCAACTTCCAGATAGAAGATTATATCATAATATCTAGTGACAAGTCTTTTATTAAAAGTTGATGTCTAGCGCCAAGGGTCTCAACCCTAAGATTCATAATTTGTGATCAAATTACTCATAATTAAAGCATCTTACCCAGCCTCTAGCTTACACCAAAGTCTTACCTTCTTCTTTGCATCATCAGGATAAATCCATCATCACAGTGAGAATAGATGGTGTAATTTTTATCTATAAAATTATTTTAAGAGTGAGTATACGTAAATATCCGCTGCTATCCCTTGGGTAACAGCGGATAAATAGGTTTAGATGACCTTAAAAGCCTGGTAATAGTAATCTAATCATCTTTTTTTGCAATGCGGGGAGGTTCGCGAAATGCGATCGCAAAGAAGATAACTCCTATACACAGGGTGAAAATTAAGATGTACGCAACGCTTTCCATATCACAAATTCCTGCCTATCCAGCCAGTAATTAAAGTTTTGAGTACTGAGTGAGTCCTGAGTTTTGAGTCAGAGACTTAACTCAGAACTCATTACTCAGAACTGAATTAGAGAGCTTCCTTACGGCGGGTTGACTTATCACCCACTTTCTGGAATAGACCCCATTCTACTTGCTCTTCGAGATCTGCTTCCACACCAGCAAATACGTCGCGGTAGATTGTGCGAGCGCCATGCCATAGGTGTCCAAAGAAGAACAGTAGAGCAAATACTGCGTGTCCAAAGGTAAACCAACCTCTGGGACTGGTGCGGAATACACCATCTGAATTCAAGGTTTCCCGGTCGAATTCAAATATTTCACCACCTTGAGCCTTACGGGCATACTTCTTGACTTCGGCTGGATCTGTAATGGTCTGTCCATTCAGATCTCCACCATAGAAGCTAACAGTTACACCAGATTGTTCAAAGCTATATTTGGATTCTGCTCGACGGAAAGGAATATCAGCGCGGATGACACCATCTGCGTCGGTCAAGATCACTGGGAAGGTTTCAAAGAAGTTGGGCAGACGACGCACAGTCAATTCTCTGCCTTCAGAATCTTTGAATACCGCATGACCTTGCCAAGATTGGGCAATACCATCACCTTTGTTCATTTGCCCTGTACGGAATAAACCGCCTTTAGCAGGGCTATTGCCGACGTAATCGTAGAAGGCAAGTTTTTCAGGAATTTGTGACCAAGCTTCCGAAAGAGTTGCACCTTGAGCAAGATTACTTTGCACGCGGCGCTCAATTTCTTGATGGAAGTAACCTTGATCCCATTGGTAACGGGTAGGGCCAAACAGTTCAATGGGAGTGGTAGCGTTCCCATACCACATAGTACCTGCTACCACAAAGGCAGCAAAGAATACCGCAGCAATACTGCTAGAAAGCACGGTTTCAATGTTACCCATGCGTAAGGCTTTGTAGAGCCGTTCGGGTGGTCTAACTGTCAGGTGGAATAAGCCTGCAATAATGCCGACAATACCAGCAGCTATATGGTGAGCAACAATACCACCAGGATTAAATGGGTTAAAGCCATCAGGCCCCCATTCTGGTGCTACTGGTTGGACGCTACCTGTGACTCCAAAGGCATCGGAAACCCAAAGTCCTGGGCCAAATAGTCCAGTGAGGTGAAACGCACCGAAGCCAAAGCAGAGTAAACCAGATAAAAATAGGTGAATGCCAAACATTTTTGGCAAGTCTAGAGCTGGTTCACCTGTACGAGGATCTCTAAAGAGTTCCAAATCCCAGTAAACCCAGTGCCAGACTGCTGCTAAAAACAACAGACCAGAAAGGATTATGTGAGCAGCAGCAACGCCTTCAAATGACCAGAAACCAGGATCAGTTGCTGGAGCACCAGTCACGCTCCAACCACCCCAAGATTGAGTCACGCCCAAACGTGCCATGAAGGGTAACACGAACATCCCTTGACGCCACATGGGGTTGAGAACTGCATCACTGGGGTCGTAAATAGCTAGTTCGTAGAGTGCCATCGAACCAGCCCAGCCTGCTACTAGAGCTGTGTGCATCAAGTGTACAGAAATCAGTCGTCCTGGATCATTCAGAACGACTGTATGTACTCGGTACCAGGGTAGTCCCATCGACTACGCTCCTCCTCGAAGAGTTAGTTTACAAAGCAATTTTCTTACAGAAAGTAATACGCGGCAGAAGTCAAAGTAGAACTTCTCTGTTGTTTTTTGTTATTGCCAGGGTCTTGTTTACCACAGCTTAGTCTTAATAAATCAGACAGCGTGGGTGTTCTGGCAATGCTTACACGCTTGGCTGCTTTTACCCTATAGGGTAGCTATCGCTCTCAATCTAAACTATCTGAGAGTTCTCTGGCGAAAACTCTATCTTGCTCTAGTCGAACAAGCTAAACGCCTATCAGGCATTTAGGTAGTTTAGGCGTGCTAGGCAATTGCCAAGCAAAAATGAGAATATTTTAAAAAGTGTAACTATTGATGGTACGGTTTGCAAGCGTGTAAATAGATGCGATCGCGTAGCATCCGAGAGAAATTTTGCTACAACTCCTTAGCAACTATTTAATTTGCGTATTCTTTGGGGGATGAGGATTAAGGGTCAAGGGTCAAAAGTCCAATATTTCTCTTGTTTTCCTCATCTCCTGTTCCCAGCCCCTAATCCCCAGTCTCTAATTCCCAGCCCTTAGTCTCTACTGTGCAATTGATTGGATGTTTTGCATCTGACACTTGGCTTCGGCTGTACCCAAACGTTCGATTACCTGTTCAGCTGTCATCAGACGCTTCAGTACTACTTGACCAATGGTATTTTGCACTGGAACTGGTGTTGTGGGTTTCACTTCTACGGTTAAAATCGCATCTTCAACTCGATAAAGCCACAACAATTCGTTATTTTCTATGAGACAAATATTCAATTGCTGAATATCAGGTTGTCGTCGCCATGCTGTAATTTGCCACAGTCCATCAGATGCCCATACTCTAGAAACAGCCCATCCTTCAGATAAAAAGAAATACTTCACGTTTTTAGTCCCACTATTAGACTCTCAATCTGCTGTTTACGATATCGCAATCTTTTCAATGGCTGATGTATATATATTGATATTTATCAGCAAAGCTAGGCAGCAAAGGGCAAATTTTTATTTATTGACACTGATTGAGTAATACTGAAAGCTAAAATATGCTCCATATCCTTACTATGTAAAATTTTTGACGACATAGTTATAATATTAAAATTTTTTATAAATTAATAAATATTAAAGTTTTCTACAATCTCAGAATTTCATTTTAAAGTATGTATTTTTACAGGAGTTTTGTAATAAAAATTAATCACTTTTGTGACGAGAACTTATCAATTAACTATCGGGTATTAGGATTGAATAGGTACACCAGTTACATTGCTCCGAAACTGCACCATCGCTTCACTAGCACCAAAATGTGCAGCAATTTGAGGTAACAGCATTTTTCGTTGTGTCGCCCACAGTAAACCACGTTTGGGAATTTGCAGGCATCCCCCTAAAAAAGTTGCTTCATCTTCGTTATTTTGTTGGCGTTTCGGTTGTCCGGTTACGGTATCAAAGCCGACAGGTTGATGCTTAAGCAAAAGATGAGCTATCTCATGCATCAAATTAGATTCTCGCCGTGTAGTTGCATGACGTGGGTTGCATACAATGCACAGTGGGCTATAGCTGATAATCGCCGCTGACCATTCATCGCTAGCTAGTAATAATGTAATTTGCTGTGCCTCTGCCCTTGGAACCTGATCTGGTGTGAGAAGTGTTGCTCCTAACTTGGTTGCTAGGGTTTCGGCTGGTAATGCTTCAAACGCTCGCACTCCCACCAAGCTTCTTTGTTCAGTTGCGATCGCCTCACAGCGCTGCCTACATTCAGGCGATAGACTTTGAATTAATGACATATCTTTAGGGATCTTGCTTCAATTCCCTATCTTTTTGAGAAAGGTCTTGATAGGCTGCTTTGACTAAAGATGCTAAAGCATTAGCGATCGCTGGATCAAGATTTTTGTCAGCGCGTAATTGAATTGCGATCGCTGCGGCCCTTTATTTAAAAAGTATGGAAAGTTACGCGGTATTAAACCTAGTGCTTGCAATGATCATCGTCAAAACTTGCCTTACATAGGAAAGATAGCTTGGCAGCAAGGGTTACGTCGCTTAAAGTTTGGCATTCACTGGCGTATTTGTTTACCTGAAATTCCAGAAATACGCTTATTTGATAATTTTGCAGAACTACAAAAGAAGTTTCCACAACAGCTTTGTGCTATTCATCTTTACCCTGGCATTGATCGCTATGACTTACAACTACGCTTTTGTGACCAATCAACCTGGGCTTTAGACATCAAAGACTACCATAATCCCTACAATTTAGCACCAAAGTTGACACCTCTATTTGGTGAGAGTAATCTGGTGAGCTGAGTTATGAAAAATTTTCAATATTAACAAATATTCAGCATGAACAAAAGAAAAATATTATTATAGATTTTTTGTTTTGAAAGTATTCTCACTTAAAAAATTAGACTCAAACTTAAGGTAATATGTTAGAAAATTATAGCTTTGCTTTTGTGTCAAATATACTTGATATCAAATGCAAACTTCCTTTCAAAATTAATGAAAATTTTTACTTTAAAAAAGCAGAGTTTGACCAAATCACAAAGATTAAAACATTTTTAGAATCAGCACATTTTCTAAATTATTCTCCTTATGAATTTATGTACATTGAGGAATCGAATACATCCTCTGAAAAGATATTGAATATACAAAAGCTCGAACCAAAAGATTGGCAATATTATATCCTGTGTTTTAAAGAGGATGAGAAATTTTATGATTTACAACTGGTCGCAAACCTCGCAAAATTAGAGTTAGAATTTGCAATACAATTTTTCTACATAGAAGAAACTCAGAATTATGATATTGGGAGAAAACCAACAGCAATATTTAATTATTTTACTGAGATGAAGAGGAAGGTATCGTATTTACCCACAACTATTGATGATACACACTTGCAAGATTTAAGCAAGATATATGAAGATTTTGTTAATCTTGATAAAACTAATTATCCATTCAGGGTAAGAGCGTCTCAATTAGGCTTGACACAAGCAATTAGAAGAACCTAATGTATTGTCAATGAAACAACAACTGAGCACCCGAATCATATAATTGTT
>NZ_JACJQJ010000015.1 GCF_014696615.1 Nostoc linckia FACHB-104 | reverse complement strand
GCAATGGGTGGAAACCCTGGTGGGTTCGATGGGAGGAGAGATTATCCCCATAGATGGAAAGACAATTAGGGGTTCCTATGACCGCAATCAGGGTCAATCAGCACTCCACGTCATTAGTGCCTGGGCAAGTGAACAACGTTTGGTATTGGCACAAGTGAAAGTCGAAGATAAATCCAATGAAATTACGGCGATTCCGGCATTATTGGAATTACTCGATATCACAGGCGCTATCATTACCATTGATGCAATGGGGACACAAACCGAAATTGCCAAACAGATTGTTGCTAAGAAAGCTGATTATGTCCTAGCACTCAAAGCTAATCATCCTACTCTCCACTCTCAAGTCCAACAATGGTTTGAAACACACAAAACCAACAATTTCCGAGGCGTTGATGTTAGTTATGACAAACGGATTGAGAAAGCTCATCATCGTCGGGAAATTCGTGAAGTTTGGAGTGTACCCGTAAGTGCGATTGGTCAGCTTTATCAACCCAAGGTTTGGGCAGGCTTGGAAAGCCTAGTTATGGTTGTGCGCGTCCGTCATCTTTGGAACCAGACTACTCGTGAAGTTCAGTTTTATCTGACTTCTTTACACAGTGATGCTCAAGTCATTGGTCGAGCTATCCGCAAACACTGGGGCATTGAAAACGAGGCTCACTGGACTCTCGACTGTACTTTTTCCGAAGATGCTTGTCGTATTCGTTCTTTTCACAGTCCCGAGAATTTTGCTCTTTTAAGACGCTTTGCTCTCAATGCCCTTAACTGCGAAAAAACCTACAAACCTAGTCTTCGTCAAAAAATGAAACGCACCGCTATGGATAACAATTATATGATTCGGGTGCTCAGTTGTTGTTTCATTGACAATACATTAGGTTCTTCTAATTGCTTGTGTCAAGCCTAATTGAGACGCTCTTACCCTGACAATAATACTGCAATTTTAAAATATTGCTCTATTATTGTTGCTATTTGAATATTTGAAAATTCTTATTTACTAAATGGATATTAAGTAATGCAAAATAAACCGAGTAAAAATCACTACAAATACTAAATATTTTATGCTTTTTGTTACGAAATTATTGTCAATATCAAATTGATATGTATGATAATTGGGGATGTTAATTTAAGCCAACAAATATCAATATTTAATACTGGATACTTGGAAATCATTGGAGCTTTTAGTATATTTTTTGAGTCAAAAAATATGCTGAAAAAGAGCAACAATTGCTACAAGTCGATTTTTGTAAAAACTAATCTTCATTACAACGCAAAGGAACACTTATAGGGACAATGGGTGCAGACAGAAATATTGTTGTTTTGCGCTCGGAGACGAATAATGGTAGCGATCGCAGAGAACGTTCAGCATCGGCTAACTATACAGACTGTAGAAATTGCCCCTAACACAACAGCGATTCGCTCTCTTGATTGGGACCGCGATCGCTTCGATATCGAATTCGGACTGCAAAATGGAACGACTTACAATTCCTATTTAATTAGGGGTGAGCAAACAGTTTTAATCGATACTTCTCACCAGAAGTTTCGCGAACTGTATTTAGAAACGCTGAAAAGTCTGGTTAACCCCAAGACTATTGATTACATTATTGTCAGCCACACTGAGCCAGACCATAGCGGCTTGGTGGAAGATGTTCTCCAGTTAGCTCCTAGAGCTACTGTTTTAGCTTCTAAAATTGCGCTCCAGTTTTTAGAAGGTTTGGTACATGAACCATTTTCCAAGCGGATTGTCAAAAGTGGCGATCGCATAAATATTGGTAAAGGACACGAAATTGAATTCGTGAGTGCGCCGAATCTGCACTGGCCAGATACCATCTTCAGTTATGACCGCAAAACCGAAGTTATCTATACCTGTGATGCTTTTGGGATGCACTTCTGTGATGAGCGTACTTTTGATGAAGATTTAGAAGCAATCGAGGCTGACTTTAGATTTTATTATGATTGCTTGATGGGGCCTAATGCTCGCTCTTTGCTGAATGCTATGAAGCGAATGGGTGATTTAGGAAAAATTAAAATTATTGCCAATGGTCACGGGCCCTTACTGTATCACCATTTGGATCTTCTGACTGAGTGTTACCAAAGCTGGAGCCAAAGACAAGCAAAAGCAGAAACAACTGTTGGCTTATTTTATGCCTCCGAATACGGCTTTGGCGATCAGCTGATTCAGGCTATTGGAGAAGGTATCCAAAAAACTGGAGTTGGGATCGAAATGATTGATCTCAGTACAGCTCAAGCCCAAGAAATCCAAGAATTAGCAGGTAGAGCAGCTGGTATTGTAATTGGTATGCCACCAAGTACAAATGCTGCAGCTATAGCTGGTATCAGTTCGCTGTTGGCTGTAGTTAATAACAAGCAACTAGTAGGATTATTTGAGTGTTACGGTGGGGATGATGAACCCATCGATACACTGCGCCGTAAATTTATTGACTCAGGTATTAAGGAAGCCTTCCCAGCGATTCGGATTAAAGAAGCTCCCAACGCTTCTATATATCAGCTTTGTGCAGAAGCTGGTACAGATTTGGGACAAGTACTGATGCGCGATCGCAATATCAAGCAAATCAAATCCCTCGACGTGAATATGGAAAAAGCGTTGGGTCGGATTAGCAGTGGACTATATATTGTCACTACCAAAAAAGGTAATGTTAACGGTGCAATGCTTGCGTCTTGGGTGAGCCAAGCAAGTTTACAACCCTTAGGATTTACCATTGCTGTAGCCAAAGACCGCGCCATTGATTCCTTGATGCAAGTAGGCGATCGCTTTGTGCTGAATGTCCTCGAAGAAGGAAATTATCAAGAACTGAAAAAGCACTTCCTCAAGCGTTTACCCCCTGGCGCTGATCGATTTGCTGGTGTGAAAACTCAAACAGCGAAAAATGGTTCCCCAATTCTCACAGATGCGCTGGCGTACATGGAATGTGAAGTACAAAGCAGCATTGAATGTAGCGACCACTGGATTTTATATTGCACTGTCCAAGAAGGTCGTGTATCCAAATCGGAGGGACTAACAGCCGTTCGTCATCGCAAAGTAGGTAACTACTACTAAGTACAACAGTTCTGAGTGCTGAGTAACGAGTGCTGAGTTATTAAGATGCAAATTGCGCTCAGAACTACTTATACCAATTCAAAATTCAAAATTCAAAATTCAAAATTAATAAATCCAGGATTTACCAGGGTTTATAAGTTTGTATTGGTCATGAATTTTGAGGAATTGGTATCAAGCAAGCTATCTTTTTCCGTCTTTATATTTTGCTCTGGAATATTGCTCAAGGCTTAGTACTCAGGACTCAGAACTGACATGAGATTTCCCAATAGCTTTACCCGCTTTTTTGAGTTAGCTAAAAACTGGGTAAATTCTACCCGGTTTTTCCAGGTTTTTTATAAAATTTACCCGAAATCTATGAGCAATTCCAAACCCCGTGACGTACAAGTTTTGCCCATTGCGACAAATACTAAAGTTCTGAGAGCGCGTAGTTGGTCACGTTTGCGGTTTGAAATCGAATATGCACTTGAAAGGGGAACTACCTCCAATTGCTATTTAATTGAAGGCGATCAAACAGCAATTATTGATCCACCTGCGGAAACTTTCACCGAAATTTATCTTGATGCATTACAGCAGACCCTTAATTTAAAAAAATTAAATTATGTGATTTTGGGTCATTTTAATCCTAACCGGGTGGCAACATATAAAGCCCTGCTAGAATTAGCACCCCAAATCACATTTGTCTGTTCGCTTCCTGGTGCGGCTAATTTACGAAATGCTTTCCCTGATGACACTTTAAATATTTTGGTAATGCGCGGGAAAGAGACTCTGGATTTAGGTAAGGGTCATGTTTTAAAATTCTTCCCCACTCCTAGTCCCCGCTGGCCAGAAGCGCTTTGTACCTATGACCAACAAACACAAATTCTCTACACAGATAAGTTATTCGGCTCTCATATCTGTGGTGATGAAGTATTTGACGATCACTGGGAAAGCTTCAAGGAAGACCAGCGCTACTACTACAACTGTTTGATGGCTCCCCATGCATTGCACGTAGAAGCTGCTTTAGAGAAAATCTCTGATTTGCAGGTGAGAATGTATGGTGTTGGTCACGGGCCTTTGGTACGTACTAGCTTAATCGAACTGACCAAATCCTATGCTGATTGGAGCCACGCGCAACGCACTAGGGAAATATCGGTAGCTTTGCTGTTTGCTTCCGCTTATGGGAATACGGCAACTTTAGCACAGGCGATCGCACTGGGACTAACCAAAGGCGGAGTTGCGGTCAAATCTATCAACTGCGAATTTGCTGACCCTGATGAAATTCGTACCACCTTGCAAGAGTGCGATGCATTCATCATCGGGTCTCCTACTATCGGTGGTCATGCACCTACCCCCATTCATACCGCTTTAGGAATTGTTCTCAGCGTTGGCGATAATACCAAAATGGCGGGAGTTTTCGGTTCCTATGGCTGGAGTGGTGAAGCCTTTGATTTAATTGAAGGTAAACTCCGGGATGCTGGTTATAAATTTGGTTTTGAAACTCTCAAAGTCAAGTTTAAACCAGATGATGTGACTCTCAAGTACTGTGAAGAAGTAGGCACAGACTTTGCTCAAGCAATCAAGAAAGCGAAAAAAGTGCGCGTACCACAACAAGCTGCTACTCCTTTAGAACAAGCTGTGGGTCGAATTGTTGGTTCTGTTTGCGTTATCGCCGCCAAGCAAGGAGAAGTTTCCACAGGAATGCTAGGTGCTTGGGTATCTCAAGCAACATTTAACCCACCGGGAATTACAGTGGCGATCGCTAAAGAAAGAGCGATTGAATCTTTGATGTATCCAGGTGGTAAATTTACCTTAAATGTTTTAGAAGAAGGCAATCATGTAGACTACATGAAGCATTTCCGCAAATCTTTTGCTCCTGGGGAAGATAGATTTGCTAGCTTTAGTACGGCGTTTGCTGATAACGGTTGCGTTGTTCTCACCGATGCGATCGCTTATTTGGAATGCTCAGTTAGCCAACGTCTAGAATGTGGCGATCATTGGGTAGTTTATGCAACTGTTGATAACGGTAAATTACTCAAACCTGATGCAGTGACTGCTATTAATCATCGTAAAACTGGTACTCACTACTAGGAACTTCCAAGTCAATAAATATTCCGTTGCTATTGTTGACAGTTAACAGTTAACAGTCAACAGTCAACGACTTGAACGGAATAATTTATTTTTTGGAGTCATCAATTAAGAACTCATAATCAGCTAATCCTACCTTTTTTCTGGGGGTGGGATTTTTATCGTTGATCATTGATTTTTCTTGCATGACATCAAAGCGCGAGCATATTTTCTCAGTAATAGCACTGTTTTATTTTTATACATTTTTTCATAAAATATACTTAAATGTTATTAGGCTTATAAATATGTCAGACTTGACTTATCAAGCTATAGATTTAAAAGAACAAGTTGAATATATATTAAATCTTTTACAACAAGAACCGACATTACGCGCTTATGATATTACACCCGTCAAAACTTCCCTAGCGAAAGTTATTTCTCCCAGATTTGAAATTGTGTTTGCAGGTGCATTTAGTGCGGGTAAATCTATGCTCATTAATGCACTGCTAGAAAGAGAATTGTTATACAGTGCAGAAGGACACGCTACAGGTACAGAATGTAAAATTGAATATGCAAATTTAGATGAAGAACGTGTTGTTTTAACATTTTTAAGTGAAGCCGAAATCTGGGAACAAGCAGTTGCTTTATGTAAACAATTAGGATTTAAGACAGTAGCAAATATTAATCAGAATGATGTAATTAGTTTGCTTAATCAAGGTTGTCAAGCTATTCTGCAGCAAGAGGGAGGTGAAAGTAAATCTGAACGTGCAAAGCAAGCTAAAGCATTAATGTTATTACTGGAAGGTTATGTGGCAAATCGCCAACATATTCATACAGTGAATAATGCTACATATTCAATGGCACAATTTAATTTTGCCAATATTAAAGAAGCTGCTAGCTATGCAAGACGGGGTAGCAATAGTTCGGTTTTGAAACGGATTGAATATTATTGCCATCATCCTTTATTGCAAGATGGTAACGTTATTATTGATACTCCTGGTATTGATGCGCCAGTAGCTAAGGATGCACTGCTAACTTATCAAAGAATTCAACATCCGGAAACTTCGGCTGTCATGTGCGTATTGAAACCCGCCTCCGCTGGCGATATGACAAAGGAAGAAACAGAACTTTTAGAAACCATGCGGGGAAATGACGGAATCCGCGATCGCGTTTTCTATATTTTTAACCGCATTGATGAAACCTGGTACAATGCCCAGTTAAGGCAACGATTAGAAGATTTAATTACTGGACAGTTCCGCATTCCGAATAGGGTTTACAAAACTAGCGGCTTACTAGGATTTTATGGCAGCCAAATTAAACAAACAACTGAGCAAGATAGATTTGGCTTAGATTCAATCTTTGCTGCGAGTGCAAGAGGCTTCGACGGTAGAGAAGAAACACCACAATTTGTCAATGAATTTAATCGCTACTGTGCTAATTCTGGGAAATTATCAGCTACTCAGTTTCGTATTTCTGTGAATAGTTTTGAAACGCCAAATGAAAACTATATCAGAATTATTAAAGAACAGGGTATGCCATTAATTAGCCAGTTAATTAAAGATAGTGGCATAGAAGAATTTAGAAATGCGATTACTCACTATCTAACAGAAGAAAAACGCCCTCAACTTTTTCAAAACTTAGCTGAGGACTTACAAGATATATGTATTAGCTTGAAGAAATATTATCAAGATATATATCAAGAGTTAGATAGTCAGCCACGAGAAATTGAGACAATGAAAGTGCAGGAGTTGCAACGTCTCAACCAGCAATTGCAACAAGTTAGTAAAGACTGGGTGCAGCATATTAATGAAGAGGTTAACTTAGTAATTAATAATAATTGTGATAGCTTTGAAGCTGATTTTCGGCAATTGCAATCTCGGATGATTCGCCGTTTGGATGAACTGTTAGATACTTTTTCGGTGGCTGAAGCTTATCGACGTGCAACCCTCAGTCATCCTCGGAATGCGACTGCACCTTTACTAGCAATTTTAGTAGAAGCATTTTATTATCTAGCGAATCAGTTAGAAGATATTTTAATTTTATCTTCACAGCAATTAATCGCTAATTTGTTTCAGCAGTTAATGGAGAAGATTCGCAAATCAGACTATTATCGCCAATTATATCGTTTATTAGGTCACGATGGCGGCATTGAAATAGAAATCAAGATTGTCGAAAAACTAGTTGCCCAAGCCTTAATTAGTGCAGCTAGTGTAGAGTGCGATCGCTTTGTGAGAGAAAGTCCTAGATTTTACGATGAAGGAACTTTCTCGATATATCAATTCCGGCAAACATTGCAGCAAACTTCTCAAAGTTACGACTGCGAAAGTATCGTAGAAGCAGAACCAGCAATTCGACAATTATTGAAGTTAGATTTTGAGCCGAAAGTTTCCCATACTATTCGCAAATCTTTCCGCCAAACTATCAACCAAATACTTAAAAATCAGTTGTTAGAAATGGCAGAAACGCAAGCTGATGAGATATTGCAGCAGTATCCTCATGCTAGAGCTTATTTAGAGAATACGCTGGAACAGGAAGCTCAAGAAAAAATTCTGAATAATCAACGGTTTATGAGTCTAATTCTCCAGAAAATTGCTGCCTATAATTTAGCAGTCTCTGGCATCAACAGCCATTTGCAATCAATGCATTTACAAGACAAATTATTACCATTAATTAATAATTATGACTCAGACTTGGAAGTTGTTGATACTAGACTTGTTAAAAATGGTTTTTTAGTCTCTGATGGATTAGCAAATGCTGTAATAGAAAGTTAAGAATTACATTTCCCTTGTTGAAGAAGAAAAGGAAAACATAAAAAAAGGGAAAAGGTGCATTAAACCTTTTCCTTTTTTAGCGGGTGCTAATTTGATATATTACAAATTTATCTGCGTTTATCTGTGTTTATCATCTTTCATCTGCGGTTAATTTTCTATTCTTATTATCACTAATATAGGAATCAGATTTATTTAATTTCTGAAAAAATTTCAGTTTTGACGCTGATGCGTTACGCTATCGCTAACGCATCCTACGTGAACTAAAATCGACAATCTAAAATTCATTCCCCAGCATTCATGCATAGGGTTAATCTAAAATCCAAAATCCAAAATTGATTGACCCTTTTCCCTAAATCACCCGCTTAGATGTATTGTAAAAATACTAACCTTTTACAGGGGTGAACCCAGCATGAAGCGAACTAGGAAGTCTCTGCTGTTAACCTTGAACTGGGTGTTATTGTCCTTTGGCACATCAATTTTAATTATTCTTACCCAGCCTACAGCACCCGTTCCTGCACAAGAACCTGCTGCAAATAGCCAACAACATCTGCGGGAAATACTGCAACGTTCCACTCCCAATCCCACGGAAACGCCAAAGCCTGTAACTATACCACAACCTACGCCCATCCCCAGCCCAGAAGTTTCAGAACCGAAAAAGCCAGATACGGCGACGGAACCAGAACTCACTCCCGAAGAAATTGCGCGTCAGCAAAAATTTATCGAAGCAGATAAGCTTTATCAGGCGGGACAGATTGCAGAAGCTGAAAAAATTTACCATGAGGTGAAAGAACCTTTCGCTAAAACCAGTCAACCTCAAGAACGCAAAGCCGCAATCACTGACCCAACGCAACTATCCCCAGCAGGTAAGGTATACTGGCGAGAAGCCGAGGCGGGGATAGCGAAGAAGCTAGAATCTCGGACTTTAATTCCATTACAACTATTAGTTGAGCAGTATCCGGAGTTTATTCCCGGACATATTAAATTTGCAGAAGTTCTCAAACAATACGATCGCTCTCAAGCAGCTTTAGATATTTTAGAACGGGCAGCTTCCCTTTATCCAGACCAACCAGAACTGATTAAAGCCAGAGTTACAGCACTTGCAGAAGCTCAAAAATGGATGGAAGCTTCTTTAGCAGCGCGTCAATTTGCGATTCTCAACCCCAAAGATTCCCAAGCAACGGAGTTTGCGAATTTAGCAGATGTGCATCTCAAGCGTTATAAATCTCATATTCAAGCAGAAATTAGAGGCAATGCGATCGCTAATATTCTTACGGGTGCATTAGGTTACGCTGTTAGCGGTAGTTTGCTGGGGCCTTTTTCGGCGCTGGATTCCACTATCATGCTATTGCGCGGTGAAGAATCTATTGGGGAATCGGTAGCCAAGCAAGCAAAACAAGAACTCAAACAGATTACCGATGAGACAGTAGTCGCCTACGTCAATGAAATTGGACAAAAACTCGCCAAAGTCGCCGGACGTAACGAATTTAAATACGAGTTTTTTGTCGTTCCTCAAGAAGAACTCAACGCCTTTGCGCTCCCTGGTGGCAAAATCTTTATTAATGCAGGTGCGATCGCTAAAACAAACTCGGAAGCAGAATTAGCTGGGTTAATCGGTCATGAATTATCCCATGTGGTGTTATCTCACGGCTTTCAATTAGTTACCCAAGGTAATCTTGTTGCTAATGTGACACAGTATATTCCTTTAGGCGGTATTATTGGACAACTTTCAGCCCTCAGTTACAGCCGTGACATGGAACGTCAAGCAGATACCCTCGGTACACGCCTAATTGTCGCCACAGGTTATGCTGCTGACGGCTTACGTAATTTGATGGTGACCCTAGAAAAACAACAGAAAAATGCTCCTCCTAGATGGTTATCTTCTCACCCTGGCGGTAGTGAACGAGTTAGTTATCTAGAAGATATGATTACCAATAGCAAATTCAACCGCTACGCCTACGAAGGTGTAGAAAGACACTCACAGATTAGAGCCAAAGTCAAACAGCTTCTTAAAGAGAAAAAATCACAAGAAGAAAAAAAGCAGCGTTCTTAATGAACCAAAAATAAAATTTTTCGTCACTGAAGGTATCAATATCCCTACAGATTTTCCTTAGAGGATGATTTATGTCATCGCACGCTTTGAAATTCCTTCTTTTAAGTAGTTTAGGTTTATCCTGCTTCTTGGGTAATTCGGCAGCATTCGCCCAAGTGGAAGATAGTGTGGTTGTACCCACAGAATCATCGGGCACATCCACAACCACAACTACACCGATACCAACAGGTACAGCAACGAACACCACAACTTACCCTACTGCTGAGGGTGCGAGGTTTAGTTGTCAAACCTATAACGGTCAATATACCGTGATGTATCAGCCCGAAAGTCAACCAGGTCAATACTTTGCTTGGGCTGCGCCTCAGGCTTTAGGTGGTGGTTGGGATGTTAACAGACGCTGTCAAACAATTGCCCAACGCTTAGAATCCTATCGTCCAGATGGCTTACAAGAACTCCAAGTAACGAGGTTAAATAACGAGAATATTGTCTGCGTTACAACTGAGGCTAATCCTGGCTGTCGGATTGTTCTCACAGTACCCCGCGATAAAGACCCCTATACTGTCCGCAATAGCATCTTCCAAAACCTCACCACTGCAGACAGTGGTCAGCAAACCATTGCTGTTAACACCTACCGCAACAATCAAAACATATTAGGTGATTTATATAACTTAGGTCGTACAGGACTGGCTGGTAATCGCGCTTCTGCATCTAAAAGTGGTATCAACCTCAAACCTTTCCTCGATCGCAAAGATGGTGGTAATGGTAGCGGGTTAAAAAATGGTGTCGCCTTGCGTAACCGTTCTAATAGCCAAACCACTGTTCGCCAACAACAAAATGGCGTTCGCCTCGACCCCAATAGATTCCGCCGTTAATTACTGGGAAATGTTTTATACAAAAACGCGCTGGGCATAATAATAAACCAGCGCGTTTTTGTTTGTGCTGGCATTTTGCATTCGCAACTGGCACATATTTTCAAGAGGTCTTATGCAACGGCGGAATTTTCTATCTTGGGTGGGTTTAAGTTCTGGAATCAGTTTTCTACCAATAGCGTGGGACAAGGCTGCGGCGGCGCGGCTTCCCAATAGTTCCTTATCAGGAAATGTTAGAGAACCGAAATCCAACACTGGAGAGTTAGTGAATAGTTATCAATTCCCAACAGATTTTGTGTGGGGTACTGCTACCTCTGCTTACCAGATAGAAGGTGCAGCCAAAGAAGATGGCCGCAAACCCAGCGTTTGGGATACATTTAGCGCTACAGCCGGACTAGTTAAGAATGGTGATACAGGGGCTATTGCTTGCGAACATTATCACCGCTACAAAATGGATGTGCGGTTAATGGCAGATTTAGGAGTTAAACATTACCGCTTTAGCATTTCTTGGCCGCGCATCATCCCCGACGGTAGGGGTCAAGTAAATGAAAAAGGTATTGATTTTTATAAGCGCTTAGTTGACACCCTACTGGAACATGGCATTACACCTCATGCCACATTATTTCATTGGGATAGCCCACAAGCGTTAGAAGACTTATACGGTTCTTGGCGCAGTCGAGAAATAGCTGCAGATTTTGCCGATTATGCCACTGCGGTTGTCAGTCGTTTAGGCGATCGCATTACTAATTGGATGACCATTAACGAAATCGTTTGCTTTACCCATCTAGGTTACGACGCTTACAATCAACCAGTTCATGCACCAGGTACTCGCGTGAGAACTCGCAAAGATGTATGGCAAACTTCTCACCATGCTTTACTCGCCCACGGCCTTGCTTGTCAAGCTATTCGTGCCGCTTCACCAGTTAAATGTTCTGTAGCATTAGTAGATAACCCATCGCTGACTGTTCCCTTAACTGAGTCAGCCGCAGATATTCAAGCAGCGCAAAAAGCATTTCATACTCAATGGACTAACGGTGGCATTATTTTTCCCGCGCTGACGGGTGCATATAGCCCATTAATGCTAGAACAATTAGGTGGTGATGCACCTGACATTAAGGCAGACGACTTAAAAACTATTTTCCAACCACTCGACGCATTTGGTTTAAACGTCTATACAGGCAATTATGTAAGGGCGACTGATAACGCGAAGGGTTACGAAGTCCTGAAATTACCCAAAAACTACCCCAATATGTATATGTTTTGGTTAAATTTAGTACCAGAAAGCATTTATTGGGGTGTGCGCCATATCAGTGAGACATTAGGACGGAAAGATTTACCAATATTTATAAGTGAAAACGGTTGTGCTGCGCCAGATGAATTAAACGATCGCGGTGAAGTAATTGATAGCGATCGCATTATGTATTTGCGGCAATATTTGCGGTCAGCACATCGCGCCATTAATGAGGGATATCCATTGAAAGGTTATTTTCTCTGGAGTTTCATGGATAATTTTGAATGGTCTTGGGGCTATACTCGCCGCTTTGGTATCACCTATGTTGACTACAAAACCCAAAAGCGCGTTCCTAAAGCCAGCTTTAATTGGTATAAAGAATGCCTGCGTCAAAATCGCGTAGTGTAGAGGAGGCAGAGGGGCAGGGGGCAGGGAGCAGGGGAGTAGAGGAGGTAAAATTTAATTACCTTTTCTCGCTTTCAAATTTTCTTACTCGTTCTCCTTATTCCCCAATCCCTGGAAATTGGGAAATAAGGACAATCAACAAATGACAAATGACAAATAACTAATGACAAATGACAAATGCCAAATGACAAATGCCAAATGACAAATGCCAAATGACAAATGCCAAATGACAAATGCCAAATGACAAATGCCAAATGACAAATGCCAAATGACAAATGACAAATCAATCAATTTGAATTGAAGTTGGTCTACTTGCAGATGGCGAAGTACCAGTTAGGGGTTTACGGAATTGGGCATAAATGCGATCGCGCCATTCAAAGAAGGGTGCATAATCAGGATTATCTGCTAAACCAGGCAAGCCTTTACCTCTAAGATCTGCTGGTATATCTAAATAAGGCCCTTCGGGAAATTTCAGTAAGATTGATAAACCAGCCACTGCTAAATCAGCTAAACTTGGTTCATCTCCTAGCAAATAAGGGCTATCTGCCAATAGCAGTGTCAGCGCTTCTAAGTCTTGGTTTAAATCTGCGATCGCAGACTTAATGACATCTGGGCTATAACCAACCCCAAAACCCAAAACCGTTAAGAAATCACGTGGTACTCCTTCAATCAAATTTTTGAGAATATCGGGTGTAGAGGTGGGTAAAAAGGATTTACGAAAATTTTGGTCTTGACTAATAGCAGCAAATAGTGCTTTTTGCCCTTTAATACCTATTGACTCATCTGCCCATTCTTCTATTAATAAACAGGCACCCCTTTTCTTGGGATCTTTCGGTATCAGTGGACGTTCTGGATACTCTAAGTCTAAATATTTAGCTATTTCTGTTGAATCAACAATATATCTACTTCCATCCTTTAAAACTGGTACTTGCCTTTGACCAGTTAGGCGAAACAGTTCTACTTGACCAATACCTGGTGTGACCTCTATTTTGCGATAATTTAGCTCTTTATAATCTAAAATCAATCGCACTTTTTCTGAGTATTGGGATAGTTCCCATTGGTATAATTCCAGCATTTGAATACCTTATAACTAGTGAATTGAGCAATTTTACTAATTGTATCTTTAGTTGCTGTAATCGTTTTGGCAATTCAATTTTTACTCACGAGTTAATTGCCAACAAAATTAAATTTTCAGATATTTTTTAGACAACCTGTTAGCCTATCAAAAAAATCTTTCTTCATGGATGCAATTATCAAATAATTAAATTGCTTGACTACTTACGTATAACTTAACCTAACATCTTATTCCTGAGTTTGCACGGATTATTTTAATTTCTCATACTCCTCAATCACTGAAAATATTTAGTATAAAAACATACCTATATATTCAATCACTAATATGATCTTGATTCGAGACAAATGGGCTAAACTATTTTCACTTGTGTTTATTTATGACTTACCTTTGTCTGAGAATACAGATGGGATGTAGAAATTTTCCCTAACAGAAAACTTGCTAAACTGCGTCTAGCCTTAAACCTCTATTTTTATAATCTGGTTTTATTCGTAACTTCTACACTATTACCTATTCCCTTGTGCAAGACTTCATTTCTCAACCTAGATGATGTTTGAGTATGCATTGCTAAGGATTCATGTAAGAATAAGTTGTACAAATTTATTTTGGAATGCTTGCTAGACAAAGCTTCTATATAAAAATTGTTCAAGTTATTTTTACAAGGCTCCTAAGTAGAATTTGACAATAGAATATTCCAGACTTTTTAGCAGGCATAACCACAGAGTAACAATAGATATAGCAATCCTAAATGAGTTGTGAAATATTACATTAAAGGTTGTTGACAGTTAACAGTCAACAATCAACAGTCAACTTTTTTTGCTCGTTTAATATTGCCAAACCCAAAGTATAAATTATGACAATAATTTTAAAACTTATAGTTTAATTTGATAGCTAGAGTTACAAGATTTTTATCTAAAAAACTTATCTCTCAATAAACTAACACTTCTTTGATACTGGTGTTGTAAAATGAGTAACTTAATCATCGCACTCAGCAATATTGATTGAGACAAATAAATTAATCAACTTCATACAGATGATCTCAGCTTGAGAGATAGCTGGAAATTATTACCACCACTATTGTTCGCTAATTACAGTATTCTCATGCAGCATGATATTAGATAACTTTAAAGAAAATTTCTTACGTCTTAGGTGAGATTTTGTGCGTAGCAAAATGTTATAAGTCTTTATGTAACCTGTGCAAAATAAAAACAAACAAAATTTATGAAGGTCAATTACAGCCAATTGCTAACTAATCTTGCAGGTATAGTGGGAATAGCCGGATGCAGTCTTGTGATTACATTACCTTCACAAGCAAAAGAAGCAACAAATCCTAACCCTAGCATTTTTGGCGAGGCTCCCTATAACCGCAGTCAACGCATTGAGACCAACAGTAACTATACACCTGCTCAGGCTACACAAGATGCCGCAAAAGGCACAACTTCCAACAGAAATTTGGTAGTACAGAAACCCACTAATAGAGGGCTGAATCCTAAGCCCAGTATTTTTAGTGAACCTCCCTATAACCGTGGTGCAAGTAGTGCTAACACAACCGGCGGTGAAACTGCACCCAATACACCAACAGAAGTACCTTCCTCTACACCTACAGCACCTGCAACAGAAGCACCGTCTTCAACACCTACAGCACCTCCAGCAGAAGCACCTTCCTCTACACCTACAGCACCTTCTAACACTACCCCTACCCCAACTCAGCCAGCACCAAATTCTAGCAGTAACCAAAACAAGAGTTTGGTAGCAATAGCAGAGTCCAATGGTTCTTTTAAAACCCTGACTCAAGCTTTAAAAGCAGCTGGATTAACTGCAACTCTAGAAGGTAAAGATAATTTCACGATTTTTGCACCCACCGATGCAGCATTTTCTAAATTACCTCCAGATGCAGTAAAAGACTTGTTGAAGCCTGAGAACAAAGAAGTTTTAATCAAGATATTAACTTACCATGTAGTACCAGGTAAGGTATTATCCACCGATTTGAAATCAGGCGAAGTGAAAAGCGTTGAAGGCGGTGCTATCAACGTTAAGGTTGATCCTGCTAGTGGCGTGAAGGTAAATGAAGCTACTGTAACACAGGCAGATATTACAGGCTCTAATGGTGTAATTCATGCAATCGATCAAGTAATCCTACCTCCTGATTTGTAATGGTGAAGTCTGAAGTAAATTCATAGTCTACCCCTATTATTTATAGGGTTAGTACTGTCTATTTACGTTAAGTTTTTGTACCACCATAAAATCAAAATTCAAATTCATAAAAACCCCGTTTAACGGGGTTTTTATTTCATGTAAGAAATCTTCAATGTTGGCTTTAACGCAATGCAGTTCAGATAAGCTCATTAGTAATTAATTTGTCACTTGTGGAAACAGCTAGCACAATTGGGGGAGAATCCCCCAAACCCCCTCCAAAATTATTGTTTTGTTGTCAATTTATTTTCTTAACTGAACTGTACTGGGCTTTAACGCATAATAGGACTACCGTGATGATGAATTATATACCATTTACCACCAAGTAATTGAAACACATTTGTAGCAATTGATTGTGCTTCTAGTCTTTGACCACGAAAGACTTGAAGGATATTTTCTCTCAAAATTACATAAGCAATATGATCAGTTACTTCTGTAGAGATGATATCTAAATTAACTTCTATGTAAGCCGTATTTTTAAATATTTGCTCCCAAGAATACTTAACCTCCTTCCAACCGCGCAACACATCACGTCCAGGATGAATACAAGTGCTACCTGTTCCTTGTGACCATACTAAACTCATGGCTGCAATATCTTTTTTTTCAAAAGCACGATAAAAAGCTGTGTTAACAGCTAAAACTTCATCAGATGTCATAGGAAATATTTAGTTAATTTAAGATTATATGTAGGGTTTTCAATAATTCCTGTACTGTATATGGTTTAGCTAAAAATGCTGTGTGCAGAGATGCTTTATCGATGGGTACTTGTTCGCTGGTTGACAGCCCACTAACGGCAATAATCGGTAATTGTGGATTCATAGTTTGTAATGTGCGAATAGTTGTTTCTCCATCCATATTAGGCATCATCATATCAATAATTGCTGCTTGAATTTTATCTGAATATTGGGCATAAAGTGCTATTGCTTCAATACCATCACTAGCGGAGATAATTTGATAATTATGGCTTTCTAAGGATGTTGCTGTTACTTCACGTATGGCAACCTCATCATCTACAATTAAAACCCATTCTCCACTGCCCTGTTGCATTTGACTATCTTCTAATATTTGGGTTGCAACTGTATGTACTGCTGGTAAATGAATTTTAAATTCTGTACCTTGACCTATGGAACTTGATACCGTAATGAAACCATTATGTCCCTTAATGATTCCCATGACAGTTGATAAACCTAACCCAGTACCTTTACCAAATTCTTTTGTAGTAAAAAATGGTTCAAAAATTTTATCTAATACTTCACTGGCAATACCAAAACCTGTATCAGAAACCTTAAGAACTATGTAATAACCAACTTGAGCATCAAAATGCATTCGGGTATAGTTATCATCAATGTAAATATTAGCTGCTGAAATATTAATATTGCCACCATCAGGCATAGCATCACGAGCATTCAGACACAAATTAATTAATACTTGATGTATTTGGGTACTATCACCATAAATAGGTGAGAGATTAGCTGCTATTTCTGTAGTAACTGCAATTTTTTTAGGAAATGTTTCTTGGATAATCTCTTCTAGTTCTAACAAAATATGTTGCAGATGAATTACTTTGCGATCGCCTTCAATTCCTCGGGCAAAAGATAGTACTTGCTTGACTAAGTTAGCACCACGTTTAACGTTATTTTCTACTATCGATAGCATCTGTGAACTTTGCCGATCGGGTAGTTTATTTTTGAGTAACTGTACCGACATCAAAATCGGTGATAGAACATTATTTAAATCGTGAGCAATGCCGCTAGCTAGAGTCCCAATACTTTCCATGCGTTGAGCGCGCAAAAACTGCTTCTCTAGTTGCTTTTTGTGGGTAATATCTGTGTCAACAATTAAAATTGATTTTGGTTGAGAATGCTCATCTAAGACTAGAATCCAGCAACTTTCTACAATAATTTCTTTACCAGATTTGCTAATTTTTTGTAATTCACTCTGCCAAGAACCTTTTTCTAAAACAGTTTGACAAATTTCTTGATATTGCCATAAAGGTTCATTAACAAACAATTGACAAGCATTTTTACCGATAGCTTCCTCTGCTTGCCAACCATAAAGCTGTTCAGCACTTTTGTTCCATAACAAAATATTATTAGATAAATCGCGTAAGACAATCGCATCAGTAGAAATATCTAGCAAAGCTGCTTGTTCGCGAATTTGTTGTTCTACCTGTTTGCGGGTGGTGATATCTTCAAAAAGATATAAACGTCCAAAATATTGATCGTTGCGATCGCGTACTTGAGTAGAGAAGCGCCTAATAGTACGTCCATCGTTAAATTTAATCTCATCTTCAACCACAGCACGGTATTCTTCGCTTTGCAAAGGTTCGCATGAAGCCGCAAAAGCGGGAATATCTAAAATTAATTTTGCACAATCGGGAATAATATCCTTGTTCTGCAATTTCCCAGCTTCCATTTGCGCTTTTAGGTGTTCAATACCCCAAATTTCGCAAAAGCGCTGATTAAAATAAAGGATGTTATCAGTACGATTGTCTACAACATAAAATGCTAGGGGTGAAACACTAGTCATGGAGCGTAGAAGAGCTTCTTTCCACTGTAATTCCGCTTCGGCTTGCTGGCGATCGCGCAATGCGGCTTGTTGTTCTTTAATACCGTCAACTAAGTAAGCTAATTGCGGATTTCTCCGGATCTCTAGTTGTCTAATCACTAAGCGGCTTAACGCTTCTAGTGATTCTATTTGTTTGGGGGTTATTTCATGGGGAATGGAATCTACTACGCATAGAGTCCCAATCGCCTGTCCTCCTGGTGCTAGCAAAGGAACACCAGCATAAAATCTCACATAAGGTTCGCCAGTAACAATTTCTGAGTGAGCAAACCTCTCATCTGCCAATGTATCAGGAATGATCAAAATATCACATTGTGCTACACAAATTGGGCAAAACCCTAAATATCTAGGCATTTGCTCCACATCCAATCCCACTTTAGCTTTAAACCACTGACGATCAGCATCAACTAAATTAATCACAGCGATCGGTGTATCACAAATTTGCGCGGCTAAGAATACTAAATCATCAAATGCTGGCTCTGGTTTGGTGTCTAGAATTTGATACTGATAAAGAGCCTCAAGCCTTGCTGTTTCTAGAGAATACACGGAAGATTTCATTAAATTCTGCCTAATCGTGTTGAAAATAGGAATTGGAGACTAGGGATTAGGGATTAGCTTCCTTTGATCCCTGTGCTGTCAAAGCTGTGGGATATCTTGGGGAAATGCTTCAGGGTTACACATCACCGTGGAACCACAGAAAATAATCTGTAGTCAGATTTTGGATAACTCATATGAATCATGATTATTTAAATTCATGCACCCAGGAAAATTTAATTGTGGCAGTATATTTGATTGCTGCCTCCTATGAGTCTGCTTGCAACAGCTAAGTACATCAAGGCTTACACAAGTAGCATCTGATTTAATTCCGTAGTCAGGATTTTAATCCTCAAAATAACGGATAGAGCTACTGTCTGCAAAAAAAATTGAATTTTTGTAACACTGTGTAAGCCTTAGTAAGTAAATTTGCTAATTAGTCGCCCAATTAACAATTACTTGCTGATCAACTCAGCCTTGCAGATACTTAATACCAATGCACTCGCAAACTATTGGATGACCTAAAAAAGCTAGCTAATAACTTTGTTACCTTTAATTATAGTGATCCACCTTAAGATGGATGACAGCAAAATAGAAGATTGACGTAATTTTACGTAAGATTACAATTTTTAACTTGCATCTTGCTGTAGCAATCCTCAATCCTCATGAATCACAAGATACCAGACTCAATACTTGTTGGTTAAGGGGAATGGGAAAAGGGAAAGAAACAACCTTTAACCTTTTCCCCTTAACCAATTTTGGGTTGACAACGCTTAACTGAGTAGTATTGATACCAGACTTGTTTAAGATGTTTGGCTATCTTGGTTTTGTAATTTCTTAAACCAGATAGGATTGCTATATTGGTTTTCAATTACATGAACTCTGTTGTGACAAATACACTGAACTTTCGAGTTAAACCAAGAGCTGAAGATAGCTTTGCTATTACCCTTGCGCCTTTATCTTTGGCAGAAATCTACGCCAAAGCTGACGATCCTGCAAATGGTGCAGTGGTAGTGATGAGTGGTATGGTTCGCAATCAAACTGATGGTAAACCAGTAGTGAGTTTAGAGTATCAAGCTTATGAACCGATGGCATTGCTCGTATTTGCCCAAATTGCAGCAGAAATTCGCTCTTTGTGGCCTGATGCCAAGCGGGTAGTAATTCATCATCGCATCGGTCGGTTGCAAGTTGGCGAAATCAGTGTTTTAGTAGCAGTAGGCTGCCCTCACCGTAGTGAAGCCTTTGAAGCTTGCCGTTATGCTATTGATACCCTCAAGCACAACGCACCCATTTGGAAAAAAGAACATTGGCAAGATGGTTCAAGCAGCTGGGTGAGTATAGGTGCTTGTGAACAGCCAGGAGAAGATTGTTAAATATGCCCGAAGTGATTGCTGTTGAGGGTGTGTGGTTTAGAAGACACAGGTATTAGCGGGTTTTTAAGGGATTGGTAACTAAAAAAATATGCCATCACTGTGTAGTAGTAGGGGCACGGCACCCGTAAGATAATTTGATATGCCAAAAGATTGTGGATGCCTTGCCCCTACAAAGAATTTATCTGCCGCAAACATTATTTGAATTGGTAAGCTGTTCCACATTTAACTTGCACATTGACTCGATTAGGCTGTTGACCGTTGACAGTCAACACTTAACATTCAACAATCACCACGACTAGTTACGCAATTTAAAGGTGTATTAGCTGATGACTTCCACCTCAACATTTTCAGGTTCTGCTTGAGATGTAGAAACTTCTGTTAAAGCTGTAGGAACTTCAGCTTCAACGTTTCCGTGTTCCGCGCAAGCTGTAGGAACTTCAGCTTTAACGTTTCCGTGCTGAAGGGGTGACAAAGAAGCTAAAGCTCAGGAAATAGAAGAGTGTGACTGTTTTGGGGTAAAAAAAGATAGGTCAGGTATTCTCAACAAGACCTATCAAATGATAATGTTACCTAAATTCTACCAAAACTGCTTTCAAAATCTACTGACACCCGCACAGTACAAGATGTTGGAAATCTTGATTATGCTGTTGCAATTTCATAAAACTGTGACAATTGAGAAGCTGGCGACAGTATTTCCCCAACCGATAAAATTTGAGAGTCGGCGACGGAGCATCCAAAGATTTTTATTACTGCCACAGTTATCAATTCAATACATCTGGTTTCCATTACTCAAAAGATGGGTCAAAAACAGCAGACGACAATCTCAGGAGAAACAACTGATATTTGCGATTGATAGAACACAGTGGCGTTGTGAAAATGTGTTCGTCATCAGTTTAATAGAACAAAAAAGAGCTATTCCAGTTTATTGGCTATTGTTACCAAAAAGAGGATGTAGCAATCTAGGCGAGCAGAAAAAGTTAATTCGCCCATTGTTGGGGTTATTTAAAGGATATCGAATGTTGGTGCTAGGCGATAGGGAATTTCATAGCATCAAACTGGCAAATTGGTTACACAGCAAGAGAATTGACTTTGTGCTCCGGCAAAAGCAAGGCACTTATATTCGGCAAGAAAATCAATCATACCAACGGTTACAATCTTTGGGATTAATTCCTGGTATCTCCTTCTTTCTCACAGGTATTCAAGCCACTAAACAAAAAGGTTTTGCTCATTTTAATTTAGCTGGATATTACAAGCGTAAATATCGGGGAAAAGTTGAGCCTGCTGGCTGGTTCTTACTGACTAATCTAGATAGTCTTGCCGATGCCATTAAAGCATTTAAGTTGCGGAGTGGCATTGAAGCCATGTTCCGTGATTGCAAGACTGGTGGCTATAATCTTGAATCTACTTCTGCTGATGGTCAACGATTGATGGCACTGATTTTATTAATTGCTATCGCCTATACTTGTGCTGTTTTAGCGGGTCGTAACTCTCGTCAAATGGGATTACAAAAATATGTTGGTCGTCTGAAGGAATTAAACCGACTACATCGCCGACATAGCGCATTTTGGGTTGGTTTGTATGGCCAATTATGGGTGGGTGCGATGGAGTTTTGGGCTGATTTAGCTCATGATTTAATGCGTTTAAAGCCCAGTAAACTACCCTATTTTCGGAAGGGTCTACGTGCTATGTCTCTTATCCAGTCAGCTTTGTAGCTTCTTTGTCACCCCTTCAGCAAAGCGTCCTCTGATAATGGCGCTGTCTAGCACCTCGAACTCATCCAGCATTAACAAGGCAGTATTTTCTTCAAGTACCTGTTCTACTTTATCTAGCCATTCGTCAAAGTTGGTAAAGGGGTCAGAGGTTAGCGCTTCGCGGGTGAGGGGTGGTAGGGTAACACCTTGCTGCTTTGCTGATTTCACCATTTCTCGTGCAAGGTTGTAGAGAAAACCTGCAAGGTCGCTAGCTGATGAGGGTGCGCCTTGCAAGTCTACAAAAATGGGGATGATGGTATTAGGTAACAGCTTTCCTAAATTGTTGAGCAGGGATGTTTTACCCATGCGCCGCTGACCATAAAGTAGCAAAGGTGGGCGACGGCGGTCTAGCAGTAATTGTTCAATGTGCGTACCGATGTCATTACGACCTGCGAAAATTTCTTGTTCCTGTGTGAGTGGTACACCAATGATATAAGGTGAGTCAATTTCTTGAAGGAGTTCAGTAGCTTTTGCTAATTCTTCTGCATAGTTAACTATGATTTCACGCCAACTTTTGGCAATGGGACGGAAACGGATTGTGTATTTGTCACTACTGCGAATAAATTCTTGCAAGTTTACGTCTAAACGGTCAGTAACAGATCTGAGGGCTAGGCGTTTGTTGTAAGTACTTGTTTGATTCAGTGCAGCATTCACATCTTCGCTGATGCGACTGAAAATGTTTAGTAGAGTGCGAACTGGGCTTTCAAGTTCGCCATTTGCCAAACTGCGATGGGCCTGACGGATAGCTTCTACATCCCCGCAGTTT
Source organism: Nostoc linckia FACHB-104 (assembly GCF_014696615.1). Lineage (GTDB taxonomy): Bacteria > Cyanobacteriota > Cyanobacteriia > Cyanobacteriales > Nostocaceae > Aulosira > Aulosira linckia_A. The sequence continues at coordinate 132,502 of NZ_JACJQJ010000015.1, read as the reverse complement.
TCTAAACTTCTAGCATCCAGTTCAATTTGGACTACTTGAACTGCCCAGCGTTGATGACTAGTAGTTAAGTATTCCAGCGCTGCTTTTCCTTCAACTGGATTATGTTCGATAACGAAAAGCAAATACTCATCTAAGCCTGGCAGATGTAAACGCTGCCATTCATCCCAGAATGCAGAGTGATAGCGAAATAGACAAGGACTTTTAGCATTACGTATTTTGTCTAATCTGAAGAGTCGATAATTCCATACTGTGAGAAATGGAAAGGATAAGAAAGGTCGCCATGAGTGAATAGTTAAACCCAAGCCTACTGCCAAGCCGAACGTCAAGCCTACCGCCAAGCCTCCCACCAAGCCTACCGCCAAGCCGAATGCCAAGCCTACCGCCAAGCCAAACGTCAAGCCTGCCACCAAGCTTACCGCCCAGCCTACCGCCAAGCCAAACGTCCAACCAAACGCCAAGCCAAACGTCAAACCGAAGGCTAAGCCGAACGCCAAGACAAACACCAAGCCAAACGTCCAAGCAAATGCCAAGAGAAACGTTAAGCCGAACGCCAAGACAAACGCCAAGCCTACCGCCAAGCCGAAAGCCAAGCCCACTACCAAGCCTACCGCTAAGCCGAACGGTACGCTAATAAATATAGTTGCAGTTGGTGTACCTAATGCCCACAGCACCAAACCCAGCAGTAAGTTAATCAGGATAGGTAAGATGATATATCCCTGGATAAAAAGTCTCCACAGAGCAAGATTTCGCCATCTTCCTTGTCCTATAAAGGTAATTAAAGAGATATCAGTATCTAACGTTGAGTCAATGCGTTTGAGGTGGTTACGCCAGGCTGCAGGACGGAAGAATAGCCAAAATAGCAGTTGCAGGCTACCCAGTATCAAGTTAGGGTGCTGTTGCGGTGCATCGGTGTAGGCGTTGTGCAATATTTTTGGCGATGCCATAGTTTCCCAGTTCGGGTTGACGCTGTAATTAACTATGTCACTGTGAATGTAGCATTAGCGCAGTCAAGTGCAAAGGATGGGATTGCTTCGCTTCACTTCGTTACGCTCGCAATGACAGTGTTTGTTATTACGAGGAGAAACGACGATGCGATCGCCCTGAGATTACTGTGCTGCGATCGCAATAACAAAGAGTCCGTCATTGCGAATGTAGCGAGAATGGTGCGATCGCATTGCTAAATGCTTTACTTTATCTATGGGAAGGTTTGATGCTCTACATTAGAGGAATAGTTATACCTCAAAGCTTCAACCGTGGTCAAAATTACCTTAGAAGTCCCTGAAGAACTATCACAAAAGCTAGCACAGTTAGGCGATCGCTTACCCGAAATTCTTGCACTTAGTCTTGAGCAACCACCAATCCCAACTCGCGTATATCAATATATTCTTGATTTCCTCGTCAGCAAACCGACTCCAGAACAAATCTTAGCTTTCCGTCCCACAGCAGAAATGCAACAGCGAATGCAAAATTTACTCCGTCTGAGTAAATTAGGCGAACTCAATCCCACAGAACAAAAAGAACTAGACGAATATGAGCGCATTGAACATCTGATAATCATGCTCAAAACAGGTACTTTACCACACTTAACTACTAACTCATGAGTGTTAGTTATATTCCTGCTGCGCTGCGTCGCCTAGTTGAAGAACGAGCAAACCACCGTTGCGAGTATTGTTTACTTCCCAAAAATGTTGCTTTCTATGCTCACGAAATTGACCATGTAATTCCAGAAAAGCATGGTGGTAAAACTGATGCTGCTAATTTAGCTTTAACTTGTTGGCGTTGCAATCGCCATAAAGGAACAGACCTTGGCTCTTTTGATCCTCAAACAGAAAAATTTAGTTTTCTCTTCAATCCCCGTACACAACAATGGTCTGAACACTTTGCTTGTGATCAAGCAGCAATTGTTGGTTTAACTCCAGAAGGAAGAACAACAGCAAAGTTATTACAGTTTAATACTGATGAACGGTTAGGAGAAAGAAAGAGATTAAGCGACAACCTAAATCAATAATGACGAATAATTACCAATTACGAAAATGGCTTGATTTGTCTTAAGGCTTCTTCTCGCCAATTTTCATCTTCCTCACCTTCTTCTAAAGTAAATAATCTTTCTCGACATAGAATTTGTAATAAAATTGGCAAACACTGACTTTGATTTAAAATCCACTCTACATCCTCAACATCAAAAGGAATGGGTGAACTGGCTATTAATTCCCGCGCTTCTGGTTCTGTCAATGCTCCTAAATATGCGGTGTAGCCGAAAATATTAAAGAAGGGCGAACTATGTCCTGTACTGTACGCCAGTTCAATTGGTGATTCTGGGGTAGCTAAGATAAACGCTAGATTTCCGCCTGTGTGGTTAGTCGCTAAGGAACGCAAACTTTCCCAAAAGCTATCATCTAATTCTGGACAGCGTTGCAATCCTACGCCAATTTCATCTAACAAGATGACTGTGGGTTGACGCAAGTTACCGCTGACTACATCCATAAAATAATCTAAGTCGCAAGGGTTGGGTATTTGCAGTTTCAAGGATTCTAAGATGTACTTGAGCAATCCTTCTCGATTCTGCATTCGTGCGTCTTGTAAGTCTATGAAAATCCACTGATAATTTTCTGGACTTGGTAGCCAATCTGACTTTTGATTGAGGCGCAACTGTGCGGCTGGGGTGGTGGTGATATTTTTTAGATAATGTAGCAGAGATGTTTTACCACTGCGCTTTTTACCGATGATAGCGGCGTTTTGCAGGGGATGGCGTTTGAGTAAGTGGAAGAGGCGTTTGAGTTCTTTCTCGCGTCCAAAAAAGCGACGTGGTTGAGTAATGGGTGAACCAGTGATGAAGGGTGAGGCTTAGCCGTTGGTTGGCTTGGGTGTAGATGGTTGAGTTTCTAGTTCTTTGGATGCAATTTCCTGCCAGTCTAAGCTTAACTTGCTGCTAAGTTCTACAAAATTGAGATAATCAACGGGTTTACCGCTAAGAAAGTTTTTAACGGTGGATAGAGAAATTCCTGAATCAGCAGCTAATGACTGCTGGCTGGGATAGCCATTCCGCAAAGGTGCTGACTTAACTGTTTTAATATACTCTGGAGCTACCCGAAGCGATCGCGCCATTACGCCTCATCTGTTCATACCAATTCACAGTTAATTGTAGAGTAGCAAGTGCGACAGCATCATGCGCTAAACTCAACCAAGACTACAAATCACCGTAGAAATCAACTAAAAGTCAACTATCACTCAGCTAAGTTCTCGCCTATTGCCCAATTTCAATAGATTGTAGAGTTAATTGCCAGGGCAAGCAAAATGGATAACCAAAACCAAGTTAGGGACTTGCGAAAAAATAAAGTACCAGCCATTCTAGAATATTTAGAAAGCGCGGATCTACCAGCCCCAGCACTAAATCTCTAGAATGGAAATCTGTGAAGTCATGCTGACCGACACCATCAAATCTACCTTTAAAGATGCAGCGAAGAAACTAACTGGGAGCATCAAAAGAGACTTCATGGCAAAAGTTACCGAAGATTACTTTGATAGTTCAGCCCGTAAAGCAGAAACAGTGTTGGGATGGAATCGCTCCTGTGTACAACTAGGCCTGCATGAACGGCGGACAGGGATAGTCTGTGTAGATAACTATCAGGCCAGAGGAAGACACAAAAGTGTTGAGATTCTACCGAATTTAGAATCGGATATTCGTTCATTGGTAGATGCTCAAGCTCAAGCCGACCCAAAATTTCAATCAACCTTTCTGTATGCGCGCATTAGTGCCAGAGCAGTAAGAGAGGCATTGGTGAATGTTCATGGCTACGACGAGAGCGAATTACCGTCTCGCCAAACCTTGGGGGAGATTCTCAATCGCTTGGGGTATCGCCTAAAAAAACACAAAAAACCAAGCCCTTGAAAAAGATTCCCCAAACAGATGCCATATTTGAGAATGTGTTCCGGGAGAATCAGGCATCAGATGAGAATCCCAAATCGTTAAGAGTGTCTATTGATACTAAAGCCAAAGTGAAGATCGGGAACCTTTCTAGAGGCGGTAAAGCCCGGACACTGGAGGCAAAAGCGGCGGATGATCATGATACTCACTGGCAAGCAGTCTTAGTTCCCTTTGGCATTCTCAACACGCACAGTAACCAGTTATCGATTTATTTGGGTCAGTCGGCGCAAACCAGTGATTTTATAGTCGATTGTTTAACCGCTTGGTGGCGTGAGAATCAACACAATTACCTTGATCTCGATGAATGGGTGATTGATCTTGATGGTGGTGCGGCGACTCGCAGTGACCGCACACAATTTATTAAACGCATGGTTGAGTTATCTCAAGCAATTAATCTCAAAATCCGACTGATTTATTATCCCCCATACCATAGCAAGTACAATCCTATAGAGCGGTGTTGGGCTGCCCTGGAGAATTATTGGAATGGCGCAATTTTAGATTCTGTTGAAGCCGCAGCTCATTGGGCTGCCAATATGACCTGGAAAGGAATTGCACAAGAGTGTACATCTGGTTGAAACCACTTATGAAAAAGGAATTAAGGTTCTGTCACGAGAGTTAGAACAGTATCAACCCCAATGGCAACGTTCTAAAACATTACCCAAATGGGATATTACTATCGTCCCTGTTTAGCTGGTACTTTATTTTCCTGCTAGTCCCTTAATACACAACAGCCAACAGAGACAACTAGCACCACTGTGGATCTAATTTACCAAGAACGCCACAGCATTTATCAGGAGAGACTCCGCCAAGCAAGTGCAGCATTTAACCTGGCTTTTGCAATGACAACAATTAGTGCGATCGCAGGTTTTGCGGGTATTATGCTGTTGTTTTCCGGTAACATTTCCGCCGGAACTATCACAGCCGTAGGTGGTGGAATTTATGGTAGTGTGACAGCTTCGTGGTTAAAGCTAGCAAAAGATAGCAATGATCGGCTAGATGAGGCTGCACGAGTATTAGAATCTCAGTCCTAATACCAATTTAAATAATGTTGGCGACACATCAATATATTCTAGAGGGCACGGCGTTGCCTTGCCCCTACAATCTGTCGCATTCTTTTTTCAAAATGGTATTACTCAAAAAAAAAACATAGAAGAATAATTTTGGAGGGGGTTTGGGGGACGCAACCGTCACCCAATCGGGGGTTTGGGGGATTCTCCCCCAAGTCTGTTGGCTTTTTTAATAAGTGGCAAATCAATCGCTAATGAACTTAAACCAAGCGTATTGATTTATGAGTAATAGTCTTGAAAATCTTTAGGGTGGTACTATAGGATTTTTTGTTTCAACCCTACTGTTTATTACTTTGATAATCGTTAGTGGTGCGTTAGGCTGAAGCCGTAACGCACTACTAAATTGAAACTATCCAAACAAGAAAATGTGCAATTTAGATATGCACCAGCTGACTACAACTTGCAGCTTAACTCGCCGGCTTTTTGGGTGAAGCGGCGATTTTCACGATAGTCTACAGGACAATCGATAACCGCAGGTACATCTTGAGCTAGGGCTTCTTTGAGGACAGGGATTAAATCTGTAGCTGATTCTACTCTGTAACCTTTTAAACCCATGCTTTCGGCTAATTTGACAAAATCAGGATTACCAAAGCGGATAAAAGCTGACTGTCCTGGGCCAAAATGATTTTCTTGCTTCCACTCAATTAACCCATAGCCACCATCATTAAATATTAAGGTGACGAAGGGAGTACCCACACGCAAAGCTGTTTCTAATTCCTGGCAATTCATCATAAAGCCACCATCGCCAGTTGCAGCCACTACTTTGCGGTTGGGATAAACGAGTTTTGCCGCTAAAGCACCGGGTATGGCAATTCCCATTGCTGCAAAGCCGTTGGAAATAATGCAAGTATTGGGGCTATGACAATGATAATGGCGGGCAATCCACATTTTATGTGCCCCCACATCCGAGATGACAATATCATCTGGGCCCATCACTTGCCGCAAGTCATAAATTAATTTTTGCGGTTTGATGGGAAAGCCATCATCATGGGCGTGTTCTTCGTAGTCGGCACGAATATTTGGTTTTAAGCTGATAGCGTAAGGATTGGGTTTATTTTGTCTATCGGCTAACTTTAAAATTTCAACCAGAGAATCAGAAATATCACCAATTACTTCTGCCTGGGGAATATAACTGCTATCAATTTCTGCGGAACTGAGGGCAATATGAATAACGGGAATTTGTCCGTCAGGATTCCATTTTTTTGGTGAAAATTCAATTAAATCGTAGCCAATAGCAATTACTAAATCTGTATTATCGAAGCCGCAGGTAATGAAATCGCGTTGCTGCAATCCCACTGACCATAAGGCTAAATTATGAGTATAAGGAATAACGCCTTTACCCATAAAAGTATTAGCAACGGGAATATTCAGTTGGGTAGCAAATTGGGTAACTGCATCACTTGCTTGGGCGCGTATCGCCCCATTACCTACTAAGATTAATGGGTTTACTGCTTGGGAAATTGCCGCAGCCGCAGCGCGAATACTAGCAAAAGATGCATAGGTTTTTTCAATTTTATCTTTACGTAAGGGCTTGCCTTCTACAGGCATAGCAGCAATATTTTCTGGTAAATCGATATGTACTGCGCCTGGTTTTTCCGATTGCGATCGCTTAAAGGCTTTCCGCACAACTTCGGGTGTAATACTGGGGCGAACAATTTGCTTATTCCACTTAGTAACTGGGGCAAACATTGCCACCAAATCTAAATATTGATGGGATTCGATATGCATTCTATCTGTTCCCACTTGCCCGGTAATTGCTACTAGTGGCGCACCATCAAGGTTAGCATCAGCTACCCCAGTCATTAAGTTTGTCGCCCCAGGGCCCAGAGTAGAAAGACAAACCCCAGCTTTCCCAGTCAAGCGTCCATAGACATCCGCCATGAATGCTGCACCCTGTTCGTGACGGGTTGTAATAAATTTAATTGAAGATGTTTTTAACGCCTCTAAAACATGGAGATTTTCTTCACCAGGAAGACCAAAAAGATATTCTACACCTTCATTTTCTAAACACTTTACTAATAACTCTGCTGTATTCATTTTGTTGCCTCATTAGGGATTAGGGATTGGGGACTGGGGAAAGGGGAAGGGGGAAGGGGTAAAGGGAAATAATTTGTCACCCTTGACCCTAGACTTTTGAGTACAGATGCGATTAATCGTGTCTCTCCAAATTTTGTACAGACGCGATTAATCGCGTCTCTCCAACCCTTGACCCTTGACTCTTGACTCTTTATTTAACCCACACAGTTTTAACATTGACAAACTCATGTATTCCCTGAATGCTCAATTCTCTGCCATACCCAGAACGTTTGATACCGCCGAAAGGTAGACGGGGGTCGGATTTCACCATTCCGTTAATAAATACTGCACCAGCTTCAATTTCTGTAACTAAGCGATCGCGTTCTTGGTCGTTGGTTGTCCAAGCGCTTGCGCCTAAGCCAAAGGGTGTGGCGTTAGCTAGTTGAATGGCTGCGTCAATATCGGGAACACGGAATAATAAGGCTACTGGCCCAAAAAATTCTTCTTGGGCGATCGCACTATCTTGGGGAATGTCTGTGATGATGGTAGGGGGATAAAAGTTACCAGGACAACGATAACGACTTCCACCTGTGAGAACTTTACCGCCGCTTTGAACAGCAGTTTGGACTTGTTGGTCTAATTCCTGGAGAATATCAGGAGTTGCCAATGGGCCTAAGTCGGTGTCTAGTTGCATGGGATCGCCAACTTTTAAAGCCAGAAATTTATCTAACAACAGTTTTTCAAATTTGTCAGCGATCGCTTCTGCAACAATGAAACGTTTCGCTGCTATACATGATTGCCCGCTATTCAACATTCGTGCTGTAGTAGCTGTGACAACTGCTGTCTCTATATCAGCACTCTCTAACACGATGAATGGATCGCTGCCACCCAATTCTAGGACTGTTTTTTTAATTTGTTTGCCCGCCGCCGCTGCTAAGGATGCACCAGCAGGTTCACTTCCGGTTAAGGTAGCAGCTTTGACTCGCTCATCGGACATTAAATCGGCTACTTTCGCTGCACCGATTAATAGTGTTTGAAAAGCACCTTCAGGAAACCCAGCACGGCGAATAATATCTTCAATTGCTAAGGCGCATTGCGGTACATTAGACGCGTGTTTAAGTAAACCGACATTACCCGCCATCAGTGCTGGCGCAGCAAAGCGAAATACTTGCCAGAAAGGGAAATTCCACGGCATGACTGCGAGAATCACACCTAATGGCTGGTAACGCACAAAACTCTGACTGGCATCGGTTTTTACAGAAACATCAGCCAAGAAATCAGCAGCGGTTTCTGCATAGTAGCGACAGACAGCCGCACATTTTTCCGCTTCTGCGATCGCAGCTTTTAAAGGCTTACCCATTTCCAGGGTCATTAACTTGGCAAATTCTGCCTTCTCTTGCTCTAAAATCTCTGCAGCTTTAATAAGCCATTGCGATCGCTCGTTAAAACTAGTTTTGCGGTAATGCTCAAAAGCCTGACCAGCTAAATCTAGCTTCGCAGCAATTTCTTGATCATTTAGCGACTCAAAAGTCTTGAGTGTCTCCCCAGTGGCAGGATTAATGGTGGCGATAGCCATTGCCTGACCTCCGTTTAAAATTAGCTTGAAGTAGCTCCTTAGTGTTACACATATCTTTTGAGGAAGCTACCATCTAGATTGTAGACTTTTAGCCAATATTTACTTTTTTAATGTTAAAGTTTTGCAACTAAAAATGTCGCTGAATATACAGTTAAATTTAGTATTTATACTTATTTAAAAATTAAATTTCACTCCACCATCATCCCAATCCCCAGTCCCCAATCCCCAACCCCTACTCCTGCTTCAACGCCCTGCGCGCCAATTTGACATAAGTTTTCACGGTAGTATAGGGCATTTCTAAATCTTCCGCTATCACTTGCAAAGATTCTCCCATTTCGCGCCTTGCCAGGATTGTCGCCCAGGTTGCAGCAATTTTATCAGTGCGATCGCCTCCTGTGCGTTTTCGTTGGGCAGTGAATATCTCTGTCAATTCTGTAATCCTTTCCCCCAAGAGATTTGTAAGTAACTGCGTAGGTGTAGCTGGTTCCGGTTCTAACCAATCTAAGCGCGTTTGTCCAAGTCCAAAGGTGGTTTTGTGTCCTGTACCGCAGTAAGGCGCAAGTCGGACTAAGGCATAAAATAAGCGAGTAAATTCTGTATTAGCTAAAGCAGCTTTACTCAACCCGCAGGAAATAGCCCCTGTGAAGCCAGTCACAGAACCGCGTTTACCAGCTGCCACTTTTACTGATTCTAAGCGATGCTGGTGGATAATCACTCCTTCATCTATCCAATCAAGGAAAGCTTCTGTTTCTATGGGAATCCCTGAAAAGTCATTCCAACGTCGCAAATAGCTGTGGAAGAGATTTACAGGCACAGGAAGCGGGAAATGATGACCTTTGCGGCGGAAACTGGTAGGTGAAACAAAGCTGAGACTGACGTTAGTTTGTTTCTCTACAGATGACTGCAACAATCGTGCATAGGTTGTGGGTGGATGGGCAATACTCACCTGTTTGATTTGCAAGGGTGCATCTCTTAAAGCTAAAGTTTGTGGCAGTTGGGTTAACCATTCACGCAGAAATTGCGCCACTCTGGGAGATAAGGCATTAACGTGCCAGTGATAAATCTGCTTTGCTTCTAGTTGCAGTTGTCTACCACTAGGAACGAGTTGACCTTCCAGCGCCGATATATTAAAAGGCTTTTCTGATTCTCCATCATGGAGATAAGCCGAAAGTTCTGGATTGAATTGTCGTACTTGGTCTAGGAACCAGGCATGAAGTCCAATGGTGTACTGCGAATATAGGGAAGTAGAACTAATAGCCTCAAGGTCAAACACCAATCCTAACAATTCTGTATCATCAGCCCACATAGGAAGAGAGGACGTAGACACAGATTTGGACTTGGCTTTGCGAGTGGTAGATATTGCTGCTCTTGCCATCGCTGCTTGGTATGCAAATAATGTGGAATATTTTACTGTGGTTTAATCCCCTATGGGAGATAAAAATCAAATAATGGGGCGATGTCTGGGGACTCGCGGCTTTGGGGAAGGGGGAATAGGTAATGGGTAAGAAAAAGCTTAGATACCTTAGCTGTTCACCATTATCCGTTAACCAAATTCTGAGTTTAAAATGCTATCTCTTGTGGTATTGATATCTATGTGAATTCCAGCCATTGGAAATTGAATTAAAAATAAAGGGGGATCAATTTCAACATAATTCGTAATTAGTTATTAACTCTACAATTGTTGAGTTTTGTAAAGCAAAAATTGGGTTTTTACGCAGTCTGTAATTGCTGAAATTGTTTATTTTTAAGGTAATTAGCAAAATATTACAGATTGTAAAATACTCGTTCAAAATTATGGTGAGTATTTTTCTGCGTAGCAGAGAAATTATTTGTTACTTAGAGATAAATTAGTTTTTTTGACGTTTTAGTGTAAAATTTATCCTTGCAATTCACAATTAGTCGTAAACTTTGCCCAATTGCATTGCGGTAGTCTAGTTGGCTAAATTTGTGATGCCAAAAATAATCAACCTTCAGGAAAAGGTCTTACTCTTTTCAAACCTGAGTGTATGGGTGAATAATTTTCTTAATCCCCTTGAGGGGTAAGTGTAAGCGTAACGCAGCTAGCTTAATCAATCTCAGCATATTACTCAGGGTAAGCTCATCTAACTTGCACAATTACTCGTAGGGACTATTGACAGTCAACAGTCAGCAGTCAACAGTCAACAGTCAACAGTCCACAACCAAAACCGAACAGATGAAATAGTATTGCTATACCGTTTTTGCATCAAGTGCGATCGCACTTTTGTATCACTCCTTATTTTCAGGATTTATTGCTAAATAATCCTATTGCAGGATATATTATGCCTCTACAGATTGCTGAAGAAATTAGCAGCTTTTTTGGATCAGCCTTGTATTCACGGTATTCACACCAAAATAATCAGTAATTGGATAGATTTTACTATAGTGATATTGAGCATATATTTTTTATTAACTGCAGCGAATTAATTTAAATAAATAACTGAATAAATAATAGTTAGTAGTTAAAATCACAAATTAATATTAGGAAATTGTCAGTTAAATAACCAAAAACATGTTTGTTACATTTACGTTTTTTTAAGCTGCTAAATTAGTTACCTTTCAAAAAACAGTTTTTTGCTAAAAAAACTACTCCGAACTTTTTTATTTTGACTCTTTTGACAACTACTAAAAAAATCCTTAAGCTAAAAGATAGGTTTAAGAAAGCAAAGAGCAAACGGCGATTTTTTTGTAAACCATTAAGAGCCGTTATCTCAAGATGCCATGATGAATCAATGAGCAAAAACTAAACTTCTGAACTTGTAATTGCACCCAAATCGCTTAAATTGTCTACCACAACCTTGATATTTAAACAACCGGATATCGCCCCAATTATATGTAATTCTATATTCCGGTAATGGGTAGATAATGTTTGGTGAAATTTCTTGGGTGTCAATTAAAGAAGTTTGTTTGAGGTAAAGCCTATATGCCTAGGAGAATACCGTGTTTGATTATCTCACAAATTTGAACGACCACAATCTACCCTATCCAGATACAATTCATCCCATTGTTGTTCACTTCGTAATTGCAATGGTGTTGTTTGCCTTTTGCTGTGACGTAATTGGCTATTTTACCCGCAACTTTCGGCTATTTGAGGTAAGCTGGTGGAATATGCTCATTGCAACAATTTCCATCTTTGTCGCTATCATTTTTGGTCAATTTGAAGCAGGTTTAGCAAAACCTTACGAAGTAGCTAGATCTGTGTTGAATGTACATACACTCATTGGCTGGTCACTATCAGGAATTATTGCAGCAATTACTGCTTGGCGTTATGTAATTCGAGCCCGTGACCCCCAGAGAATTACTTTTTATTATCTGGGAGCCGGGCTAATTTTGACAGTAATAGTTGGCTTGCAAGTATACCTAGGTGATGAACTGGTTTGGGTATATGGATTGCACACAGTACCAGTTGTTGAAGCACTCAAGGATGGTATCTTGCCATGAACGCAGAACTAATTAACCAATTAAGCGACCAGCTAGGCCCAAACGGCTTACCTTACAGCATTCCTCTTCACCCTAACTTAGTCCATCTCACCCTAGGACTATTCATCATTGGCATTACCTTTGATATTGTTGGGGCGTTGTTCCCCTTCCAAAAATGGGTGTTCAAATTTTTCGCAATTTCTGTGGAACGTGAGAACTTATTTGATGTTGGCTGGTACAACATGGTAGGTTCTTCAGTAATTACCTGTTTTACAGTTGCCGCTGGCTTTTATGAGATGCTGTTGGCACAACCACCAGCCGATGTCAAAAGTGCTTGGGGATTCCAAGCAATGGATACGATGATTTGGCATGGTGTTGGTGGAGTGCTGTTATTAACCATCATCATCGGCATGACTGTCTGGAGAGGATATCAGCGCTTTGTTACTCGCCGCGATGAAGAAAAACAAGTGCAATGGCGCTATTTATTCGCAGGCGTAGCAGTCATGTTTATCATGTACCTCCACGGCACGTTAGGCGCACAATTAGCTGCTGAATTTGGTGTCCATAACACTGCAGATAGTTTGCTGCGATTGGGCAAAGACCTCAACACTATGTTCAATTAATCAGTATTAGTCATTTGTCATTTGTCCCTTGTCATTTGTGCAATGACTCATGACTGATACCAATCCCCCATGCCCAACAATTACCACTGACTATGGCAATCCAGAAGATTTTTAATATTGTGGCACTGATAATCAGTGCGATCGCCGTGACTGTTATGAGTCTCTGGATAGGTAAACAGTCCTATTCTTGGCTTCCTCCACAGGCGGCGGCTGAATCCCTACTCATTGATGATCTGATTAGCTTCTTAGTAACCCTGGGTGCGTTTATCTTTCTAGGCGTTACTGGCACTTTGTTGTATTCTGTTCTCTTCCATCGTGCTGGCAAGAATGATTATAGTGATGGCCCAGCAATTGAGGGAAATATCACCCTAGAAGTTGTGTGGACAGCCATCCCCATTTTGTTAGTCTTTTGGATTGCAGCTTACAGCTACCAAATTTACGAAAAAATGGGCATTCAAGGCCCTATGGAATTAGTACACCTGCATAATCCGATGGGAATGGAATCGGCTTATGCAGCACCAAAAGATGAACCAGTTGCGGCTTTAGCTGAACCAGTAGAAAACATTGATGTCATAGCCAAACAATGGGCTTGGGTATTTCATTACCCCGAAAGAGATGTTACTAGTACCGAACTACATCTACCAAGCGATCGCCGCGTCCGGTTGGCACTAAAATCCGAAGATGTACTACATGGCTTCTATATCCCTGCATTCCGACTGAAGCAAGACATCATTCCCAACCACAATATTGACTTTGAGTTCACCCCCATTCGTCCAGGCAAATACCAACTGACCGACTCTCAATATAGCGGTACATACTTTGCCACAATGCACGCCAATGTAGTGGTTGAATCTCCCGAAGCTTACCACCAATGGCTTGCCCAAGCTGCAACCCAAACACCAACTCCCGCACATAATCAAGCAGCTTCTGAGTATGCCCAAGCAACCAGTCAGTCAGGTAAACCCGCTGGATGGGCTACAGTCGCGCCTGAGCCAGCACCTCTCGTCAATTATCCTGGTTGAAAGGAAACTCACCGATGACAAACATCTCTGTTAAAAACGTTAATCTCCCTAGTGAGGAACCTCACCACGAATCCCCAGGGAATTGGAAAGAATACTTCAGCTTCAGCACTGACCACAAGGTCATTGGTATCCAATACCTCGTTACAGCATTCATCTTCTTTTTAGTCGGCGGTATCTTTGCAATGGTGATTCGGGGAGAACTGATTACACCCGAATCAGACCTAGTAGACCGCACTTTTTATAACGGTATGTTCACCATGCACGGCACTGTGATGCTGTTTTTGTGGACATTCCCCTCCTTAGTTGGTTTTGCTAACTATTTAGTGCCCTTGATGATTGGGGCACGAGACATGGCATTTCCCCGCCTCAACGCCGTCGCTTTTTGGATGGTGCCAGTAGTCGGGATTCTTTTGATGGCCAGCTTCTTTGTCCCAGGTGGGCCAGCCCAAGCTGGTTGGTGGGCTTATCCCCCAGTTAGCTTGCAAAACCCCACAGGTCACCTAATTAATGGTCAAGTTGTCTGGTTGTTGGCAGTAGCAATATCTGGTGTCTCCTCGATTATGGGGGCAGTTAACTTTGTTACCACCATCGTCAAGATGCGGGCACCAGGTATGGGCTTCTTTAAAATGCCCCTCTTCGTTTGGGCAGTGTTTAGCGCCCAAATCATCCAACTTTTTGGTCTACCTGCTTTGACAGCTGGTGCAGTCATGTTGTTACTAGACCTCACTGCTGGCACAGCCTTTTTTGACCCCAGCAAAGGTGGGAACCCAGTTATGTTCCAGCACTACTTCTGGTTCTACTCCCACCCTGCCGTTTATGTGATCATTCTGCCTATCTTCGGCATCTTCTCGGAAATATTCCCTGTTTATAGCCGTAAACCTTTATTTGGTTACAAAGTAGTTGCAATTTCCTCTCTCTTAATTGCAGTAGTTAGCGCCATTGTTTGGGTACACCATTTGTATGTCAGTGGTACACCAGCCTGGATGCGGATGCTGTTCATGGTCACCACGATGTTGGTATCTGTACCGACTGGTATCAAGGTGTTTGCTTGGGTAGCAACAATTTGGGGTGGAAAGATACGCTTAACTACACCCATGCTATTTGCCTTAGGTGCATTGATCATGTTTGTCTTCGCAGGTATCGTTGGCATTATGCTTTCCTCCGTACCTGTGGATGTTCACGTTAACAACACCTATTTCGTAGTTGGTCACTTCCACTATGTTCTGTTTGGAACAGTGACAATGGGCTTGTATGCAGCCATCTACCACTGGTTCCCCAAAATGACCGGAAGGATGTACTACGAAGGCTGGGGTAAATTGCACTTCTGGTTAACATTCATTGGTACTAACCTCAACTTCTTACCCATGCACCCATTAGGATTGCAAGGGATGTTACGCCGGATTTCTTCCTACGCACCAGAGTATGAATTCTGGAACATCATTGCTAGTCTTGGCTCATTCCTCTTAGGTATGTCTACCTTGCCCTTCATTTTCAATATGGTAGTTTCCTGGATGCATGGTCAAAAAGCACCTGCTAATCCTTGGCGCGCTATTGGGTTGGAATGGTTGGTTTCTTCACCACCACCAGTAGAAAATTTTGAAGAAATCCCCATCGTCATCAGCGAACCCTATGGCTACGGTAAGTCTGAACCTTTGACTGCTAACATTCAAAATCAGTCGCATCCCTACAAGCCACATTCCTGAGAACAGTAATTTCTAAACGCAGAGTTATCGCTGAGTCACGCAGAGCCTCTATTCTCTGAGTCCTCCGCGTCCTCTGCGGTTCCTTTATTCCCCTTCAGGGTGCTGACTACTTGCTTGGTCTTCACTCAACACTTAAAACTCGGCACTCATTACTCATTACTGAATTTGGTTAAGGAGAATTTCCACAATGGACAGTTATCTCACTTCGGAGGAGCCGCATCACGCAAGTGGTGAGCATACCCATGACGAAGAAGGCAATAAGATGTTTGGCTTCATCGTCTTCTTGCTATCAGAAAGTGTTATTTTCTTGAGCTTTTTTGCTGGATATATTGTTTACAAAATAACTACTCCTAACTGGTTACCCGCTGGTGTTTCTGGGTTAGAAATTAAAGACCCTGCTATCAATACAGTGATTCTGGTGTCTAGTAGTTTTGTGATTTACCTAGCAGAACGCGCTCTGCAACGTCACGACTTAATGAAGTTTCGTCTGTTTCTGGGAGCTACAATGGCTATGGGTAGCTACTTTTTATTAGGACAGGCGCTTGAATGGAACAGCCTCGCCTTTGGTTTTACTTCTGGCGTTTTTGGTGGGATGTTCTATTTGCTCACAGGCTTTCACGGTTTACACGTGCTAACCGGAATTATCTTGCAGTTGATTATTCTGGTACGCTCTTTTAATCCAGGCAATTATGATACTGGTCACTTTGGTGTGAATGCGACTTCATTATTCTGGCACTTTGTCGATGTGATCTGGATTGTGTTGTTTATTCTGATTTACATTTGGCAGTAATCTGTGATTTAAATAGTTGTCCTGTGAGCAGTAAAACCTTCTTGATTTAATTCCCAGGTTGAACCATATTCAACCATAGCAAGTATTGAATTAGTGACATATACGGGTAAGGGCACAACAATGTTGTGCCCTTACAAATCTTATATTTATATTTTATCAACCAACTGTATTCGGATTTTTTTATATCTAATAATTCAAGACATAATAAACATGGTATCAGACTTATATTTTGATTTAAAAAACCTAAATATATTTGTATTTATTCTACTCAGTTCTCTTTTCCCTTGCTATGCAAATAATTTCAGAAATTACAGCAGATTATTAAAATGCTCAGTTACTCGATTTTGGAGAAAGCGTCTTCTTTAAAAAAGAGGATTGAACTACAAAATTTTTATCTATGAATGGAGAAATGGAGATGCTTAAAAACCTTTATTTTAGATTTCAGATTTTCAGTTTAATTCAAAATCTAAAACATAAAATTGTTCGGTCATGACTAATTCAACTTTGTCCAGGTTTGATGTTGACTTTTGAGGCGTAACATTTGAATGTTGTAGAGACAATTATCAATCAGTCTGTCATTATGCAAATTGTTTTCAATTATTTGCAAATAATTCTCAATTTCTGAAGCCAAACATTTATTAGGTAAATATTTAAGCTTTTTACGCATTAAATTTATCCATACTTCTGTTTCTTGTTGTTCTGTACTTGTAAGAAGATTCCGCTCTCTCAGCATTACTCAATGTTTAATCGACGACTAATCACATTTATTAAATAATATACTTTGCATTATTAAAGTGTATAAGTATTTTCACTATAAATTTTTGATGAAGTAATTTTATTTTTTTAAACATATCTTGCCTAATAATGCTTATACAGATGTAATCAAACATAGTATCCAATACTGCTCGGTTAAGGATTTTCAAATCGGAATTTAGTTTGGGGAAAAGGCTTAGCCGTGAGCGTCAGCAGAAAGGTGAAAGGGTAAGGGCTAAAGGTTTTTTCTTGCCCCTTTTGCCCTTAACTGACAAGTATTGACACATTGCGACTGTAACACAGTGAAGGGAAGCAATCTCATTAATTTTCAGGTACTAAGGCTGACTGTGATTTTATATCAGCTAAAAAAGATACGTTACGCTGCCGTAACGCACCCTGTATTATTTCAACAATCAAATCCAAGTACTATTTAATTGACAATTGCAGATGGAAGAGGCGCGGCTTTTAGTTTTGATTTTTTACCTCGCCAGACTTTGTAATATAAAATTGGTACGGCTGAACGTGATAATAACAAAGATGCAACTTCCCCAGCCATTAAAGAAATTGCTAGTCCTTGGAAAATTGGGTCAGTTAAAATAATTGCTGAACCAACTATCACTGCTGCGGCTGTGAGTAACATCGGGCGAAATCGCACTGCACCTGCATCAATTACTGCCTCTTCTAAGGGGATTCCTTCTTTCAGCCGCAATTCAATAAAATCTACTAAAATAATTGAGTTTCGCACCACAATTCCAGCTCCCGCAATAAAGCCAATCATGGAGGTAGCGCTGAAAAATGCTCCCATTAGCCAGTGGGCTGGCATAATTCCTACTAGAGAAAAGGGAATTGCTGCCATAATTACTAAGGGAGTTACAAAGGATTGGAACCAGCCAACTACAAGGGCATAAATTAATACTAAAACTACAGCAAAAGCAATTCCTAAATCTCTGAATACTTCAAAGGTAACGTGCCATTCACCATCCCATTTAATACCAAATTTTTCTGTAGTTGGGGGTTGTTCGGTAAAGTAGGTAGCAATGTTATAGCCTTTAGTACGTGATAGTTTATCAATTTGAGATTGCACATTGAGCATGGCATAAACTGCACTCTCAACCTTCCCAGCAACATCAGCAGTTACATAAACAACAGGTTGTAAGTTTTTGTGATAAATACTGTGATCTGCTGTGGTAGTTTCAGTTTGAATTAAGTCACTTACAGAGACTAAATTACCACTTACCCCCTTCATTTTTAAGGATTTAAGGTCTGCTAAACTGGTACGATTTGCTTGATTTAAGCGCAAGTTAATTGCTACATCTTCCCGGGAATTAGCATCATGCATTAAACCCACATTTTGACCAGAAAGAGCGATTTGCAAAACTTGCGAAATTTGCGCTGGACTAATACCATTTAGGGCAGCTTTTTCTCGGTCAATTACGAAATGATATTCTGTTTGTGGTGATTCCATGTACCAATCCACATCCACAATATCAGAGGTATTTTTATAAATTTGGCGGATTTGTCGAGCTAGATCAATTTGCTTTTCATAATCTGCACCGTATACCTCAGTTACCAAAGTTTGTAAGACTGGTGGCCCTGGGGGTATTTCCGCCACCTGCACACGGGCGTTATACTGATCAGCAATTTGCTTTAACTTAGGACGGATAGCTTTTGCAATATCATGGCTTTGCCGATGGCGATGGCTTCGCCAACGCCCAGGGCGAACGCCTTTTGGTAAAAAGTTCACCTGCATATCTGCAATATTCGCACCAGAACGCAAAAAGTAATGTCGCACCAAGCCATTGAAGTTGTAAGGTGAAGCAGTGCCGATATAACTTTGATAGTTCGTGACTTCTGGTACTGTGGTTAGGTATCGCCCCATTTCTTGCGTTACCCTAGCCGTCTGTTCTAGGGTTGTCCCTTCTGACATATTGAGGACAATCTGCAATTCGCTTTTGTTGTCATAGGGTAACATTTTCATGATTACCAAGCGAAATCCGGCTAATCCCAACGCTGCTATTAATAAGGCCAGTGTGCCTGCAATAAAGGCGTTTCCCCATTGACGACGCGCAATTAACGGCCCCATGAAGCGGCGATAAAGCTGACTGAGAAAGTCTTCCTGTTTATGTCCGTGATTATGACTATTGTAATTTCTAAAAAATCGCATCGTTGCCCAAGGGACAACAATAAACGCAACTAAAGCCGAGAAAATCATTGCGGCGGAAGCACCTAAAGGAATTGGACGCATATAAGGGCCCATCAAGCCACCAACGAATGCCATTGGTAAAATCGCCGCAATGACGGTTAAAGTCGCCAAAATTGTCGGATTTCCTACCTCGTCTACAGCTTCGAGAACAATTTTTTGCAGTGTCTTTTGGCGATTGCGCGATAACTGCAGTCGGGTTTTGTTTTCGGGAAGTTGCAAATGGCGACCAACGTTTTCTACAACCACGATCGCATCATCAACTAAAATCCCAATGGAGAAAATTAACGCAAAAAATGTTACACGGTTAAGGGTGAAGCCGTAAAAGACAAAGCTGGCGAGAGTTAGCGCCAAGGTAACAGGGATGGAAACTGCCACCACCATCGCCTCTTTTGTACCCAGTGCAAACCACATTAATACAGTAACGGAAATTACCGCAATCCCCATGTGGACTAGCAACTCGTTAGAACGTTCGGCGGCGGTTTCGCCATAATCCCGCGTGACTGTTAGCTGTACATAGTTGGGGATGTAATTATGCTGAATTTCCTTTAACTTGTGCAATACATGATGGGAAACTTGAATCGCATTTGCACCTGGACGTTTAGCGATCGCAATTGTCACTGCATCGGCTTCACCAGTCGCTGCTTTCTCTGTACCATGTTTACCCTCTGTCTTTCCTTGTCCGAAAAATACATAACTAGTGGGTTCTTCTGCACCATCGCTAACAGTAGCTACATCCCGTAAATATACAGGTTGATTATTCGCCACACTCACAACTAAATTTTGTGCATCTTCCGCAGAGCGAATAAAGCTTTGAGTTCTAATTAAGAATGATTGATTATTTTGGCTTAAAGCACCACTGGCTAGTTCTGTATTTTGTGACTGTAATGCTTGGGAAATATCTAAGGGCGTTAAGCCGAAAGCATTCAACCTGACTGGGTCAACTTCAATACGTAACTGTCGTTTTTGACCACCAATAATTGTAGTTTCCGAAACATCTGGCACCTGCTTAATTTGCTCATCTAATTGAGCAGCAATTTGCCGTAAATCGGTAGCGTTGGCTTGATTACTCCACAAAGTTAGCGTCAGAATCGGTACATCGTCAATGGCGCGAGATTTAATTAATGGCTGAGAAACGCCAGCCGGAATTTTATCGAAGTTAGCGTATAGCTTGTTATAAAGTTGAACAATAGCATCTTCGGTTTTTTGCCCTACATAAAACCGGACAATGGCGACAGATGAACCAGGGATAGAAGTTGAATAAACATACTCGACACCGGGTAATTCTTTAATTAACTTCTCCATTGGGAAGGTAACCCGCTGTTCTACCTCCTTGGCAGTTGCACCAGGCATTTGCACGAATACATCTGCCATTGGGACTGTAATTTGCGGTTCTTCTTCGCGAGGTAGAATTATCGTTGCCCCAATGCCTAATAATAATGAAACTAAAATAATTAGGGGAGTTAATTTAGAGTCAATAAATTTTTTGGCTAGTTTGCCAACAAAACCAAGTTTAGATTCTGAACTTTTACCGTTCATAAGATATGCAGTTTTGTGAGATTGGGAAGAGATAAACGAACCACGTTCGCGTAGCGTCTCGCAGAGAAGACGCGAAGAACACTAAGGAAGAAGTTGGAAGAGAGTTATTTAATAAGAAAAATTCTTTGCGCCTCTGCGTCTCTGCGTGAGACAAAACTCTTTATTTATTAGCGACAACTTGCTGTCCATCACGCAGTTCTTCAACATTGCTAGTAATGATGCGATCGCCTGTTTCTAACCCGGAGACAATTTCTAGTTTGTTATCTTGCGCTTTCCCGGTTTTCACCCAGCGTAATTGAGCAGTATTATTAGCAGCAATTACATAAACTCCTGCTAATTGACCCCGCTTAAATACAGCATTTTGCGGAATCATCATGACTGTGCGAGTTTCTCGCGGTAGTTCTAAGCGGCCGAACATTCCTGGCATTAATTTATAGGAATTATCTAGAGCGACTTTCACAGTAAAACTACGGGAATTTAAGTTAGCGGAAGGTACAATTTGCCGCACGTGACCAGTGACGGAACGGTTAACAGTATCTAGCTGTACTGTCACTTCGTCTCCCAGTCTGACTAAGGTAATTAAGGATTCTGGCACTGCGACACTTAAACGTAGTCGATTGGTGCTTTCTAATGTAACTATCGGCTGTCCTGGCCCTGCGATCGCACCGACTTCTGTATGTTTTTTGGTAATTACGCCTGCAAAGGGTGCGGTGACAGTGCCATAGTTTAAGTTAGCCAGGGTTTGCTGTTGTCCAGCTTTGGCTTGTTGGACTTGGGAACGTGCTTGTTCTACCCCGCCTTGGGCTTGCTGTACTTGGGAACTAGCTTGTTGTACGCCAGCTTTGGCGCGATCAATTCCCCGTTTAGCTTGATCAATACCCGCCTTGGCTTGTTTAATCCGCGCTTGAATTAATGCAACTTGTGTATTTGCCTGATCCAACTGTGACTGACTAACTGCACCATCTTTTTGCAGCATTGCCATACGGCGTTGATTTAATTGGGCATCAGCTAATTGTGCTTGGGCTTCTTGTAATTGGGCTTCGGCTTGTTGTTGTCCCGCCTCGGCTTGATTTAACTGTGCTTCCGCCTGGGTTTTACTAGCCATTGCTTGCGTTTGCGCCGCCGCCGCCACTGTGACACCAGCTTGTGCTTGGGCGATGGCTGCTAATGCCTGATTCCCTTGGGCTTGGATATCTTTAACATCGATAATAGCCAGCACTTGACCAGCTTTGACTCTATCACCTTCTGCCACTGGGAGACTTTTAATTTGTCCTTGAATACGGCTAGTAGTAGTAACAGTTTCCACAGATTCGATAGTACCAGTGAGACTGCTGTCACCCGCTACAGATTCTTGGGCAGCCGTTGTAGTTTCCACCTCTAGAGGTTGGAGATTAGCCGTTGTCACTTCCGTTGATTCAGACGCATGACGAAATAACCAGAACCATGCCACACCCCCAAATGCGATTGCAAAAACACTAATCAAGGCAATCATCCGCAGCCGCTTGGGTTTTTTGGGTTGTAGTTCTGGGGCTGGTTCTGCGGTAATGTCTGTATGAGTTGGTTCCAAGTTGACGGACGATTGATCGTTAAACATAAGATTGATTTTGCTCTCCCATTAATTCAGCATCAAATAGCTAGGGATTGTTTCCTCGTTGCAGAGGATAGCCTAACTGTTGCCATGTCATGATGCCGCCTTGTAAGTTGTAAACCTTACTGTAGCCTTGCTCTATTAACCAATTTGCTGTAGCTAAACTGCGGTGTCCTGACAGGCAAGTGACTACTATTAGTTGGTCTTTAGGAATTTCCTTTAGGATACTGCTTTGACTGAGGTAACGTGCTCCGGAAATATGCCCAAGAACGTACTCCATCCAGCTGCGCGCATCAATGATTGTGAATTGTGCTTGTCGAGATTGCAGTTGTCTAGCGCTTAAGCTGAAAGGTTGAGTTTGATTTTGTTCGTTTTCTTTGAGAGTACGTTTCATTGGAATTTTGGATTTTAGATTTTGGATTTTGGATTGGGAGTAATTCTTTTGCAGCTGTTTTATGCACAGACGCAGAGAGAATAAAATATATCTCATCAAATCGGCGTTTATCTGCGTTTATCGGCGGTTAATAACTCAAACCCTACCCATAACCGAGAAAGACTTAATAAATGGCCCTGCCATACGGGGGTCTTTAATCATGGCGAGATAATCTCCTACACGGAATTGCAGCTTGCGCGACATATAAGCCATGCTCAAACCCATCATGTTTAAGCCCTTAGCTACCCACTGTTGCCAATTATCCTTGTCAGCACGCAGATCCCAGTTAAGTTTTTGCCCATTGTAAGCACTTGCTTCAATAGCTTTTCCATCCACAATGGTGAGTACACCTCTAGGTTCTGACTCATTTTCAAAGCCATAACCAATTACAGAATTGAAATGAATTTGTTTGAGCGCATCTGCTAACTCAGGTTCTTGATTCCATTTCTCTGCGTAAGCTTGCATCCATTCTGGGGAAAATAATTCTGTCATGTTTTTAACTCCAAGGGATTAGGGATTGGGGACTGGGGACTGGGGACTGGGACAAACACCAAACACCAAATGACAAATGACAAATGACAAATGACAAATGACAATTCACCTCATAACGTTGCGGAAAACTTGTTTGCACATGGCTAAAAGTTCGGTATCGATCACACGGTAGTAGCGCCATGAACCCTCGCGGCGACAAGTTAACACTCCTGCATCTTTCATCAGTTGTAAGTGTCTAGAGACGTTTCCTTGTTTAAGACCAGTGCGATCGCATATTTCCTGTACGGTCTGCTCTTGATTGCATAATGCCCCTAAAATCTGCAATCTTGTGGGTTCTGCAAGAACTTTAAAGCGGCGTGCTAGGAGTTCTAATTCATTGGGGTTGAGTGCAATTTCCATACATCTTTAATAAAGATTATTCCCATAAATTGGGACGATGATTCAAACTTTGTAAAACTCTTCGAGAAATTACCAGATGAACCGTTGTAATACACAAAGCAATTACACCCATGAATAAATGAAGTTTGCCCCATTCAAATTGCAATAAGCTGAGAAACCAATTAACACTACCTACACTTTTTGTTGTAGGGGCAAACCACAATATAAAACCTGTCAATAATGCCAAACTCCAGCAAGTAATTAATGCTAAAACATCTACTAAGTGAAAGTAAGTTTCTAGCCTAATATTGCGTTCATCGCTGTTCATCAGCTTACCTCTGGTGTCTTCTCCATCCAGCCCAAATTGGTGTACCATCATCAGAACGTAACTTGAGAATTTGGTTTTCTTTTTGAATTTGGGCAGCAATGATTGTCGGTTGTCCAGCAAAGGTAATTCTTGAGCCTTTAACTTCAATATTGTCTTGCAGTTTAATTTGGATATTTTGTTGGTTAATGTACCATACTGGCCCCAAATGTACTGGAATTACTTCTGTTGAAGTTTTGACTTTTAAATGTAAACCACCAGACATCCCTCTAGGAGAAGCATTGTTGTCTATGGCAATTACTTGACCAGTTAAGGTTTCTACTGTTTTTGGGTCATACATTCCTGGGGAAGAAGTAGCCTTAGAAGGGCATCCTCCTGTATCTAATTGAGCTAGTACAACTGGTAATGGAAGTAAACTCAAAATCGAAATCGTGGCGATTGTTGGGATTATCCTTTTCATATTAATTTCTCCTTTTTCTGGTTAATTATTTTTGGCAAATATCCAGATTTAGCAGAGAAAATTTTGGGCAGAAATCTACAATTATTGGTGGTGTGTTGTTGCCCAGTACAACGCACAATATATTCCCTAACTATTTAATTACAAGAGCTTGAGGATCTTGTGAGACTTCTAAGTTTTGAACGGGTTTTACTAGGTCTAAACCCATCATATTTAATCCCCAATGCTCGAACCAAGGAACTGCTAAACCCCAACGCATTTTAGCTAAGAAAAATTTCTCAAAAGCAGTCTTAGCCCAACTTACCCAAAGTCCTTCTTTAGCTATGGCTCTTCGCCTTTGTTTAGTAATTGGATCTGGTAAAACTTGGTCTGCTAAAAATGCAATTCCTGTGTCGCCAAAATCGGCTAAACAAAGTGCTTCTAAGGTAGGAGTTACCAAAGGTGCAGAAATTACCTTTAGTTGCACAGCAATGTTATGAGCTACAGCTACTCCCATTGCTTCGGTCATTTGGCCTGTCTTGGGTACACCGATGGGAATGGGAGTTTGTTCGGGTGGTTTAAGTTGCGTAATTACCCCAACGCTATATATTGAAGGAAATTTAGGATGTTGATAAGTGGGTAATACTGGTACAAATCCCTTAGGATCGGTTAAAGCAGGTGCTTCTCTTAAAAAACGCGGCCCGCGAAATGGCGGTAGCAGCATACTAAAAGCAAAAGGTAGAGAACGCCCATCTGCTAAGTAAATTGTCTCTGGCCCAATCTGGCTAATAGCGGTGTTTGCAAGTACTGTAATTTCTTTTTGTTTGAGTAATTTTGTCACCAATTCCGCAGAATTTGCCATCCCACCAATTCCCAAATGTCCAATATATGGTTCTGGTGTCACAAAGGTAATGGGGGCGCGATCGCGTATTCCATATCGCCGCAACAGCCAATCTGTAAGTAATGCAAATTCGTAAGCTGGGCCAAAACAGCTAGCGCCGGGTACAGCACCTACTACTATCGGCCCTGGTTTTTTGAGAAACTTTTTCCAGCATTCCGCAGCTTTGAGTGCATGAGCTGGATTACACACCGACTCCACATATCCTTGATCCAATCCGGGAATTGCGTCTAGTGCTAACTCTGCACCTGTGGCAATCACCACATAATCATAAGAAATGACAGTATCGTTGACAACGAGTTGCTGTAATTCTGGCTGAATTTGGCTAACTCCTCCTAATATCCAATCTATTCCTCGATTTACTAACAGATTTTCTACATCTAATTGAATACTCTCAAGTTCTTTAATATTCAACCCTACCCAAGGTAAGGAAGGAATAAAAGTAAACTTAGGGGTATTGGAAATCAGTATAATTTGATGCTCTTTTGGCAGTAGTCGTCGCAGTTCGTAGGTAATGGGTAATCCCCCGATTCCAGCACCAATCACTACAATTCGAGCCATAAAATTCCCCCCCAGTAACTATTTAATACAGCTAGAGTCAACCAGCTCCTCATACTAGTTACAAGGTTTACCTACTGATCCCACCATGAGGCGGTTTGCAACTGACATCCTACAGCAGTTTTACCTTATAACTACCATTATATGATATAACCATATAGTAATACAAGCCCTTGGTAAATTTAAATGATAAAAATCTTTACTAGGGATTGGGTAATTGGTAATTGGTAATTGTAATTTTCCTGTCCCCTTGTCCCCCTTTCCCAATTCCTCTTCGACTCTTCACGGTGCATTGTTATGTATACATCCTTGCTCTTAGCATTTAGCGTTGCACTAATCGCAATTTTTGTCAGATTCTACTTTCGCAACGAGGAGATTGTAGTCGTGTTGTCCAGCACTATTGCTGTTATCAGTCTGTTTATTAGTTTTGTGTTAAGTCCTTTGGTCTTAAAAATCTTGGTTTTGCTGACTTCTTTGTGGGGATTACGGTATTACTGCCGTCGGCGTTCCTGTCAGGATGTAGACTAGGGGGCGGGGCAATACTTGTCGGTTAAGGGTAAAAGGGGAAGGGGAAAAGTCAGTATTACTCGGCACAGTACTAGGAGCATTTGTTTCTCCCTGGTTCCTACTTCTCAGTGGCGTAATGGGAGCAGGGTTAATCTATTCGGGGATAACAGACACTTGTATTTTGGGGATGATGCTGGCGAAACTACCGTATAACCAGCGGAGTAGTTTATGATCCTTTGGATTGTTGGGCATCTATTGGCTACTTTCTCTTAACAATTGCAGCTTTAGTTCTGATACAAAATCGCCATACCCCTCAATCATCTCAAGTAGCACAACATAATTCTGCGATATTACAGAATTAAAAGGCAGGGGGAGGAAGAAAAGCTTACTCAACAAGCGTTTTACTTTTAATTGCCATTCTATCCTCTGTGTCCTCTGCGGTTTTCTACCACAGAGGAAAAGATTTTCCGCTTTCAGCCTTCCCACAGGGTATTTTGAAGTGTGAATTGGTATAACATAGTATCCAAACTGAAGAGAATTGCTAGCAAGTGGGAAGAAGCATCTATCAGCCCAGGAAAGATATTAGCACTCATCGCGATCGCCGTTTGCCAGCGACTTTAGTATTTTTACTGGTGTGGGGGTTTGTGAGTTTGTTGCATTGGCTACCTGCAGCACAATGGCTGATGGTAGGTTTAACAGCAATCCTGGCTGTGCAAACTCTGCGAATGCTGATAGCAAAACCTGCGCCTTTGGTAATTGCAAGTGATGCTGATTTACCGCAAGTATCAATTTTAGTTCCAGCGAAAAATGAAAGTGCTGTATTAGCTGATTTAGTTTACAGCTTATATCAATTAAATTATCCGCGCGATCGCCTGGATATTTGGGTGATTGATGACGGTAGTACGGACGCTACACCCCAGATTTTGCAGCAATTACAAGCTGAATTTCCCTCGCTACAAGTTCATCAACGGGAATCAAAAGGTGGTAAATCGGGTGCGCTAAATGCGGTTTTTCCTTTGACGCGAGGAGAAATTATCTTAGTTTGCGATGCTGATGCGGTGCTTCCTGCTAATTTTCTCATGGCAACTGTACCTCTATTTGAGAAAGCAAATATTGGTGCTGTACAAGTGCGAAAAGCAATTATCAATGCAGAGACTAATTTCTTAACTCGCTGTCAGCAAATGGAGATGAATTGTGATAGCTTTTTGCAAACTCATCGCATTGCTATTGGGGGAATGTCGGAACTGCGGGGAAATGGAATGTTAGTGCGGCGAGAATTACTCGAAAGGTGTCAAGGTTGGAGTGAAGACACTGTTACCGATGATTTGGATCTCTGTTTTAAGCTGTATTTAGCAGGTACAGAAATTGAGTTTGTCAGCTTTGCGACAATTCAAGAAGAAGCGGTGACAAACTGGAAAAACTTATGGCCGCAACATTGTCGTTGGGCGGAAGGTGGCTATCAGCGTTACCTTGATTATTTTCCCCAACTTCTCACTTTGGGCTGGGCTAAAGTCATCGATTTACTATTATTTTTTCTCTTGCAATTTTTACTTCCCATTGGGCTGATACCTGATTTATTGTGGACAATTTTAAAAAGCGATCGCCCAGTTTTGCTACCACTACAAACCCTACTCAGCATTATTCTGACAGTTGCTTTCATCGCTGGCATTTACCAATATCAAAATTTACGCAGATGGTCTTTGCTTTGGGCTACTATCCAAGGTTCAATTTACATGGTGCATTGGATTCCAGCGATGATTGTCACCACCTGCAAGTTATGTTTCCAAAAACCGCGATCGTGTTGGATTAAAACTGAGCATCAGGGAAGAACTTAGCAGAGGGAGCAGAGGAAGGGGACAAGGGTAATAACTTTTAATTCCTGACTAAAAATTCTTGTACAGACGCGATTAATTGCGTCTCTTAATCACATCTGTTGCAACTCAGTTGGCTGCAAATTTATGCCTAATGGGGGAATCAATTAATTTATGGATTCAAGTAATATCTATTAAATCGACATAAATAAATTTATATATATCTCAATACGTTTGGATTAAGCTCATTAGCGATTGATTTGTCACTTATTAAAAAAGCCAGAAGAATTGGGGGAGAATCCCCCAAACCCCCGATTGGGTGACGGTTGCGTCCCCCAAACCCCCTCCAAAATTATTGTTCTATTTTTTGTTGAGTAACTAGTTTTTTGGTTTTGTTATCAATTACTGTTCTTAACTGAACTGTATTTGTATAGGACTTACGCAAGTGTCATATTTTTTCGTTTAGGTTTGTCCAGGGAAGCCAGTCACGTGCGGAGGTTCCCTCCGTTGAGTGAACTGGCGTTCAAATGTCAAGAGTCCAAAAAACTTAAATTTTTGACCCTTGAACGCCACTTGCTCTACTTGGGGAAACCCCAAGACCGCAGTGGCTCCTCTTGACTCTTATGCCAGAGGATCACTGTGCCAGTTGCGTAAGTCCTTTTATATATATCTAACTCATATTTGATGTCTCAAAAAAACAGTAGAGTTTGATTATTTATTTGCTGTTCCCTATTAAAATTTACCTGCTTAGGCCAATAATTTGAGAAATTAAATCGAATTGCTCGATTATTACTTGTTATCTCAAATTCTGACTCTCTAGTTGATCGGACTTATCTCTAATAAAGTGCCAATAATATTTGTTCTTGTGATTGCTCAAGACTGAAAATCATTCCACCTGTGATAGAAGTGGATTATCAAAGGCTGATTTTATGTAACATCCCAACGGACACTGCTCACATAATGAACTCTAAGCGGTCTGCTAAAAAATCTCAAGCTAATACTCCAGCTGCTCAATCTTTAAATAATGAGCAAGAGAATAATCAGGATGAATTATTTCCGATTGTGGGGATGGGTGCTTCGGCGGGTGGATTGGAAGCTTTCACGGAATTACTGAGCCATTTGCCCAATGATACCGGGATGGCGTTTGTGATAATACAGCACTTGAGTCCTAATCAAAAAAGTTTGTTAAGCGAGATTCTTTCACGCTCAACCCAAATGCCTGTAGTGGAAGTGCAGAATGGCATGGTTGTGGAACCGAATCATGTGTATGTGATTCCGCCTAATACCAAGATGACCATTTCTCAGGGAGTGCTGCAACTAGCTCCGCGGGGAAAAACCTATGGGTTGTTTATGTCAGTGGATGCTTTCTTGATTTCTTTAGCTGAGGAGCGGGGAAGTAAAGCAATTGGCGTAGTACTGTCGGGGAGTGATGGCGATGGGGCAAGGGGGCTAGAATTTATCAAAGAGGCTGGTGGGATTACCTTTGCCCAGTGCCAAGACTCAGCAAAATTTGGTAGTATGCCTAACACTGCTGTGGCTTCAGGTAATGTAGATTTTGTTATTAGCCCTCGAGAGATAGCTGAGGAACTAGCAAAGTTTAGCCGTCATCCTTATGTGCGCCAGCAGCAAGCTTCAAAGGCTGAAGTGCTGCCAGAAAGCGACGATGCTATCTCGACAATCTTTAGCTTGCTACGGTCTGCTACAGGGGTTGACTTTCACCAATACAAGCAAAATACTCTCAAGCGGCGCATTTTACGGCGGATGATTTTGTACAAGCTGCAAAGATTAGAAGATTATGTCGCCTATCTTTTGGAAAATCCGGCAGAAGTCATGGCCTTGCATCAAGATGTGCTGATTACTGTCACCAGTTTTTTCCGGGATGCGGAATCTTTTGAAGCCTTAAAGACAAAAGTATTTCCTGTTATTGCCCACAATCGCACGCCAGATACACCCATTCGCATTTGGGTAGCGGGATGTTCCACTGGCCAAGAAGCTTACTCACTAGCGATTTCTTTGCTAGAGTTTTTGAGCGATCAGGTAATTAATACAACAATCCAAATTTTTGCTACAGATGTCAATGAAGCGGTCATTCAAACAGCTAGAATGGGCTTCTACAAGCCTAGCCAAGTAAGAGAAGTTTCACCAGAACGTCTACAGCGCTTTTTTGTTCAGGTAGAAGGTGGTTACCAGATCAGCAAGCCAGTGCGGGAATTGTGTATCTTCGCTCGGCAAAACTTAATTGCCGATCCGCCTTTTTCGCACTTGGATTTAATTACCTGTCGCAATGTGCTAATTTATTTGGGCAGTCGTGTCCAGAAGAAACTTCTACCCATCTTTCATTATGGTCTCAAGCCAACAGGCTTTTTGATGTTAGGCATCTCAGAGACAGTGGGAGAATTTTCTGACTTGTTTTCGTTAGTGGATAGAAAGTCGAAGATTTATAGTCGCAAAATGGCACCTGTGCGGTTGGGTATGGATCTAATTACTGGCACCTATCCTAAAGAATTAAATACCCGGCAGTCATCAGTAAGCGAGACTATTTACAATGATCTGGAAATGCAGACATCTGCTGACCGAATTGTACTCAATCACTATGCTCCGGTGGGCGTAGTGATTAACAACGATTTAGAGATTTTGCAATTTCGCGGACAGACTAGTTCTTATCTGCAACCGCCATCAGGTAGGCCCAGCTTTAATTTGTTGAAGATGGCTAAACAAGAACTGCGGCTAGAGTTACGCACTGTCATTCACCAAGCAAAACAGCGACAAACCTCAGTGCGAAAAGAAGGCATTCAAATTACTGAGAACGGCCAAGTTAGGCTGGTAACGGTTGATATCATACCGTTTAAATCACCTCATAAGCAAGAAAACTACTATTTAGTATTGTTTGCCGATCTGCCATTGCCAACAATTACTATCTCTGAATCAGCAAGCGATCGCAGTAAATCTCGGCGGGGCAAACAAGCTGTGGCTGAGAATGAGATTAACGCACTCAAGCAGGAACTAGCAACTACTAAAGAATATCTGCAATCAATTATTGAAGAACAGCAAGGTACTAATCAAAATCTGAGAGCAGCTAATGAAGAAATTCTTTCTAGCAATGAGGAATTGCAAAGTACAAATGAGGAATTAGAAACTGCTAAAGAAGAAATTCAAGCAACTAACGAAGAACTCAACACCATTAACGACGAACTGCAACGCCGAAATCTTGAGTCAACTCAAGTCACCAACGATTTGCAGAATTTACTCAGCAATATTAATATTCCCATTCTGATGTTAGGGGGTGATTTGCGGATTCGGCGTTTTACTCCGGTGGCTGGTACAATTTTCAACCTGATTTCTACGGATATTGGACGACCAATTAGTGATATTAATCACAACTTAAATATTTCTGATTTAGAGGAACAAATTTTAGAAGTTATTGGTAATCTCAACTTTAAAGCCCAGGAAGTGCAAGACTGTGAAGGACACTGGTATGATTTGCGAATCAGGCCTTATCGCACAATAGATCATAAAATTGACGGTGCGGTGGTTGTATTAGTTGACATTGACGAACTCAAACGCAGCACTGAACAGCTAAGAGCATCCAGAGATTACGCTGAAGCAATTGTAGATACCGTGCGGGAATCGATTTTGGTGCTGGATTTAGACTTACGAGTGATGAGAGCCAATCGCTTTTTCTACGAAACTTTCCAAGTGTTACCCGCAGAAACAGAACAGCGCTTAATTTTTGAACTCGGGAATGGACAGTGGAATATACCGCGATTGCGATCGCTCTTAGAAGATGTGATTCCCAGCAATGCCCTATTTCAAGATTTGGAAGTTGAGCATGAGTTTGAGTCGATTGGGCATAAAATTATGCGGCTGAATGCCCGCAGAATGCCGGAAATCGAGAATATGCAATTGATTTTGTTGGTAATTGAAGATATTACCCAACAAAACCAACTAGAAGCAGAACGCACTCAGCTACTCACTCAAGAACAATCAGCCCGAGCGACGGCGGAAACAGCCAACCGCGCCAAAGATGAGTTTTTATCGATTCTTTCCCACGAACTGCGTAATCCCCTCAATTCCTTACTAGGATGGGCACAGCTACTCCAACGGCCAAATCTCGAGCAAGGCATGATTAATCAAGGGCTAGAAGCAATTGAGCGTAGCGCCACTGCTCAAGCCCAGCTAATTGGAGATTTGTTAGACATATCACGCATCAGCGCCGGGAGGCTGCGCCTTGATCCTGAGCCAATGCAGCTTTTACCCATAATTACAGCCGCTATTGAAGTAGTTAGCCTCTCAGCCGAAGCCAAAAATATCCAAATTGAATTGCAGCTCGATTCTACAGCTAGAATCATCAACGGTGATCCCCATCGCTTACAGCAGGTAATGTGGAATTTGCTTTCTAACGCAATTAAATTTACCCCAGATGGAGGCAGAATAGATATCACCCTAAATTACACAGATTCCCACGCTGAAATTCAAATTAGCGATACAGGTAGAGGTATTCAAGCCGATTTTCTCCCATATATTTTTGAGCGCTTTCGTCAAGCTGATAGTAGCAAAAATCGCTTAAACCCTGGTTTAGGGTTGGGGCTTTCCATAGTACGGCACTTAGTAGAACTCCACGGTGGTACTGTTGAGGCAGAAAGCCCTGGTGAAAATCAAGGAGCAACTTTTACAGTCAGGCTACCTTTGCAGACTCAGTCCCCAGAAATTTCTCAGCCAGTGGCTACACAGCTAGCCCCTTTACCAAACGAGCCAGAAATTCCTCTTGAGAATATTACATCCTTGGCGGGTGTGCGGGTTTTGGTTGTCGATGACGAAGCAGATATTCGCCAGTTATTTACCATTACCCTACAGCAGTACGGAGTAGAAGTAACAGCCGTTGCATCAGCCCATGAAGCCCTATTCACCTTAATAGCTAATCCCAACGGCTATGATGTTTTATTATCCGACATTGGTTTACCAGAACAAGACGGTTACGATTTAATTCGTCAAGTAAGAGCCTTAGCTGCTGAAGCTGGCGGACAAATTCCCGCCGCCGCCCTCAGCGCCTATGCTGGAGATGCAGAACGCACAGAAGCCCTAGCCGCTGGATTTCAAATGCACATCGCCAAACCCGTTGAAACGAGGCAGTTGGTGTTACTTGTTGCTTCTTTAGCGGGGAGAGGATAGGCAAGGGGCTGGGAGAGAATTAATTTAGAGCGATCGCAAATTAGGCTTCATTAACTATTCGTTGCTTTTCAGTAAAAATTGTTGCCATAAATAATACCAAATTAGAGCAAATATGAAGATGAAAATACTCTTTACAGAAATTTGAATGTAGCAGCGAAGGTTGGATGCCTTTCTCATGCCCCATGCCCACAAAATCTCACTCCCTTTTACGTATAGGATGAGCTTAAAAAAGTTTTCATCACCAACCTTTGTTGTTTCGTGACCAAGGCTTATGTCTTGGTCACCAACACAAAAGTTTTACTTATCAAACAATTGTTTTCGTCACCAACCTTTGTTGTTTCGTGACCAACACTTATGTCTTGGTCACCAACACAAAAGTTTTACTTATCAAACAATTGTTTTCGTTACCAACGTTTGTTGTTTTGTGACCAATGCTTATGTCTTGGTCAACAAAACAAAAGTTTTACTTATTAAACAATTGTTTTCGTCACCAACGTTTGTTGTTTCGTGACCAACCTTTGTTGTTTCGTCACCAACACTTATGTCTTGGTCAACAAAGCGGAAGTTTTCATCACGAAAACTTGTATTTTCTTAACCAAAGTTATAACGTCTATCTGTAGTCATGAGAATTACATACCTTGTGCAAATCTTCTCTTAAATAAAAAAGACTAGAAGTAGGTTTTAGGTTACTTCTAGTCTTTTTAAAGTGATGGGCAGTACCAGACTCGAACTGATGACATCCTGCTTGTAAGGCAGGCGCTCTACCAACTGAGCTAACCGCCCGCTCGTTTTCACTCACATTTATAGAATATAGCAAAAGATTTTGAATCGCGCTAGTATTTTTGAGAAAAAATTTTTGAGAACTTTTTAAATGCCCTCTGGTCGAACCCACGATAGCATTACGCTGTATGCTCTGCCGATTGTTGCGGGTGTGACTTTCTGGCAGACTGGCAGTAGCAATGTGACTTTATTCGTTTCCGGCGGGTTTCTGTTTGGTGGGCTGATGTTCGGCCCAGATTTGGATATTTACTCTATCCAATACCAACGCTGGGGCTTCTTGCGCTGGATTTGGCTACCTTATCAAAAAAGTTTACGCCATCGCTCTTTTTTATCCCACGGGCCGATTATTGGCACGACGCTACGGGTAGTTTATCTCTGTTGCTTGCTAGCGATCGCCACAATAGTTTTCGTAGCCATTGCCGAAAAGCTCTTGAATATCGCCTCTATTTGGCAAAACGTCGGTGGTAAAGTCGAGCGATCGCTCACAAGTTACGGTACTGAATTCCTCGCCCTATTCTTAGGCTTAGAACTCGGTGCTATGAGCCATACACTCAGCGATTGGAGCAATTCCACATACAAGCGAGTCAAAAAACAAGGCGTTCGGGCATTGCTTCCTAGTGGCAAAATTAAGAAACGTAAACCCTATCGGGCAGGGGGGCAGGGTGCAGGGGGTAGGGGGAGTAGAGGAAGCAGAGGAAGCAGGGGGAGCAGGGGGCAGAGAGGAAAGGGGACAAGGGGAAATAACTAATACCAAACGCCAAACACCAAACACCAAACACCAAACAACCATGAACGAAAATTTAGCAGCATTACAAGAATTAATTGATGTGGTGGCAAAATTGCGATCGCCTGATGGTGGTTGTCCTTGGGATTTGGCACAAACGCCGGAAAGTTTGACACCTTATGTAATTGAGGAAGCTTATGAGGTGGTGGATGCAATTAAGAGTGGCGATCAAAATGCGATCGCAGAGGAATTAGGAGATTTACTCTTACAAGTAGTCTTGCAAGCTCAAATTGCTAGTGAAGCTGGGCAATTCTCTCTTAAAGAAATTGCTGAAGGGATATCTCAAAAGTTGATTCGCCGTCACCCCCATGTATTTGGTGATGTGACAGTGGCAAGTGTTGATGAGGTGCGGCAAAATTGGGAAGAAATTAAAGCTGCAGAAAAGGGCGAACCATCCCCAGAAAATCAAAAACTTAGTACTAAACTCAGTCGCTATGGGCGTAGCCTTCCCCCATTAACAGCGGCGATGAAAATTTCCCAAAAAGCTGCGGCTGTAGGGTTTGAATGGGAAAATATTGAAGGAGTATGGGAAAAATTTCATGAAGAGTTAGGAGAATTCCAACAGGCTTTAGCTGCAGAAACAAAAGAAGCACAACAAGCAGAATTAGGCGATTTACTGTTTGCAATTATTCAGCTAGCCCGTTGGCATAATCTCGATCCTAGTGCTGGATTGCAAGGTACAAATCAGCGATTTATCCAAAGGTTACAAAAAATGGAGGCAGTTGTTGACCGCCCCCTTTCGGATTACAGCTTACAAGAGTTGGAAAGTTTGTGGCAACAAGCAAAAGCTCAAATTGCACAGGAAGGCACATAACAATTCGTAATTCGTAATTCGTAATTCGTAATTACAGAAGTAGATGCGATATTATTGCCTTCCATTTATTCATCACTGCAAAGGGTGATTGTTTGGCAGAACTTAAGATTTTTTAACATCAAACCACTTATCATAAAGCGATTGATAAGTGCCATCTTCTCTGAGACTTAACAATGCACTATTAATTTGTTTGCGGTAGGGACTGTTATTTGGCAAGACAATACCGTAGTTTTCTTCACGGAACACACTACCAACAACCTCTACTTTACCTTGACCCTCATGAGCCGCATAAAACAGGAGTACGGGAGCATCAAATACTACAGCATCAGCTTTTTTATTTTGCAGAGCATTGTAAGCTTCCTCAATTTTCGGAACTTCTAGGGTAGAAATATTATGCTCTTTGAGATATTTGGCGGCTGTACTTCCAGCTGTTGTTGCTACTAGCCTACCAGGTAAATCATCTATACTCCTGATATCTCCTTGAAGCTGCTGTACAGTTAGCGATGTAGTAGCTGCGGCTGTGAAGTAAGCAACAAACAACACACCGATAAACATCCAAATAATGGCGATAAAACGTCCTACTACTCCTTTAGGCATTTCATCAGCTTGGGTTGCTAATGTAGCTGCAGCCCACCAACAGGCTTTAAAAATACCAGGGAAGTATGATTTATCAATCATGCCTTCTTTGTGATTGCGTTCGGACAGCCAAATAACATGAGCTGCTACTACAATCAGCAGCAGTGCAATGCCAACTACTTGCAAAAGTGACGCAGAAAAAACCAATTGCAAAATATTAGACAAAGCACCACCATTTGTCTCCGGAGGTCTTACCATTATCTGCAACCCAGCAGCAAACATTGGTAAAGAGAAATCAAAATTTTGCTGACGTTCAGCTGTAATTGAAATAGCTGCTATTCCAGCATTTGCTTTGCCATCCTTAACAGCAGAAAGCAAATCCTGAACATTGGGATATTCAACAAATTTCGAGTTGATACCTAATTTAGTTGTAATACTGCGCCATAAATCAACACTAAAGCCCGATAGCTCACCTTTCTCCGCAAATACAAAGGGTGCTATCACCCTTGTCGCAACTACAAATGAATTTGTTGACGCTTCTTCTGGTTTTGGCGCTATTTCTGCTGTTGGTGATGGTTCTGGGTTTTGCGCTAGTCCTGGGTGAACGCCGGTTAGCACCACCAACAGCGCTAAAATTCCACCAACTAATACTAGCCACAGATGGCGTTTTGGGGAATGCTTGCTTTTGTTCTTACTGTAAAGTCTGTAAAAATAAGCAAACGGTGCGATCGCATTTATCATTGAAATTTTCTTTAGGTGATATTCCATACCCATTTATCATTCCCACTTACAAGGGAATATCACTGAATGATGGATAATGAATTATTAATTCAAAATATTGGTAAAAATTATTACTAATAAACAAAGCCTGGGGATACAGGCTTTGTTCTTGTAGCGTCAGAAGTGTAGCCAAAACTGCTCGGTTAAGGATTTTCAACTCGGAATTTGGTTTGGGGAAAAGGTGAAAGGGTAAGGGTTAAAGGTTTTTTCTTACCCCTTTTCCCCTTCCCCTTTTGCCCTTAACCGACAAGTATTGGAAGTGTAGCAATTTACAACTTGATAGTCACCGTTTTAACTTCGGTGTATTGTTGTAAACCGTACTCGCCTAATTCTCGACCAATACCCGACTGCTTAAAGCCACCAAAAGGTGCAGCAGCGTCAAATACGTCGTAGCAGTTTACCCACACAGTACCAGCACGAACATTATTGGCGATCGCATGGGCTTTGCTAATATCCTGAGTCCACACAGCAGCGGCAAGTCCATACATGGTGTTATTTGCCCGTTGAATTACCTCATCAATATCCTTAAATTTGATAATGCTCATCACCGGGCCAAAGATTTCTTCTTGAGCAATCTTCATATCATCGCGGACATCCGCAAAGACTGTCGGTGCAATAAAGAAACCGCGATCGCCAACTTGAGTACCACCACAGAGCATTTGAGCGCCTTCGCGCATCCCCGACTCGATGTAACCCATCACCTTGTCGAATTGCTCTTTATCTACCTGTGGCCCTTGTTCTGTCTGAGCATCAAAGGGGTTACCCACAGTCCGCTGTTTAGCTCTAGCTACAGCCTTAGCCACAAACTCGTCGTAGCATTTTTCTTCTACAAACAGCCGTGAACCTGCACAGCAGCACTGACCTTGGTTAAAGAATATAGCTTGGTGGACACCTTCAATTGCTAAGTCCATATCAGCATCAGCAAAGACGATGTTAGGACTCTTACCGCCTAATTCCAAAGTTACCCGCTTCAGGTTACTCTTGGCAGCAGCTTCCATAATCAAATGTCCCACTTCAGTGGAGCCAGTAAACGCTACTTTGTCCACATCCATGTGACGAGAAATTGCCGCCCCAGCCGTCGGGCCGTATCCTGAGAGAATATTCACCACACCAGGCGGGAACCCAGCCTCAATAATTAACTCACCTACTCGCAGTGCTGATAAAGGTGTTTGTTCTGCTGTTTTCATCACCACAGTGTTACCTGTAGCCAAAGCTGGTGCTAGCTTCCAAGCTTGCATTAATAACGGGAAATTCCAAGGGATAATTTGGCCTACCACACCTACAGGCTCATGGCGTGTGTAGCAAAAATAAGGGCCATTAATCGGAATTGTTTTGCCTTGAACCTTATCCGCCCAACCTGCATAGTAGCGGTAACAACCAATTACTAACCCTAAATCACCCAAAGAATCATGTACAGGCTTGCCATTATCTAGCGTTTCCAGCCGTGCTAACTCATCAATATTCTGTTCAATTAAATCAGCTAGCTTATAAAGCAATTCACCGCGCTTAGTGGCAGACATCTTAGGCCAGTCTCCACCCTTAAAAGCCGCGCGTGCTGCTTGTACAGCCTTATCCACATCTGGCGCATCTGCTTCTGCTACTGTACAGATAGTTTCACCTGTAGCAGGATTAATAGTTTCAAATCGGCGACCGCTGACACTTTCCACCCACTCATTATTTATCAGCAGTTGGGTTGGGCCGATTTTGACCTGTTGTGCTGGTACCGTTGTTGTAACCATCAGGCCTCCTTAAGCTAAGAGAAAATTTGCTTAAATCTATTAATTATGTTTTCTCGGATACAGCTAATTTGTAATTTTCTTTATAAGTTCTTCACTTTTGCTTAACACAGGATTTACATAAAGCTATCTCTTCAATTTATGACAACTTCCTAGGGTAAAAATTGGTCATCAGTAAAAATTCTGTTACCAAAACTGTTACGAGCGTATTATTAGCGATCGCCTAATTTATGATGATCTGTAGTTAAGCTCCTCACACTACACTTACAGCCGTGGAACTTTATGTTTCACGGTCTTTTCCTATAAGTGACAAATTTTTGTTATTGTGATTTCACAAAAAGGCGATCGCTTTTTTGTCTCACGCAGAGACGCGGAGGCTCAGAGGAAGAAGAGAGCAATAACCGCACTAACCTATACTGTCAGCAGTATAATTTTATTAATATCAGCGATAGATTTATGAGCAACAATCAACCAATACCCACATCATCAACCAACCCCCGTAATGATTTGTTATTAGAAATTGAACAAACACCAGAACAATATATACCAGAATTACTACAATTTGTCCGTTTATTTCGGCAAAGTGTAGTTATGAAACAGGTTGCTTTAAATGATTGGGAAAAAGCCATGAATGAACTGAATCATAGCAATGATACTAAAAAGCAAGACAGGGTAGCCAATATTAAAATTCTATTTGATTCATGGAAGAGTTTAGATGAACACCAAGAACAACAAGACACATTAAAGATTATTGAATCTATGAAAGGTATTTCTATTTAAAAGAAGATGGCTCAGGTTATTATTTTAGATTCTGCACCTGTAGGATTAATTACTAATCCTCAAGCCACGCCTCTAGCTTTACAATGCCAAGAATGGTTTTATAATCTCTTTGAAAGAGGATATGAAGTAATTTTACCGGAAATTATAGATTATGAAATTAGACGAGAATTGTTGAGAGCAAATAAATTATCTGGAATTAGAAAACTTGATCAACTAAAGTCACAAATTATATATCTTCCGATTACAACGGAAGTCATGTTAAAAGCAGCAGAGTTATGGGCTAAAGCAAGAAATCAAGGTAAATCTACAGCAGATAACAAAGCTTTAGATGGTGATGTTATTTTGGCATCTCAATCGCTTTTAGTAGCTAATTATGGACATGACGTGATTATCACTACAAGTAATAAAAAACATTTATCTATGTTTATTGATGCTAGAGAATGGCAAGAAATTTAGCAGATTAAATGAGCGATCGCTTTTTTGTCTCATGCAGAGACGCAGAGGTGCAAAGGAAGAAGAGAGCGATCGCATTTTGGCGCGTGAAAGGCGATCGCTTTTTTAACGAATCAGATAGATGCAGATAAATGACTGAGGTTAATTAATTGTCAACTTAGTTTACTACTCTTTACGTCCAACACGATACGCAACATCAGCAGTTATTTTTGGATTACCAATATTTTGAAACTTTTCAAAATATATTTCTAAGTCATTTTTATCTTCATGAGAAGGTAAAAACATTTTACCAGTTTTATTGCTGATAATATTAATACTATTTTCTTTAGCCAGTTTATCAAACCAATCGTAAAAATTGGGGTTGTTATTATCAACAAATAAGAATAAGGCTCCAGATTTAGCTTGACTAAATAATTTAGTAAAATATTGATTTGCAATAGATTGTAATGTGTATACTTCTGACATGAAATAAATCATTGTAAAAATGTCTGATTGAAAATATTTAGTATGTACTTGCCAATCATCTGGCTGAGTTACATCTAATGGTAAATAAAAAGTTGATATGCGAAAAATAGGATCAATTTTATTATGTACATCAGACCAAGAATCTGCCCATGCTTTCTCTTTATCACAAAGTTGGAAATTAACTGTAGGTGCCTTTTGATGAATCATAAGATACTTCAATATTCCTAAAAAGTCACTTCCTGGGCCTCCTCCGATACAAGCTACATTGACTTTTAAATTGTTAAATA
This sequence comes from Nostoc linckia FACHB-104, assembly GCF_014696615.1. Lineage (GTDB taxonomy): Bacteria > Cyanobacteriota > Cyanobacteriia > Cyanobacteriales > Nostocaceae > Aulosira > Aulosira linckia_A. The sequence continues at coordinate 91,800 of NZ_JACJQJ010000015.1, read as the reverse complement.
GGTTGCCTAAATTATCATCTTGTTCGATAAGACTACAGACTAAGTTAGCATGAGATGTTACATAGGTATAAATATAAGCAAATCTAGTGATAGGGTCACTATAAGTAATATTGTTTACAGTTAACAAACTCGTATATTCTTTTCGCAAGTATTTTATTGCTTCTTTAATATCATTATCTTTATTTACTTCATCTCCAGGTATTTGACTGTACGCTTCATCTAGGACAGACTTAATAATTTGAAAACAATTCATAAGAATACGCAAGCGTTATTAAGTGATCACAACTAATATAAAATAGTTTTTTGAAAAATTTAATACTCAGTAATATTTTTAATATTATTTTAATTTTTATAGCAATTCTAATTTAATTTCAGAATATTAGTATTTAAGTACTACAATTTTAATAGCAGGCAATGCTGTTATATTTTTGATATTTCTAACTTTCATAAAAATGTGTCTTGTCCATTACTCATTTAAAATTACTATTTAATGTTATGACTTATGAGAGCATTGACCATACACTGATAAACAAATTATAGATATTAATTGAAATGATTTTATGTTTAATCAACTATCAATCTGGGGAGATGGAAGTGATAAGAGTAGGCATCAAGGTGAAAAGTTATCCATGCAAAATGCTGAAGTACTCTATTACAAAAATTTATTTGATGAAAACGAGAGCAACCAATTATTCCTTGAATTGTATGAAACTACTTCTTGGAATCAAGAATCTACAATACTCTTTGGTAAACAAGTTAAGTTACCTAGACTTACAGCTTGGTATGGAGATCAGGGTAAATCTTATTGTTACTCTAAAATCACAATGCAACCTTTTGTATGGACACCTGTATTAATCAATATTAAATCTAAAATTGAATCTTTATCTAAAATTAAATTCAATAGTGTATTACTCAATCTATATCGTGATGGGAAAGACAGCGTATCTTGGCATAGCGACGATGAACCAGAGCTTGGAGAAAACCCTGTAATTGCTTCTGTAAGTTTCGGTGCTACTCGTCGTTTTATGTTTAGACATAAAATACAAAAAGAGTTAAAATACGAAATTTTCCTTACTAATGGAAGTTTACTGATGATGAAGGGAAGTACACAGCACTTTTGGCAACATCAAATACCCAAAGCAAATAAATTTACAAAATCAAGAATAAATCTTACTTTTAGAGAAATTAAGTAGGTTAACACAAAAAACTTGCCTCAAAAAGATTACACCCTCAAGGCAAGTCAACTCTCTAATTATTGATTTACTTCGCGCCCTTTGCGGTTCGTTAAAGCTGCTTCACTTCCGAAACCAACTTCGACACCATATCCTTCGCGCTACCAAAAAGCATCGTGGTTTTATCTTTGTAGAACAACTCATTATCTACACCAGCAAAACCTGTACTCATCCCGCGCTTAATCACAATTGTCTGCTTCGCTCGATCTACTTCCAAAATTGGCATTCCATAAATTGGGCTATTAACATCAGTACGCGCCGCCGGATTGACTACATCATTAGCCCCAATTACTAAAGCTACATCTGCTTGTTCAAATTGGGGATTAATATCATCCATGTCATACAACTGGGTGTAAGCCACATTCGCCTCAGCCAGCAACACGTTCATGTGTCCTGGCATTCTCCCAGCTACAGGGTGAATGGCATACTTAACATCAACACCCATGCGTTCTAGTTGATCTGCCAACTCGCGGACGCTATGTTGTGCTTGAGCAACCGCCATCCCATAACCAGGCACAATTACCACAGAACGGGCATAACCCAACATCATTGCCCCTTCTTCAGGATCAATGCTGCGAACAGTTTGATCAATTGCACCACCAGCCGCCGCACCACCAGCCGCACCACCTGTACCAAAAGCGCTGAACAGCACGCTGAACAGGGAACGGTTCATAGCTTTACACATAATCTCGGTGAGGATTAGCCCTGATGCTCCCACCAACGCCCCAGCGATGATTAACATATTGTTCATCACGACGAAACCTGCGGCGGATGCTGCTACACCGGATAAGGAGTTCAACAGCGAAATTACCACCGGCATATCGCCACCACCAATCGGGATGACGAACATAACACCCAGTACTAGAGAAACCGCAACTACTGCTAAGAATATAGGTAGGCTATCTGGTGTAACGATTAAGTAGGCACTACCGACTATATAAGCACCCAGCAGTAAAAGGTTAAATGGTTGCTGGAAAGGAAATGTAATCGGAGAACCACTAATTAAACCTTGCAATTTGGCAAAGGCGAGAAAACTACCTGTAAAGGTAACACCACCGATTAACACATCCAACAGCATGGAAATGTTCACATCCAGGGGTATGGATGAGCCAGAATCCAATAACCGCCAGAATTCGGCAACGGCGACTAATGCAGAAGCCGCACCACCCAAACCGTTGAGTAAACCCACCATTTGGGGCATTTCCGTCATTTGCACTTTGTAAGCTGCGATCGCACCTAAACCCGATCCAATCGCCAAGCCTAACAAAATCATCTCGTAGTTCAACACGTGTTGATCCAACATTGTGGCGACAATCGCCAACAACATCCCTACGGCGGCGACAACATTACCGTTCCTAGCTGTTGCAGGTGAACCTAGCTTTTTTAAACCGAGAATAAATAAGGATGCAGCGACTAAATACGTTAACTGAATCCCAGTTGGTAGAAAATCGCTCACGCCTTAATCTCCTTTTTCTTAAACATTTGCAACATTCTGTCTGTCACTAGGAAGCCACCCACAACGTTGACTGTCGCTAGTACTACGGCAATTAAACCGAGAATCACTGATACACTTGTTTCTCTCGCACCAGAAGCCACAATTGCCCCCAGTACTGCAATTCCAGAAATCGCGTTTGATCCCGACATCAAGGGAGTGTGTAAAGTAGGTGGCACTTTGTTGATGACTTCAAAGCCGATAAAAGATGCCAAAACAAATACAAACAAAGCAGCAAGTAATGCCTCTGACATGAAATAAAAACTCCTTGTGTAAATGGGCATGGGGCAATTCAATTTTGGATTTTGGATTTACGATTTTGGATTAGGTTTAAATCCAAAATCCAAAATCTAAAATCTAAAATTCCCAGTCCCCAGTCCCTAGCCTCTAACTTTCAACGCTGCTAATTCTTCACTTACTCGTTGATTGCGAATCTCGCCTGCATGGGTAACGCAAGCTGCGTCAACGATGTCATCGGCAAAGTCTACTTGCAAAGCTTTTTCTTTACTAATCAGCAATTGCATCAACGATGTCAGGTTTTTGGCATACAGTTGGCTGGCGTGAACGGGCATGGATGATGGTAAATTGATCGGCCCGATGATGGTGATCCCGTTCCACACAATATCTTTGCCGGGATCGGTGCAGGAACAGTTACCACCTTGTTCGGCGGCTAAGTCTACAATCACTGAACCTGGCTTCATCTGTCTCACCATTTCTTCGGTGACTAACAGTGGGGCTTTCTTCCCTGGTACTTGGGCTGTAGTAATTACCACATCGGCATTTTTGACGTGTTCGGTAACAACTTCTTGAGTGCGTTGTTTGCTAGCTTCGGAAATTTCTTTGGCGTAGCCACCAGCCGCTACGGTTTCTTCTTCGAGCTTAACTTCGACGAATTTTGCCCCTAAGCTTTGCACTTCTTCCTTAACGGCAGGACGGATATCAAAGGCTTCTACCACTGCTCCCAAGCGTCTAGCGGTGGCGATCGCTTGCAACCCGGCGACACCTGCCCCCATGATAAATATTTTCGCTGGGGCGATCGTGCCTGCGGCTGTGGTGAGCATGGGGAAGTATTTCGGTAATGCAGCAGCAGCTATTAATACAGATTTGTACCCAGCTAGAGATGCTTGCGAGGACAATGCATCCATGCTTTGCGCCCTGGTAGTACGGGGGATCAATTCCATACTTAAAGCTGTAACTTGGCGATTGGCCAGTTTCTCTACCACCGCTGGATTTCCTAAAGGATTTAAGAAGCTAATTAAGACAGATCCTGCTTTGAGAAAATCAATTTCTGAACGTCCGTCTTCTCTTTCTTGTGGTGGACTAACTTTCAATAAAATATCTGTTTCGCCCCATAAAGTAGCGGGATCGCCAATAATTTTAGCTCCTGCTGCTTCATATGCAGAATCGCTAAAAAATGAGCGCTCTCCCGCGCCTGTTTCCACCCAAACTTCTAAACCTTGTTTTACCAATTTGGCAACAACATCCGGAATTAAAGCTACACGACGCTCACCAACTTCTATCTCTTTAGCTACTGCTATTCTCATGAAATCTCCTGGAGATAAATACCTAATATCTGCAAATTTTGTAATTTTTTGCTGAATGATTCCCCGCTCTCATGCCTCTTAGACTGGTCATTTCAGCCGTTACATTGCTTTATGGATTGCATCTTGACCTTTTGTTATTTTACTCATCACTTCCTCGGCCAAGACTCAGCTTGCTACTCAACAGATGCCAACAATTTTAGATAATTAAGATAGGCTTACATACTGCACATCCTATGTTGATTCCCAAATTGTGCATCTGTCTCTTCAGCTTATTTTAGGGATTGAAAAATTTTGTATTCCTCTATGACATATTGCAATATGCATCCACTTAGAAAAAACTTGATTTTGCCAAAAGTAAATTTTGATGGCAAGTACTTGGATTCACGCGTGTTTTTATCAATCTAGCCCAACTTAACAGGCGATCGCTGTTTGTATCTCTCAATTTTTATAACAAAGGTCTTACAATTCAGATACATTTATACATATTCAGCAATATAATTCCGATCCCCGATGAGGGATTGGGGACTGGGGATTGGGATCTCGGGACTTGGGAGAAATAACTAATTACCAATTACCAATTAAGCTATTCGGCTTTTAAGTGGCACAATCCATTGTGAGGGCTGTTGACTGTCAACGGTTAACGGTCAACAGCCCTTATTAGTAGTTATGCAATTTAGACGTGTATTAGCTTACCCAATCCCCAATACCCCATACCCCAAAACCTTGTGACACTTTTTATTGTCTTTTAACGTCTATTTTTAGAAATTCAGTAGTAAAGTTTAGTTACGAATACTAAATTTTTAGTTATTTAGATAACTAAGCTTACTAGTTGATAGTGAGGAGCCTTAATTATGCGACGTTTACTTTCTACTTTAGCGGTGACTGGCTGCTTGTTGACAGGTTTCCAAGCTGTCAGCTGGGCACAGGGTTTACCAGGATTGACATTATTTAGCGGTATTAAATCCGAAAATCAACTGCCCTACCGTTTAGACTTTGGTGGACAATCTGATGGCTGGGATCGCTATATCTTAAGAATTCCATCTCTGAAAATGAAATTAGCCGTGGCTCAATTTGCCATTACTTATCCTGATTATTACAAAGGAAATTTTGATCCCAAACAGGTTGAGGTGAAGGTTAAAGGCAAAGCTGTTCCCCTTTCTGAGGTGAAGTGGGATAAGGAAGGACGCGTAATAGAAATTTTCCCTGTAGAGCCAGTACCCGCAGGCAGTAAGGTGGAAGTTATATTATCTAACGTGAAAAACCCAACCTTTGGTGGAGTGTACTATTTCAACTGCCAAGTTCTCTCTCCTGGCGATGTCCCCATGTTGCGTTACTTAGGATCGTGGGTGTTGAGTATCAATTAATTTGGGGCATTGGGCATTGGGGACTGCAAAAAATAACTAATGACCCTTGACCCTTGACTATTTTACCGGAGTCTCTACCTTTTACCTGTAATAGTGATAAAATTAGAGATTGTGACTTTTTAAAAGAATTCCCTAAAAGGAGGACTGTATGCAGAGAACGCTAGGCGGTACTAACCGTAAGAGGAAAAGGACTTCTGGGTTTCGCGCTAGAATGCGGACACCAGATGGCAGAAATGTCATCCGCGCTAGAAGACAAAAAGGCCGTCATCGTTTGAGCGTTTAGGGCACATTAGGCGAAAATAGCATCTGTGGCTTTGCCCAAGGCGAATCGGCTAAAATCCCGAAAAGATTTCCAGGCAGTTTTCCGAGAAGGAATTCGGCGACATGGTGCTTATTTCACATTAAGGGCCTTGAAACCGTCGGCTTCCAAAAAGTCTCCTTTGGATACTGCCCCTGAGACTACACAACTAACTGATGCTGATCCAAAGCATCTGGATAGTACAAAATTTGGTATTTCCGTTAGCACAAAAGTTAGTAAGCGTGCAGTAGTCCGCAATCGGATTAAGCGGCAAATAACAGTAGCTTTGCATCAGTTGTTGCCCAAATTGTCACCTGGATGGCGGTTAGTGGTAGTTGTGAAACCAACGGCAGCAGAACGAGAGTGCGTAAGCCAACAATTTCTGCAAGAATTAGAGCAGTTGTTAGCACAAGCCGAGGTACTCAATGGGCATTCGTGAAGAAATTTATTATGAAGGTGGCCCTCACGTTGGGGATTTAATTCTTAACCTGCTGTTTGGGCTAACTGTCATCGGGATTCCATTGACAGTGGGGGCAATTGTCAGAGCTTTGTGGCTACGCTACCGCATCACCGATCGCCGAGTAACTGTGACTGGGGGTTGGATGGGACGCGATCGCACTGACGTAATTTATGCAGAAATTGTCAAAATCGTCAAAGTTCCCCGTGCTATTGGCTTGTGGGGAGATATGGTGCTAACCCTCAGAAATGGTAGCCGTCTAGAAATGCGGGCTATTCCTAATTTCCGGGAAGTTTATGAATATATTAACGAAAGAGTTGTTGCTAAAAATCCCGAATATAGCGCGGCTGCTAAGTAGTTAATTAACTCATAGTGCTGAGTCTGAATTTCTTAGTTCAACGCCGCAAAAAGCCTAGAATCGGAGAAATTAAGGATAAAATTAATCACTCAGCTCGTTCAGTCTTTATCATCTTCCTTACTCAGCACTCACAAAAGCTCGTTGACTTTAACATTCAATTGTTAATATCATGTGCGGCTATCCGTAGTGGATGATAGTCGCAGACCGATCTTGATTTAGATAAATTAGATTCAGTTAGTTTACAGTACCTCAGGTTGAATTCAGAATAATGGATTTTGGTATCGGGTTTCTCTCGAACAACGTGATGCTGCCAATCATAGATTTTTTCTATGGTATTGTGCCTAGCTATGGATTGGCGATCGTTGCTTTAACATTGATAATCCGCTTTGCGCTCTATCCCCTGAGTGCTGGTTCCATCCGGAATATGCGGCGGATGCGGATTGTTCAGCCTCTGATGCAAAAGCGGATGGCAGAAATCAAGGAGCGTTATAAAGACGATCCGCAAAAGCAGCAAGAGGAAATGGTTAACGTTCAGAAAGAATTTGGTAACCCTCTGGCTGGCTGTTTACCTCTGCTGTTGCAAATGCCAGTATTGTTGGCGTTGTTTGCCACTTTGCGGGGTTCACCCTTTGCCGGGGTCAACTACAGCGTTAACCTGCAAGTTTTTCCCTCTGAACAAATCGAACGAATTCAACCCCAAGCCTTTGCTACTCCCCCCCAAAACATCTACATTGCTGATGGGGAACACAGCCGTATTACGGCTATCCTTCCTGGAGGCAATAAATTAGCGGTTGGGGAAAAAACTAAGATACAATATCAGACTCTCGAAGGCAAACCATTTCAGGTGCTTTTAGCAGAACACCCAGAAAACAAATTAACTCCTGAATGGAAAGTTATCAAAGGCGAAGACAGAATTAAAATTGACGCTGAAGGCAATATAGAAGCCTTAGAGCCTGGAGATGTCACCATTCAAGGTACCATCCCCGGACTAGCAGCAGATAAAGGATTTCTGTTCATTGATGCTTTAGGTAGAGTCGGCGCAACCGATCCTGACGGCACAATCCATTGGGATATTGTGGCAATGGTGATTTTCTTTGGGATCAGTCTCTACGTCAGCCAAATTCTTTCCGGGCAAAATTCTAGCGGTGGTAACCCACAGCAGGATACGGTCAACAAAATCACCCCTGTGATCTTTTCGGGGATGTTTTTGTTCTTCCCACTACCAGCTGGGGTTTTGATGTATATGGTAATTGGGAATATTTTCCAAACTCTGCAAACCTTTATTCTTTCCCGCGAACCATTACCGGAAGAATTGCAAAAAATCGTAGCAACCCAAGAAAAAGAAGCAGCAGTGGCAGAGCAAAAAGCATTGCCATTTGAGCCCAAAAGTTCTAAGAAAAAGGCTACAAATTGATCATGAGCAACAGTCCCATGCAGCGAGGGCAGCAATGGTTAAAAACATTGCTGCTACTTACTGGGGTATCTGCTGAGGTTGAGGGGAATTTAGAACCTGCTCAACCTCAGGGCGGCGACTCCGATGAACCAGATAACTACTGGTTAACAATTGATGAAACGAACCTCAAACCCGAACAAATCAGAACTTTAATTGGTAGTGATGGTTCTGTGCTAGATGCAATTCAGTATCTGGCTAATTCAGTCTTGAACATCAACCAACCACAAGAAGAGCAAGCTTCTTATACCATTGAGCTGAATGGCTACCGCGTCAAAAGACAAGCAGAAATTCGCGCATTGGCAGAAGCAGCTTCTGAGGAAGTGCGAACGACAGGCAGAGAAGTAGAAATAAAATCCCTAAGTTCGGCGGAGAGGCGGCAAATTCACACATTTTTAAAAGAATTTGCTGATTTAGAAACCTTTAGCCGCGGCAAAGAACCACATCGTCATCTTGTAGTTCGTCCGGCGATCGAGCCTTAGGTAAGCAGAGGAGCAGAGGAAGCAGAGGAAGCAGAGGAAGCAGAAGAAAAATAATCAATCACTCTTAACTTTTGACCTTTGACCCTTGACTCTTGACCACCCTCGCTAAAAGCTAAAATAATGATCTAAATCTCAGCAATTTTGCTGGTAGTTAAACTAAGTTTCGTTTCGTGAGGATATCTCACAAATCCTATGGACGCAATTTTTATTCCGCAGCTCACCAAAGCCCCGGAGCGGACAGAGGAAATTCAAGTTCAGGATTTTCTGCCTGGTTTGGACACTTTGACTCCTGTTCGTGGTGTGATTCGCGTACAGCATCAAGGTAATTACTTAGAAATATCCGCTCATGCAGAAGCAATTATTACTTGTACTTGTAACCGCTGTTTACAGCAATACAATCAGCGTTTGGTAGTTAATACTCAGGAAGTTATTTGGTTAGACGTAACAGCTAATCAAATCAACGACTTGCCATTAGAACGAGAAGTAGCAGTTGAAGATTTGGTTGAAACTCTACCGCCTGATAGCTATTTTTATCCTGCTGAATGGTTGTATGAGCAGATGTGTTTAGAATTCCCTCAGCGCCAGCTATGTGACCTGAATTGCCCTGGTATTTTGAGTACTGCAGCTGAGAGTTCACAAAAATCAATTGATAGCCGTTGGGCTAGTTTAGAGGCTTTGAAAAAGCAACTTCCGGGATAGGCTGGAATTGGTAGTTAGGACTTTTGTGTTGAATTTGAGCGCCTCAGCGCTCAGTAAAAATATTTTAACCAGCAAAAATAAGCTATTACGCATTGCAGCAGAAGATTTGCTAAGTTTCTGGCGGTTGTTGTTTTTAGTTATTAGTTGTGAGAGACAATACAACCTTTAACAATGGGATAAGAACTAATAACACTAACAGCTACTTATGAGCTTTCGTGAAGAGTTTAAACTGCTGCTACGCGCCCGCTATCCTTTGATTTATATTCCCACTTATGAAGAGGAACGGGTAGAAACTGCGATTCGAGAAGAAGCAGCCAACCAAGGTAATCGTCCTGTATATACTTGGGATTTTGTGGATGGCTACCAGGGAAACCCGAATGATGAGGGTTTTGGGCGACGCAACCCACTGCAAGCGTTGGAATTTATCGAAAAGTTACCAGCTTCAGCACCAGGGGTAATGATTCTGCGGGATTATCATCGCTTTTTAGAAGATGTGGCGATCGCGCGCAAACTTCGCAACCTGGCCAAACTTCTCAAATCGCAACCGAAAAATATTGTGATTTTGTCGCCCCGGATTGCGATTCCTGAAGACTTAAGCGAAGTACTGACAGTTGTGGAATTTCCGTTACCAGCCGCCAGCGAAATTCAAAAAGAGGTGGAACGCTTGCTACAAACAACTGGTAACTCGCTTTCTGGAAAAGTAGCAGATGATTTGGTACGCTCTTGTCAAGGGCTATCTATGGAGAGGATTCGCCGGGTTTTGGCAAAAGCGATCGCCACTCACGGTGAATTGCAACCAGAAGATGTGGATTTGGTTTTGGAAGAAAAGCGCCAAACTATTCGCCAAACCCAAATTTTAGACTTTTACCCCGCCACCGAGCAAATTTCTGATATCGGCGGACTCGATAACCTCAAAGATTGGCTGTTGCGGCGAGGTGGCTCATTTACCGAACGAGCGCGACAGTATGGATTACCACATCCCCGTGGTTTAATGTTGGTGGGAATTCAAGGTACTGGAAAATCCTTAACAGCAAAAGCGATCGCTCATCATTGGCATTTACCTTTATTACGCTTAGATGTTGGGCGGTTGTTTGGTGGTTTGGTGGGAGAATCAGAATCCCGTACTCGCCAAATGATCCAAGTAGCAGAAGCTTTAGCACCTTGTATTTTGTGGATTGATGAAATAGATAAAGCCTTTTCAGGACTTGGTAGTAAAGGTGATGCAGGAACTACAAGCCGAGTATTTGGTACATTTATTACCTGGTTAGCAGAAAAAACTTCACCTGTATTTGTTGTCGCCACCGCTAACGATATCCAAGCCTTACCACCAGAAATGCTACGGAAAGGGCGATTTGATGAAATATTCTTTGTTGGTTTACCAACCCAAGAAGAGAGAAAAGCAATTTTTAATGTCCATTTATCCCGACTACGCCCCCATAACTTGAAAAGTTATGACATCGACAGGCTAGCATATGAAACACCCGATTTTTCTGGAGCAGAAATTGAGCAAACTTTAATTGAAGCGATGCATATTGGATTTAGTCAAAATCGCGACTTTACCAACGACGATATTTTAGAAGCTGCCAGTCAAATCATACCCCTGGCAAGAACCGCTGTAGAGCAAATTCAACAACTACAAGAATGGGCTGCGGCTGGACGAGCGCGGTTAGCATCAAAACAAACGCCGTTAAGCGATACCTTCGGTAAGCTACGCTAGCTAATGCCCGCTGCAATAATAGGTTAGTCAATCGATTTTAGATTTTGGATTTTAGATTTTGGATTTTAGATTGACCCCGACAACGTTTAGTACTTGGCTCAAGGATTTTAAATTTGAGATCTCCGCATTGGTTCCGCCCTAACTTGGCAGGGTATCTAAGCTACTAGTTTGCAGGATCACCCAAAAAATCTAAAATCGGCAATCTAAAATCTAAAATTTGCATTGTCCAGAGTCTAGATTCATTCACCCTTGACCGTTGACCCTTGACTCTGGACAATTGACGATTGGTAATGAGGTTATAAAATATGTTTTCTAACTTACTTAAATTTATACTCGGGTTTCTGTTGGCGATGGCTATCTTAGTAGGTACTGGTGTTGCTACTGCACTCTATTTCATGAATAGAACTGCTATCCCACCTACCAAACCAATTTTTGCCAACGATCATCCTTCACAGCGAACCCAATCTCCCAAAGCAACTGAAGCAGCAGCTACTAAAACTGAGGCTAAACCAGCAAGCACCTCAACTCCTACTCCTACTCCTACTCCTACAGAAACACCCAAAGCGGAAGAATCACCAAAACCATTACCACCAGGAGCTTACCAAGGAAAAGTTACTTGGGCTCAAGGCTTGAGTTTGCGAGCCGAACCAAAACAAGATGCGGAACGTGTGGGTGGGGTTGGTTTTAATCAAAAAATCATCGTTTTAGAGGAAAGCGACGATAAATTGTGGCAAAAAATCCGCCAGGAAGATACCAATCAAGAAGGCTGGGTGAAAGCAGGTAATACTGAAAAATTAGAAGATAACGCAGAAGTACAACAGCCAGAAAAACCCCAACAAGACCAATAAACACGCAAAACAGGCTGCTAAATTTCTGTATCGTAACTGAAATTAATCTATCGCAATCAAAATTAAATATTTGTTCTATCGATTAACCTGGTGAAGTTTTCTTTGCCAGGTTTCTTTTGTTGATGATGTATTAATTAGTTTCCAGTCGTAGTTATCCTATAGTATACTGGTAGCCAAAATTTCTCACAGACAGGGACTAGAGCTAGAGAAAAGAGATTTTAATTCCAGGTTATCCCCAAACTAAAAGTAATGGACTGACTTAAAAATGAGGCATTTGAGGTTTGGTATTTGGTCTTTGTCCCCAATACCCAATACCCAGCCCCCAATACCCAGTCGCGAATACCCAACACCCAATACCCAATACCAAACCCTCGATTTTATGGAAGTCATTGGTGATCTACATAGCGCCGCAGTTTACGAAGCATCCGAGAGCTTAGATATTGTCCCTGTCCCAGCTAATTTGAGATTCTGGAATTGGACAAAGCTTTCTAGCACCTTGGCGATGCGTTTTTTATCTGTAGCATTAACCTTGTCACTTCTCAGTATCGCTGGGCAAACTTTAGCAGTACAGAAAGTAGGAAGTAATGGCGCTGAAGTCACAAACATTCAGCAGTGCTTGCAGAAGCTAGGTTTCTTTCGTGGCCCAGTTAGCGGTAAGTTTGGTTCTATCACTCAGCAAGCAGTGATTGCATTTCAGCAGGCGAATAAACTACCTGCTGATGGAGTTGTAGGTGATAGCACTGCGCGATCGCTCCAACAAGCCTGCCGAGGTAGAATCGCTAGTAATAGTAGCAGCGGTAATCTGCGGCTAGGTAGCAGAGGCCCAGAAGTTGTGAAGTTGCAACAGCGTTTGCAACGCCAAGGCTATTTCCAAGGGCCAATAACAGGCTATTTTGGCCCGCAAACTCAGGAAGCATTAACTCGCTCTCAGCAAGCTTCGCGCAACTCTACGAGACCTCGACAAGCACCCTCTAACATCCCCAGCGCCGGAGGGGAATATCCAATTTTGTTGGAAGGTAGCCAAGGCCCGGCAGTAACTAGGTTACAACAGCGGTTACAACAACTGGGTTATTTTCAGGCTAATCCTACTGGTAAATTTGGCCCGATTACCAAAGATGCTGTAATTGCATTTCAGCGCAATGCTGGTTTACCTGCTGATGGAATTACAAATCGACAAACTTGGAACAGACTGCTGGCTCCTACTAGTAGTCCTTCTAATCCAGCCATACCAAACACAACTAGTCTTGCACCGCAACAAATTAGAGAACTACAAGAAGGTTTACGACAGTTAGGATACTTGCAAGCTAATCCTACAGGCAATTTTGGACCTCTGACTAGGGATGCACTGCTGCGATTCCAGCGAGATTACCAATTAGCTGTTGATGGAGTAGCTGATACACAAGCTTTGCAAGCAGTACGTGGCGTTGTGCAGAATAGACAAGCTGATCAAGCTCCCTCACAAACCAGAAATTATCTCACAGTTGGGGATAGTGGCGATAATGTGAGAGCCGTGCAACAGCGTTTATTGCAATTAGGATTTTTTAATACAAATCCTGATGGTTATTATGGTGAAAATACTAGGTCTTATGTGTACGCATTCCAGCAATATTCTAGAATCAATCCCACGGGAAATGTTGATGCACAAACTTGGCAAGCATTAGGTTTAAATACATCTCCTGTAGATACTAGCGCTAATAACAATCAGAATCGGTATGTAGTTATTGTTCCGATTCATAATGCCGATACTCTCAACAAAGTCAGACAGTATATAGCTAATCCGGTTGTAGAGAAATCAGGCTTAGGAGATTATGTAAATGCAGGCAGATTTGGCAGTAGAACAGAAGCCGAGAATTTATCTAAACTTTTACGCTCGTATGGTTTGGATGCTAGGGTAGACTATTTTTAATAGTCAGGGGTCAAAGGTCAACATAAAAATTGGATGAGTGAATAATCCAATGACAAATGACCAATGACAACTTAATTTAAGCTACTAAAAAAGAAGGATTAATACGACGGGATTTAGATTTTTGTAGTAGTCTTGTAGTGTCTTCAGCTGATAGAGGACGACTAAATAAATAGCCTTGCATGAGTTCGCAATCTAGAAGTCGTAATAAGTTGCGTTGCTCTTCTGTTTCTACACCTTCAGCCACAACTGCAAGCTTTAATCCATGTGCTAAAGCAATAATTGCAGTTGTGATGGCAGCATCATGATTATCATCAGACAAATCTCTCACAAAAGATCTGTCAATTTTTAAGCAATGAATAGGAAAATTTTTCAGATAACTGAGAGAACAATATCCGGTGCCAAAATCGTCTATAGATATAGAAACACCTAAAGCGTTTAATTCACTTAAAATTCTTTTAGTGAACTCAACATTCTTCATGGCAATACTTTCGGTAATTTCTAGCTCCAAACATTTATGGCTTAATTGAGTTTCTGACAATATTTGCTGCACCATATTTACTAAGTTTGGTTGCTGAAATTGTCGTGCAGAAAGGTTCACAGCTACAGAAAGTGAGTGCAGATTGAGTGCATCTTGCCAAGCTTTATTTTGAGCACAAGCAGTTCTTAACACCCATTCCCCAATGGGGATAATTAATCCAGTTTCTTCAGCTAGGGGAATAAACTTTGCGGGTGGGATTAAGCCTAATTCTAAGTGTCGCCAACGTAGTAATGCTTCTATTTTGGTAATTTCACCTGTGGTAATATTTACCTGTGGTTGATAGTAAACTTCAAATTCTTGGCGTTCTAAGGCAGAGTGCAAGCTATTTTCTAAAGTTAACAATTCTGAAGAACCAGAATTGATGGCTGAGTTATAGAACTGGTAATGATTACGTCCTTGAGACTTGACACGATATAGTGCTATGTCAGCATGTTTAATCAAAGTTTCGGCATCTTGACCATGTATAGGATAAAGTGCAATACCAATACTGACGCTAATATGCAACTGGTAGTTTTCGATTTCAAATACTGGTTTAAAAGCTGCCAAAATGCGTTCTAGAATCTTGGTAACTTCTTGAGTATCGTTAATTTCTGGCAAAATTAGGGTGAATTCATCGCCTCCCCAGCGCGCTATAGTATCAATATCCCGCAGACAGTCTATCAGACGTTGAGCTACAATTTGCAATAATTGATCGCCTACTGCATGACTTAGTGTATCGTTAATAATTTTGAAGCGATCTAAGTCTAAAAAACACACCGCTAGTTTGCTAAGATTTTTCTGCGCTTGTGCTAATGCTTGTGACAGGCGCTCATTAAACAGTACTCGGTTAGGTAAATCCGTTAACAGATCGTGTAAAGCTTGATGACGGATTTTGGCTTCTGCTAATTTATGTGCTGTGACATCACGAAAACTCCAGACTCTACCGACAATTTTGCCGTTAATGCGCTGAGGTTGGGAGTAGCGCTCTAAGACTCTGCCATCTTTAAAGGCGATCGCATCATAAAGCTGTGTGTCTGGGTTAAAGTATAATTCTCTAATAGTAGCAAAATACTGTTTTGGCGCTTCTAGCTGTTTCATCGCCAATCTCAGTACTTCTTTGTAATTTCCGGAAGTGATTAATGACTCCGGAATACGCCACATTTGCAGAAACTTTTGATTAAAGCCTGCAATCTTACCTTGATTATCTACTACTAAGATGCCATCAGCAGTAGATTCTAAAGTCGCCCATTGCAAAGACAGTGATTTCTCTAGTTCTTTTTGTATCCGCTTGCGCTCCGCAATTTCTCTGTGCAATTCAGCTGTGCGTTCTTGTACTACATTTTCTAACTGATAAGCAGAATCTTGGGTTTCTAGAATTACTGTCTTGAGAGCATTATCTGCTAATAAACGCTCATGTACTAGAGAAAGTACACCTGCTACGGCTTGCAAAAATGCTGTTTCTTTGGCTTCCCAAATCTGTGCTTCTTTGCAGTTATCAAATCCAATAAAACCAACAAAATTACCTTTGGCAATGATTGGTAAAATCAATATTGTCAAAACATCCTGTAGTCCTAAAGCCTGACTTTCTGTTTCGCTCAATTCTGTAATTGTCTCAGCAACGATATCACCACGTGCTAATAACTTTAACCAGCGTGGGCAGAATTTTGTATAAGATAGCTTGTGCCAAAGGTGGTTTTCAATTTTGGATGATATACCTTCAGCGCACCATTCAGATTGCATATGCATGATTAAGTCGCCATCATCATCAAGATAATTTTCAAATATGTATACACGACTAACCTGACAAGCTTGTCCCAATATTTGTAGAATTTCTGTATAACACCTGAGTCGTTTATCAAAATTCAGCAACGACTGTTCAATGGAAGCAAGCGCTTCTAGATAATAAGTGCCACAATTAGAAGCTAATTCTTTTACAGACTGGCTCAATTGATGGGCTTTACCATTTTCTGATGCCGGAAATTGCTTATTCATTAAGAATAAATTAGGGTTTTTCTCATTAGTTAATATGATTTCTTGGGTATTGGTTCCTAAGACTTTCCCAGAAGAAGTTTTTCTGATATTTTCAACTTTTTGTGAACGGCAATTGGACAAATATAAGGCAATTATTCTGCCTCCTAAGTAGATGCATAAACCAACCATCAAGATAAGCATAGTAGATTCTGTTATGGTAGATGGTGTATTTTTAGCTTGTAGTAATATCCTGGAAATTTGCATAATCAATAACCTGATTTAATATATAACTAATCAGCATGATTTTTCTATCTAAGTATTTTAATTTATTTTTATTTGATATTTTACTTACTTAGGGCTTGCTGTGACATTTTGATTTTATGCAATTACCAATATTGTTAGTTGTAAGTCATAGTTTCTTAACTTGAGAGATATTTATAAAAATATTTCTCAAGTTAGCTTGATAGATATCTGACTTTTCACGGCATGTGGAAAAGGTAATTTTGATGGTTTCCCAAGCTCTGATTTCTCCGTTAGCTATTTTCATTAACCTAGAGTTATTGAGAATGAGGCTGTGGAAAAAGCTACGCTTTTTGGAGACTTGAGGACTTCCCGTGAAAAGTCAGGATAGATATTAATAATTATGAAAAAACATTCCAGCGAATTATTGGAATATTAATTAACAGACATTTGAGCCTAAACTTGACATATAAAACAACACTTAAATATTGATGATTATATCTAATTTAGACATTTTGAATGCTCTACTGCATAGTTAATCACAATAGAAAATATACTGTAAACAGTATATATTTGTGAATAATCAAATATTATATGATTCTCCGCCAATTGCATAGTTGTGTCAGAAATTAACTATTATAGAAATTTACATTTAGTGAATCTTTTATATTAAATCTCTGTTTTTTTAATCTTATAAACTTAATATTAAATTAATATTTATTTTTGTTAATAAAAGTTTAACAATCCTTTAAAGACCTATTTTTCCTAGTACTCTACGAGATTGAATAAAAATCCTGGGCTTTTATTTGGTAGTAAAGGTCTTGAGATATAGACTCTTCCGGAAATATTGAACCATACGGGTTTATCTCGATTTGTGATTGGGATATAAATAATAAAAGCTTACAAATACCAATGAGATAAAATTTTCCTATATGGTATAAAACCCGACAAATCTGTATTCCAATTTAGACGTGGCGTTTTTGAAGAGGGAGCATAGAAGAATTTTCTAGTTAATTTTCTCGTTGCTCTTTCCTACTCTGTTTTGAAAATAGGGCTTAGGGGCTGGAGAAAAGAGCTTTTATCTTGATTGGCCGAGCTTGAACTTGCTGAGTGCTGAGTAAAAATCCCAGTCTCAATTTTATGCAATGCCTGTGCAACTTCTTGTATTGGGACAGCTTCCTCTGCTCTCTTTCAATCCCGATTGATTGCCAAGATTTATCTACCCAATTCGGCAAGTAAGCGGCGAATGGCTCCAGAATCTTCAGCATCAGGAACTTTTGCCAGATAAGTTTGTAAATCGTCAGCCGCTTGGGGATAGTAACCGAGTTGATAGTAAATTAAACCGCGATCGCGTAATTCTAAACTTATGCCGGGAAATAATAGTAAAATGCGCTCTACTGCGGCGAGGCTTTTTTCTAAGTCTTGCTTTTTGAGGTAAATAAACTTGAGATTTGTGAGTATGCGAGCCAATAACTGCCGATGACTCACGGTAGCTAAATATTCTGGCTTTAGCTCTACAGGTTGCTGAAACATCTGAGACAGCCTATCCTGGCAATCTTGGGCAAATAAAACTTCACCACCATTGAATGCATCGACAAAAACCTCCATCTCTGCAATATTTGGGCGGATGAGGAAATGTCCAGGCATTCCTACACCCATCATGGGGAAATCAATCCGGCGGGACACTTCCATATAAACCAATGCCAAGGTGATAGGTATCCCTAGCCGCCGCTCAATCACGTCATTTAAAAAGCTGTTGCGCGGATCGTAGTAGTCTGCTTTATTGCCCGCAAATCCTAAATCATTGTAGAGATATTGATTAATACTTTGAATAATCCGCAGCGGGTAGGGTGAATCAGGTAAGCGTTCTTGTAACTCCAAGGCCATCGTCTCAAAGGCATTGAGGTATTCTTCTAGGTCAAGCTGAGGATATTCTTCCTGGGCAATATATAAAGCTGCCTTTACCAGGTCGATATGCTCGTCAGGCTGCTGAATCTCCTGGTAAAAATATTGTCGCGCTGACGAGAAATTCATAAGCAATTACTCGGTGGAGGTATGAAGATGAAGCGGGCAAACTGACACCAGTTTTCCTTACCTCTCTCTATCTTAGGGATATTCAGAAAATTTGAAAACGGAATTTATTACCAAGGTTAATAGTCAACAGTCAAGGGTCAAGGGGAGTCAATGACGGGTACGCAGGGGTTTCACCAAGTGGAGCCAGTGGCGTTCCAAAGTCAAATGTTATTAGTGATTTCTCCCCTTGTCCCCTTGTCCCCTGATCCCCACTTTCCGATCCCCAATTCCCAACTCTAAGTCTTAACAATCAATTTATGGCAGAGAATGGGGTCGTTCAGTGTTAATCTGAAAAGTGACATTACTTCACATTATGTCGTCTACGACCCTATCTGAAATATAGCTTCAATCATTAGGCTCAGCATGGTCACCACCGCAGAAAAAACAAACATCGGTTACATTACCCAAATCATTGGTCCTGTTGTAGACGTTAAATTTCCCGGCGGGAAATTGCCGCAAATCTACAACGCTTTGACCATCAACGGCTCCAACGAAGCTGGACAGAAAATCAGCCTGACCGTCGAAGTACAGCAACTGCTAGGCGACAACCAGGTGCGGGCTGTTGCTATGAGCACCACCGATGGCTTAGTGCGTGGTCTGGAAGCGGTAGATACTGGCGCTCCCATTCGCGTGCCAGTTGGTAAAGCTACCTTGGGTCGGATTTTCAACGTTCTTGGCGACCCTGTAGATAACCAAGGGCCTGTAAATCCTGAGGCAACATTGCCTATCCACCGCGATGCTCCCAAATTCACTGATCTGGAAACCAAACCTTCAGTGTTTGAAACCGGAATTAAAGTTGTAGATTTGCTAACTCCTTACCGACGTGGCGGTAAAATTGGTCTATTCGGCGGTGCAGGTGTTGGTAAGACCGTGATCATGATGGAGTTGATCAACAACATCGCGACTCAGCACGGTGGAGTATCTGTTTTCGCTGGTGTGGGTGAGCGCACTCGCGAAGGAAATGACCTCTACAATGAAATGATTGAATCTGGGGTAATCAACAAAGATAACCTCAACGAATCAAAAATTGCTCTAGTTTACGGTCAGATGAATGAACCACCTGGAGCAAGAATGCGGGTAGGTCTGTCTGGCTTGACAATGGCCGAATACTTCCGTGACGTTAACAAACAAGACGTACTGCTGTTTGTTGACAACATCTTCCGGTTCGTACAAGCAGGTTCTGAAGTATCTGCGCTATTAGGACGGATGCCTTCTGCGGTAGGATATCAGCCTACTCTGGGTACTGACGTAGGTGCATTACAAGAACGGATTACCTCAACTACAGAGGGTTCAATTACCTCAATTCAGGCTGTATACGTACCTGCGGACGACTTAACCGACCCCGCACCTGCAACCACCTTTGCTCACTTGGACGGAACAACAGTACTGTCTCGTGGTTTGGCTTCTAAGGGTATTTATCCAGCGGTAGACCCCTTAGGCTCGACTTCTACCATGCTTCAGCCCGAAATTGTTGGGGATGAACACTACAGCACTGCCCGTGCGGTACAAGCAACATTGCAGCGCTATAAAGAACTCCAAGACATCATCGCCATTCTTGGTCTAGATGAATTGTCTGAAGAAGACCGCCTAACTGTAGCACGTGCTCGTAAGGTTGAGCGTTTCTTATCTCAGCCATTCTTCGTGGCAGAAGTATTTACTGGTTCTCCTGGTAAGTATGTGAAGTTAGAAGACACCATCAAAGGGTTCCAAAAAATTCTGTCTGGTGAATTGGATGATCTGCCAGAACAGGCTTTCTACTTGGTGGGCGATATTAACGAAGCGATCGCCAAAGGCCAAAAGCTCAAAGGTTAGTCATTGGTCATTTGTCATTAGTCATTAGCATCAGTCCTAGTGACTAGTGGCAAATTACGAAAGACAAAGCGCAAAGTCTGAGCGGAGGTTTCCTCCGATCAGAACTGTGTAAGAGGAGACAAAGGACAAAGGACAAATGACATTAACCGTTCGTGTAATTTCTCCAGATAAAACTGTGTGGGATGCCGAAGCTGAAGAAGTAGTTCTGCCCAGCACCACTGGTCAGCTAGGTATATTGACAGGACACGCACCGCTTTTGACCGCCCTGGATACAGGTGTGATGCGAGTACGTGCAGGCAAAAATCAAAATTGGCAAGCGATCGCTCTTTTGGGTGGCTTTGCCGAAGTGGAAGAAAATGAAGTCACCATTTTGGTAAATGGTGCTGAACGTGGCAACGCTATTGACCTAGAAGAAGCCCGGACTGCTTATAATCAAGCACAAACAAAGCTGAATCAGGTAACAGCAGGCGATCGCCAAGCTCAAATTCAAGCAACCCAAGCCTTTAAACGCGCCCGCGCTCGGTTTCAAGCGGCAGGCGGCTTGGTCTAAAATTTTACTCAGCAATTTAGCAACAATTAAGGGTGGGCTATTAGTCCACCCTTCACTGTATCTTCACAACTGGCAACATTCTAATTCAGCCTAGGTTAAGCACTATACAAGGGAAAATCAAAATTTGAGCCACTGAGAAATAGTGCTTACTCGACATATATTTTTGAGTTTAGTGCTAAAAACAAACTCATCAAATGTATATTTATTTTGCTAAAAAAATTACACCAAGTTTAAGAAATTTCGCCCCGCCCCAGTGAAGTGATACGTTAGATAATTAGTTGCCCAGAAGGGCACACATTATGAACAGCTTTCAATCTTCTTTTGGTAAGCGGAAACAAAATAAATTAGCTCGTTTTGCTGGATCTGTTGTCGCATCATTAGCGATCGCTGGCAGCGTGAATTATGCCAATATTGCTAAGGCAACACCCACAAAAACATTTACAACAAACGATATCGCCTCAGTTTCAGTCAAACCTACACAGCAACAACCTATCATTGCCCAGTTACCGAGTAATAATACTCAATACCAAGCAATGCAAATGGTACCAGGGGGACTCATTCCAATTATTCTTTTGGGAAGTGTGTTTGTATTTGTCCCCTTGTTCTTTGGTGGCTTGGTGGTAATTGGCGAACGGGAAGTTGGCATTGTCGTCAAAAAATTTGACATCTCCGGTCGTCAGCTTCCTGCTGGAAGATTGATTGCACTCAATGGTGAGGCAGGTTTGCAAGCAGATACTCTAGCTCCTGGCTGGCATTGGCGCAAATGGCCTTGGCAATATTCTGTTCGTAAAGAACAAGTGGTAGTTGTACCTCAAGGTGAAATCGCCTTAATTGTAGCGGCAGATGGTGCATCTAACCCACCAGAACGTATCTTAGGTAAAATCGTCGATTGCGATAATTTCCAAGATGCGCGGAAATTCCTTACCCACGGTGGCGAAAAAGGTCGTCAAATGGGCTTTTTGACGGCAGGTACTTACCGCATCAACACCGCTTTGTTTAAAGTGATCATGGCATCGAACGCTTCTGCTCATGGCATGAATCCAGAACATTTACGGGTGTACAGTGTGTCATCTGATAAAGTTGGCATCGTAACTACCCTAGATGGTTTACCAATTGCTGGTGGAGAAATAGCAGGGCCGACAATTGCGGGACACGACAACTTCCAGAATGGGCAAAAATTCATTGATGCAGGTGGACGCAGAGGCTTGCAAGAGCAGATTCTCCTATCTGGTTCTTGGAACTTAAATCCTTGGTTTGTTCAAGTTGAGCAAGTGCCAATGACAGAAATTCCCATCGGCTATGTGGGCGTGGTAATTTCTTTTGTAGGTAAAGCTCAAGAAGACGTGAGTGGTGCAGCCTTCACCCACGGGAACTTAGTCAATCAGGGACATAAAGGTGTGTGGGTTGAACCACTTTATCCTGGTAAGCACCCCCTCAATTCCCGCATTATGAAGATTGAATTGGTGCCCACGACCAATATAGTTTTAAACTGGTCAGGTCGCACCGAACGCCATAGCTATGATGCGAAACTAGCCTCGCTGACTGTGCGATCGCGTGATGGGTTCGCCTTCGATTTAGAAGTAGCGCAAATTATCCACGTTGGTGCTTTAGATGCTCCCAAGGTAATTTCCCGTGTTGGTTCCATGCAAAATCTCGTAGACCATGTATTAGAACCAACTATCGGTAACTATTTCCGTAACTCTGCCCAAAACTGTACAGTCCTTGACTTTCTGACTGCGAGAAGTGAACGTCAAGCCGAAGCAGCCGAATATATTAAAGTCGCAATTCGCGCTTATGACGTACAGGCAATAGACACCTTAATTGGTGATATTCAGCCACCAGCAACTCTCATGCAAACTCAGACAGACCGGAAAATTGCTGAAGAACAGCGCAAGACTTACGAAGTGCAACAAGCAGCACAAACTCAAAGACAACAACTCGTCCGGGAAACAGCACTGGCTGATATTCAGCAAGAAATGGTGAAATCAGAGCAGAGTGTCCACATCGCTGACTTGAAAGCGCAAGCGCAAATTAAGCAAGCTAATGGTGAAGCTGAGGGTACAAAACTCCGCGCAATGGCTGAAGCTGAAGGTATCCGCGCTACAGGTAATGCGAAAGCCGAAACCTACCGCTCTGGTGTGGAAGCCTTGGGGCCACAAGGTTATACAGCCATGCAGCTGATGCAAATTATTGGCGATCGCAATGTCCGCTTGATTCCAGATATCCTGGTTGGTGGTAGTAATGGCAGCACCAACGGTTTAGTTGATGGTCTACTATCAATGATTTTGTGGAATCAAACTGCCAAGCCAGGTGAGGCATTACCAACCCCATTGCATCCACAACCAATAGTCAAACCCCAAACAACCACAAACGGACAAAGCAATATTCCACCAATAGTTGTTGATTTTGCCGGGGATAAGTAAAGCTAGAAGCTAACAATTAGTGGTTCGCCAAGGGAACTTGACAGGGTAAAGGTTAAGGGGGAAAGGGAAAAGGTTTTTTATCCCTTTCCCTAGATCTCATTACCATTTTTGCTTAGGCAGACTACTCAAAAAGCTTTAATACCTACGATAGATATACATCTTTGAACTAACTTTCTTTTGGTAGAGTAAATCACACTAGTAGTTGCCACATAATAATTTTGTGTGTAATACATCATCTTAGGGCTTGAGGTCACTCCAAACACTCCTTGGGGTGGCATTTTTATTTGATTAATTTTTATTAATAAATAGCATTCTATAACTTTCTGCAAATGATACCAATTTAAAAAAAGAATGTGAGAGATGCTAGGGGCATGGCATTGCCATGCCCTCTAGAATATATTGATGTGCCGCAAACACTATTTAAATTGGTATGAGTATGATGAAAACTTCAACCACAAGGAGAGGGAGTTTACCGTAGCTTTCAATAAAAAATACTCAAAAGCTCATTTATTCTTCTTAGATTGAGCAAGGCAATTGTGTATTATACTCAACATCATCAAAATATAACTGCCTACAATAGCTATAGTTAAAGTCGTAAATTTAGGTATCTTAAAAGATTTAACTATAGCTTCAAGAAGAATTGCTGCTCCAATACTAAAAATCAAACTAGCTACAAAAGCTATTAAGTTCTTATTCAAAGGATTTTCCTAATCGCTTTAAATGCCGACTTATACCATTCAAATGTTTTTTGCGATAGATAAATGCTTTGTAGGGTAAAGACATCCACAATCTTTTAGGATATTCAATTATATGACTGTTGCTGTGCCCCTACTCATCTGTCGCCTTCTTTTTTCAAAATGGTATTAATTTACTAATATGCGATTTAGCTAGATAAAGACTGTAAATGTCGTTACCTATAAAAGTAAAAATAAATCTATTTAGAGGTGATGGAGAAAATTAAGCTTAATTCTGTAGATTATGTAACGCTTTTCTATACTTGCTAAACACATATGCAAAAAAAGAAGAGGGAGCGTAGAAAATTCTTGATATCCCCCTCTGTTTGTATCAATTTTTAGAACTCTTAATTGATTTTTGCAAAGCAAGGTACAGCTTATCCTGTCGTCTTTCCTGTTCCCTCACTCTGTTTGCTAGACTTAAATTGCTGTTTGAATAACTTCACTAATAGTTTTACCAACTAATTGATTATCCCAATAGCTTCCATGCGCTTCGCCACCCCAAAATAATGGGATTAATCTTTGGCTAAAAGGACGGTTAAAAATATTACCTTTGTCTGTAATTACATCTTGGGTATTGACATAACGGGTGTTGGTACCTAAAAGCATTGGTATTATGCCTTCTAAGGGGTAGGCTATTGGATCGCCTGGGTGAGCGTAATTACGCCAAGGAACAGGCTTTTGACGCAAATTATAGAGCTTTTCTAAAAAAGTACTGAGTTGAGGTGTTAAATCATGGGTGCTGACTCCATTAACATTACCGCTAATATTCAAAAGGCTGAACAGCGCCAGTGGTGAACCCATTGTGTGGATACTAGCTAGAGGGATTCCAGATTGAGGATTGGGATCTAAGCCAAAGAGAATATTACGCAGTTCTTGAACAATTTGGCGAACATCAGCATCAAGTATGGGATCTTCCCAGCGACGCGCGAAGAGAATGTCAAATAAAATCACTGTACCCCAACTATGAGTGATTACATGGAGGCGATCGCCAGTGTCACCACCTTTTAGTACACTGAAAGCCTCAGACTTGAATCTTTTGACTACCTGTGTACCAACATGGCGGCTTAAGTAAAGAGCAGCATCACCTACAAACTCAAGAATCTGTTCTTTGCGAAAATCTCTAAACCAAAAATCGTTCCATTTAGGAGAAGCTTCTAATCCAGCGGCTAATTCTTTTTGTGCAGCCAAATTCAGATCTCCCCAGAAAAAATAAATCGGCTTCACAACTCTAGACTTATCGCTGATAGAATTTTGAATGCGATTCAACAAAATATTGCATAAGCTCTCAAATCCTTGTCTCTCATGAGTTTTTACACCGTGGACAAAGAGAATATAATCGGTAGGCATCTTTAGTGGCCTCTCAATGACTTCATATCTAGAATCCAAAGTGTAAGCTTAATAATTCGGAAGCGATCGCAAATGATTACAAAACTTGAAAAGATGCGATCCACTAGCTTGAAAATAGCGACGTTTCAGCTAGGGGATAGAGAAGAGAGATTTTAAGGTGATGAGCTAGCTGGAAATACAGGAAACATTCCTTGAAAAACAACAACACCCAAGCCCCTAATCACTGAACACTTTCCTCTAATTATGTAACATAGCCAGGGATGTACTACGATTTCATCACTTTACTGAAAAAGCAATGATAACCAGTGACAGCGCCCCCTGAATTTAAGTATTTGAGGAAATATCAGGTTTCGTGTTGGGTGTTGCTGCTTTGTTGACGAGACAGATGTAAGTTAAACAGCGTTTTTACCTCTTAATTTAACTTCAAATGCAGCTGTTATATCTGCCAGGGAAGCTTATTAGCTTCATTTATTAGATTAGCACCTGAACAATACTAGATAATTTTTGGTCATTAAAGTTTACTTCTACTATTCATAGACATTGACGAAATATTAAGAATTCTGGTGAAACTGCTAATATTTAAAGTCTTGATTGTTTTAGCTGAATGAGTAATAACTCATGAATTGTTTAAGTTATAAAAAACAGGTTTAATTTCCCATCTTTCAGAGTTGAGTTTTATAGAATTGGCGCAATGATTGTTAACTTTGCATAGGGGATTAAGAGGTAACTCTATCCACAACTCTGTACCTTGACCTGCTTCTGACACACATTCGATAATGCCACCATGCTTTTCTACAATAATTTGGTAGCTGATAGCAAGTCCTAAACCTGTACCTTTGCCCACCGGCTTAGTTGTGAAAAATGGGTCAAAAATCCGCTTTTTCACTTCTTCTGTCATGCCTGTACCATTATCGGCAATACGGATCAAGATAAAGGATTTATCTGCGGAAACTCTAGTGGAAATACAAATTGAGGGTATGAGAGATTGATCGTGTTTAATTTGTGTTTCTAAAGCATCAATAGCATTAGTAACAAGATTCATGAATACCTGATTCATTTGTCCGGCGTAACATTTCACTAATGGTAAATCGCCATAGTCTTTCATCAACTTCACTCCAGGGAAATTGGTATTAGATTTAAGGCGATGTTGCAAAATTAATAAAGTGTTGTCAATTCCTTCGTGTAAGTCTACAGGCTTAAATTCCGCTTCATCTAAACGAGAGAAATTTCGTAAAGACAGCACTATGGAGTAGATTCTCTCAGCTCCTACTTGCATAGAGGAGATAATTTTGGGCAAATCCTCTGCGACAAACCCGACATCAATTGTTTTTTCTGCTAAACGAATTTCACTATCTGGTTCAGGATAATGTGATTGATAGAGTTGTAAAAGCTGTAGTAATT
Source organism: Nostoc linckia FACHB-104 (assembly GCF_014696615.1). Classification (GTDB taxonomy): domain Bacteria; phylum Cyanobacteriota; class Cyanobacteriia; order Cyanobacteriales; family Nostocaceae; genus Aulosira; species Aulosira linckia_A. The sequence goes on along the minus strand of NZ_JACJQJ010000015.1, from coordinate 64,882 downwards.
GTTGGGTGTAGTCATTGGCGTAAGTCAGGTTACCGTAAATAAAATTAACAGGGTTGTTAATTTCATGTGCTACCCCTGCAACTAACTGTCCCAAACTGGACATTTTTTCGGTTTGAATCAATTGTGTTTGTGTATGTTGCAGTTCTTGTAGAGTCCGCTCTAACTGTTCTGCTTTAGCTTTAGCCTGATTTTCAGCAGCATGACTTTGTTCATAAAGTTGTGCTTGCTGAATTGCGATCGCAGCTTGATCTGCTAGTTGTAGCATTAACTGAATTTCTGCATCTTGCCAAGTTCGGGGTGCATTACATTGATGAGCAATGAGTAAACCCCATAGTTGCGTACCCATTTTGATGGGAATAATTAAGTTGGCTTGTACTTGCAGATTCTCCAAAAACTCCCGATGACAATCACTCAAGCCAGCACTAGAAACATCATTAATTGCCCGTACTCTTCCTTGATTGTAAAGACGAGCATACTCATCAGGAAAACATTCTTGTGGGGCTGTGGTTCCCAAAGCTGATGAATACTTACCGTGAATCTCTTCTACAATCACATAACCATCAGATTCGCTGAATATTTTGTAAATTAACGCCCGATCGGAGTTGAGCAGCGATCGCACTTCCCTGACAATGGTTTGGAGGGTGATATTTAAATCTAATGAACTGCGTATTTGCTCGGTGATTTGCTTAATGATTTTGGTAAAATGCAGTGATTTCTCGATTTCAGCAGTTTGTTCTTGTACCCGTTGTTCTAAGTTATTATTGAGGCCTTGCACCTCTTGGTACATTTGCTGCTGCTGAATTGCCATAGAGAAATGATAAGACAAGGCTTGTCCGAGAAAGATATCTTCTGGCTTCCATTGGGGTGCTTGTCCCTTTCTTTCTTCTCGCCAAACCTCAAAGGAAAGCTGGGGTAGTTGTTGTCGCTGATTTTGCTCGCAGCGTCCCGCCCACAAGATTTCGGTGTCAAATTCTGGGCGAAAAATGGTTAAAACACCAATAAAATTTTGGCGGTAATGTAAGGGAATTACCAATAATCCCCGAATGGGAGTGGCTTTGAAAGCTAAGGCTAAAACTCGGAAATGGGGTTCTTGATAAAGGTCGGAAATTGCCCAAATCTGACTGGGTTTAGACTCAGCCATCCAGTTTTGCCATACAGGATGCTGCTCAATGAAACTATTTTCTAACTCGTAAGGTAATTTTGGTTGTTCGCCCCAGGTGTAAAGTTCTCCACTCGGTTCAATGTAAAGCCTACCACCGATACCACCAAAAGCATTAATAGTTGCCTTGAGAGCCTGTTGCAATTGAATTGTTGGTAGTTGATGCAACAGGATACTGATTTGATTAATAATCCCTTCTTGTTGTCGTTGAAAACGGGTTTCGCTAAGTAGATTACTTTGAGCGATCGCAATTTCTACCTGATCGGTAACCTGTTGTAATACTTTCAATTCCCACTCGGAAATACTACGTGGTTGGCTGTTGTGCGATACCAACAATCCCCATAGTTCTGGCTTTGCTGATTTCTCTGTGAGATTGCGATGTAATATTGGCACTACCAGCGAAGCCTGTACGCCCATAGCAGTTAAGTATTGAATATGGCATGGGTCTACCTGTCGATAGTAGATATCCTCTGTTTGTAGAAATGGGTCGCTGGTTGATAAATATAGGGGCGATAAGCCGACTTGTCCTGTAGATACATCCACAATAGCCCGTTGCCGCACGGCTATAAACATCTCTCTGGCATACCGTGGGATATCATTGGCGGGGAAGTGTAACCCCAACAAAGATGGTAAACGCTGTTCGTGGATAGCTTCAGCAATCACTTCACCACTCTCATCCGCATCAAACCGATATACCATCACCCGGTCTGTACCTAAAAATGACCGTACCTCAGCAACGGTAGCTGTTAATATTTCTGGAAGTTCAAGCGATCGCCTAATCTGATTAGTCATTCGGTGTAGTAAACTTTCTGGATCAAAAGTTTGCTGCAACCCACCAGTTTTATTAGTAAATACCATTAGTTATATACACGCAAAGAATTGTATAAAACTCTTAAACCCTGATATGAATTAAATTTGGTTAGCAGAATTTGATTGAAAATTTTATGGAATTGCTTCCATAGCAAAGAAGAAATTTTTAGACCTGGTTTGAGGAGGCTTACCACACTTTATAGAAGCAGAGAGAAGCGGTATCAAAAAGGTCTAGCTAACTCACGGTTACTTTGATTTCTCTTGAGAAATCAGAAGTATTGAGGGTGAAAGATTAAGAAAAAGTTAATTATTAAGTAATTTATTTTATATCTTTGCTCTTATAGATGCATACGGTAATATTATGCAAATTATAAAATGTTAATTTATTGTCAATTTTAAGTATAAAAAAATACAAATATTAAAATCTATTTTGAGATAAAAAAGAATTTCTGACTACTAAAAATAGTAATTTCAAGACAATTTAAGGGGAAATCAGTAAATTCCCCTTAAATAGAGATTTTAGTATTTTTTGTAATTCAAGTTACAAGTATTTTTCACTAAGTGCGGTCACAGAGACTAGCTTGCGGATTTCTTCACGTACGCTCATGAGAACTTTACCAAGCTGATTTTGACCAGTTTTATTTTTACCACAGCCCCAAAAGTAATCGTTAGGTGAATCCTCTACTATGATTTCATTCCCGGTGTTTAACAGTATGTCTCGAATCTCAGCATGAGTGAGAAACTTTTTCAATACAGCTTCTCGCATTACCTGAGTTTTAACAATATCCCAGTCTGAACGGAGTTGGCGACTACTACATCGCCCTAAAGCCGCAGCTTCTTCTGGGGTTGGGGCATTATGGATCGCTGGTATAATTACCGCATCGATACTGCCAACAAACTTTTGTGCTTGATAATAATGTTCAACAGTTGCCCAGTAAGTACCCTGAATTTGAATTCCATGAGGAGAAAAGTTAGAAAAACAGCCATAAGGCTGCCAAACCTTGTAAAAGTAAATAGTCATTTGAAAATTTCTCTTGAATATCAATTTATATCATGCCTGTAGATGGTAATTAGAGTCTGCAAGAACTCCCTAGGACTTCCAATAATCAAGCGCTTTGGCAAGCAGAGGAAGCAAAAGAGGAGGAATACAATTATGGTCTTCCCTGCAAAAATATGGATAACTTAATTTCTGGAAGTCCCCTAACAGGAAATTTTCTACTTTCAAATCAACGCTAGCATTTGCCTCTAGATAGAAGATATTCCTCTGGCAAAAGTTCTAAGGTAGTAAAAATGCTAATCTAAGAGGTTGAGCATGGAGGCGAATAGTGAGAAACTCAAGCACACAACACCGCTAATTGCTGCCGGTCTTTTCCTTGGTTTAGGTTTAGGTGGATTTGTAGATGGCATCGTACTGCATCAAATCCTCCAATGGCATCATATGTTAAGTAATGTTAGACCACTGACTAATGACTCAAATATAGATTTGAACATGGTTTGGGATGGATTATTTCATGCCTTAGACTGGTTACTCACAGTAGTTGGGGTAGCTTTGTTATGGCGCGCAGGCGGGCGTGAAGATGTTCCTTGGTCATCCCAAACTTTTCTTGGATCTATACTTCTGGGTTTTGGATTATTTAATGTAGTAGAAGGGCTAATTGACCATCAAATTCTCGGCATTCATCATGTGAAACCAGGGCCCAATCAGTTAGCGTGGGATATAGGATTTTTAATATTTGGGGCGCTACTTATTTTGTTCGGGTGGTTGGTGATTAAAAGTAAAAAAGTAGCAGAATAATCAACAATCAACCTAAGCACCAAAAATCTTTTTATCGTGACCTACCCATTCTTTTTCACGTAAAAGATATTTTTGAATTTTGCCAGTACTAGTTTTTGGTAAGGTAGTAAATTCAATGGTGCTAGGACATTTAAAAGTAGCAATTTGACTGCGACAAAATTGAATTAATTCTTGTTCTGTAACTTGCATTCCTTCTTTGAGGGTAACGAAAGCTTTAGGAACTTCACCGCGTTTAGCATGAGGGATAGCAATCACAGCACATTCTAATACTGCTTCATGACGGTAAAGGCATTGTTCAACTTCAATACTAGAGACATTTTCACCACTAGTAATGATGATATCTTTCATGCGATCGCGCACTTCAATATAAGCATCTGGGTGCATTACGGCTAAATCACCACTGTGAAACCATCCCCCATGAAATGCGCGTTCTGTGGCTTTGGGGTCATTATAATAACCCGTCATCACCATATTTCCTTGCATCACCACTTCGCCCATTGTTTGACCATCTGCAGGGACATCATGCATATTTTTATCTACAACCCGCAAACCATCTGCACCTATATAAGGTACGCCTTGACGCGCCATGAGTTTGGCTTTTTCTGCAATATCTAAATCTTCCCAATCTGATTGATATTCGCAAACTGTATAAGGGCCATATACTTCCGTCAAACCATAAACGTGAATAATTGTCGCGCCAATGGCGCTAATTTTGGCAATTAAAGTTGGTGATGGTGGTGCGCCTGCTGTTGTGATTGTTAGTAGTGCTGCTAACATTTCGGGACAGTTGGGATGATTTAATAGTGAAATTAGAACTACAGGCGCAGCATTTAAGTGTGTGACCCTCTCTTGTGCAATTAAATTCCAAACAGTGCCAGGGTAGAATTTACGCAAACAAACATGAGTAGCACCTATAGCAGTTACCGCCCAAGTAAAACACCAACCATTGCAGTGAAACATGGGTAAAGTCCAGAGGTAAACTGAGTTAGGCGTTAATGAGGTTTCAATAATTTCGCTTAAAGAATTTAGATATGCGCCACGGTGGGAGTACATTACACCTTTGGGTTTGCCAGAAGTGCCACTTGTGTAATTAATAGAAATTGTCTCCATTTCATCAGCAATTATCCAAGGTAATTCCGCATTGCTACCAGTTTGGATAAATGCTTCGTAATCTTCACCTACTAAAGGCTCAAACTCTTCTAAGTCACTGATATTGATAATCTGTTTGACAGTATCTAAACTATCTTGAATCGGTCGAATAATATTTGCTAACTCTGTATCAACAAATAAAAACTTTGCACCACAATCATTTAATATATAAGCAACTTCTTGGGGCGCTAACCGCGTATTAATAGATACTAAAACACCACCAGCTAAAGGTACAGCAAAATGGGCTTCTAGCATGGGGGGAGTATTGAAACAAAAAAAGGCGACGCGATCGCCTTTTTCTAGTCCCGCAAGACGCAAAGCTGAGGCGAGACAATTTATCCGTTCTGCAAATTCAGCGTAAGTGAAGCGTTTTTGTTTATATATAATCGCAACTTTATGACTATATACTTTAGCATTGCGTTTAATAAATGTTAAAGGAGTGAGAATGCTACGATAAACTGCTTCAGGGTTCATGGCTAATGCTAATAGTTAACCTTCACACTGGAGCATATCATAATCAGTCAAGAGCCAAGAAATGCTAGACGCTTGACCCTTGATTCTTGACTACCTAACATTTCTCACCAAAAAATCTGCTTGTCCACAGCTAGTGCGAGACCGTTTGAGAACTTCTTCACTACAAACACCAGGTTGACCGTCTTTAGAGTAGCAAAAGAATACTTCTTGTAAAAATCTTCCGGAACCAGAACAATAAGGCGCTATAGCATTAGTATTTAATTCTGGATTAGCGCTAGCAAATGCATTTTGTAATCCATCAATAGTAGTGCGGAAAGGTTTGCTTGGACGATTATAAGCTGTGGGAATCGCCACAGAATCTTTTAACTGTTTTGATAATTTTAAATATTCTTTAGGAGTCTTACCCGAACAAGTACCATGTTTTTCCCATTCATGGTCATAAAGTTTTGCACTGGGAAACAAACCTGCAAACTCTTGTTTTAATTTTTTCGGTAATTTTTCAGATGAACAATTAGCTGGATAGCCCTTTTGGTATTGGGGCCATAAACCATGTAATACGAAACCAAGTTTTTTACCTGCTTTGCATTGCTGTGGATCGCGATCGCCATTCTTAGCACAGTAATCTGGTGACCATGATAAAGTCAGTACGTAAAAATCGAACTGGCCAGGAGTTCCGCGATTTTGGGCGCTAACGGCGTTAGGGATAGCAAAGCTAGTAATCAACAGGGAAGATGCTACCAGGATGTTCTTGAACTGCATATTCACAGTTGGGTTTTTGGTAATTAAAGTTACGACCTATACATTAACTCAGCCCAGTTAAAAATCGTCAATAGCGATCGCAAGCATTCCCTATGACTGCCTTTTCTGGCAAAATATCAGTAATACTGCTGACTAGCTTGCGGCAAATTAGTCAGTATGTCACTGTAGTTATACAGTAATCTGTGCATCCCCAAAGCGTGAATCAGTAAAAATGAGGACAAAAAGCAAAGTTGATATTTGGTGGCGATATTTTCTTTTATTTACAGCGCTAATTATTTCCAGACCAACTTTCCATTTTGTTAACCAGGCTTTACGAGGACAGCCGCTTGATTTTAACTATTTCTGGAGTGAACTCTCATTGGAAAAAGTTTTAGCTGCGGGTCTTTACAATGGTGATGGTGGAGCAGACTGGAATATAGGTAAGCCAAAAGCTACAATCTGGAATGCTGAACAGTTGCGTTCTCTACCAGAAATCAGAAAATTTGCCCTGGAACTAGTAAATCGCGATCGCAATTTAAATTATTTACCAACTTTGCGAGAAGATATAATTCTTTCCCTAGTAGCCCAACGTCATGCAGAAGATATGCTAGCGCGCAACTATTTTAGTCATATCTCTCCTGAAGGTAAACGTCCGCGCGATCGCTATCTTTCACTGGGTGGTACTCGCGGTAAAGGGGTTGCTGAAAATATTCTACAAAGCAATACACAGGGTTTTGGCTTAACCTACGGCGAAGCTGAAAGATTTCAACGTGGTTGGATGTACAGCAATGGACATCGAGAAAATCTTCTCGCTGTTCAATACACCAAATTTGGTTATGGAATTGCAACTAGTGTAGATGGGCGGATTTATGCAGTGCAAATGTTTGCAGAATAATTGCTGAAGGGGAAAAGGTAAAAGGAGAATGGGAAATCAATACCTTTGCCAAAAAAGAGTATCAAGAGAGCTGGCGCTTTGTAGTAGAGTTATTGTCTCTCACAACGACAACTCAAGCAAGAGATTACATATCAGGTAACACACAAGTTTTGGGAAATGCTCATAATAAACGCGATCGCTCTCTAGATAATTTACACTCAAGGGAAGACCGATTTATTTGCAGCTGCTTTTATGTCTTCTTCTACAGACTCTTTACCACCTGCTCTTGCTAAAATTGTGCAACGTTTTCAACGCGCTTCTGACCCCAAACGGCGTTATGAACAACTAATCTGGTATGCTCAAAAGTTGCCAGAGTTCCCAGAGGCGGACAAGGTAGGAGAAAATAAAGTACCTGGTTGCGTTTCTCAGGTTTATGTCACCGCCAGCTTGGAGAATGGGAAAGTTAAATATCAAGGAGATTCTGATTCTCAATTAACTAAGGGATTAGTAGCACTATTAATTGAAGGTTTAAATGGCCTATCTCCTACAGAAATTGTCCAACTAACACCAGATTTTATTCAAGACACTGGTTTAAATGTTAGCCTCACACCTTCCCGCGCTAACGGTTTTTATAACATTTTTAAAACAATGCAAAAAAAAGCGCTGGAATGTAAGTTAGAAGAATAAATACTGAGTGCCGAGTAAAAACTCATGTCTACCAATTTATTATCCACCGATGACGCTGTTGGATTTGGTGGAGTAGTTAAAGAATTTCTCTGGAATTGGGAAAACCAATCTTTGCGGGTGGTTTACGAAACCCTGGGACAAGGTGCGCCACTTTTGCTACTCCCGGCTTTCAGCAGCGTATCCACTCGTGAAGAAATGGGTGAACTAGCTAGGTTATTAGCACCCCATTTTCAAGTTTTCGCTGTGGATTGGCCTGGTTTTGGCGAATCTTCTCGCCCCAGTTTAGATTACCGTCCAGAGTTATATCAGCAGTTTTTAGCAGATTTTATTAACTCTGCATTTAACACAGCAATTAATGTGTTGGCTGCTGGTCATGGGGCTAGTTATGTGTTGCAATTAGCTGTGAAACAACCTGCTGCTTTCGCCAAAATAGTGTTAGTGGCTCCCACTTGGCGCGGCCCTTTACCGACAATGGGGGCAAATCCTCAAATTGCAGGTATGGTGAGAGGATTAGTGCGATCGCCTATTGTGGGTCAATTCCTCTACAAACTCAATACTCTGCCATCTTTTTTAAATTTTATGTACCGTCGCCATGTCTTTGTGGATGTGGCGAGGCTGACTCCTCATTTCATGGAAAAGAAATGGCAAACCACTCAAAAACCAGGAGCGCGATTTGCTTCGGCGGCCTTTGTGACTGGTAACATCGATGCAGTACATGAGCAATCTGAGTTTTTGGCATTGATGCAATCGCTTTCTGTACCATTGATGATGATAATTTCCGAATCTGGCCCGCCCAAATCAACAGCCGAAATGCAAGCTATGGCGGCGTTACCTGGCGTGACTAGTGTTGTACTCCCGGGTTCTTTAGGTTTACATGAAGAATACCCCGCAGAGGTTCTAGAAGCCATACTCCCTTTTTTAAAGGCGTTATCATAGGCAGATAATGATTATCACTACAGTTGCCTTGAGATTATGATCTCTGCCGAAACTTCTAACGCAGTACCTGTAACCGTTTTGACTGGCTATCTCGGTGCAGGTAAAACCACCTTACTAAATCACATCCTCACCTACGAACACGGCAAGAAAGTTGCCGTCATCGTCAATGAATTTGGGGAAGTCGGCATTGATAATCAATTGGTTATCGATGCCGATGAAGAAATTTTTGAAATGAACAATGGCTGTATTTGTTGTACAGTTAGAGGCGACTTAATTCGCATCATTAGCAACTTAATGAAGCGGCGCGATAAGTTTGACCATTTAGTAATTGAAACTACAGGTTTAGCTGACCCTGCGCCAGTAATTCAAACTTTTTTTGTTGATGAAGATATGCAAAGCCAACTTTCTCTAGATGCAGTGGTGACAGTTGTTGATGCCAAGCATATCTGGCAGCATTGGGAAGCGGACGAAGCTCAAGAACAGATTGCTTTTGCCGATGTCATTTTATTAAATAAAACCGATTTAGTCACACCCGATGTTCTCGAAGAACTAGAAAGGCGGATTCGGGGAATGAATGCATTAGCAAAAATCTACCGTACCCGCAATTCAGAATTATCAATGGATGCCCTCTTGGGTGTCAAAGCTTTTGATTTGGATCGTGCTTTAGAAATTGATCCTAATTTCTTAGGTGAAGATGCCCACGAACATGACGAAACAGTTTATTCTGTAGCTTTGGTAGAACAAGGTGCAATTGATGGACAAAAATTAAACAATTGGATGACCGAGTTACTACGTACCCAAGGCCCCGATATTTTTCGCATGAAAGGCATTTTAAATATTGCTGGGGAAGAAAATCGCTTTGTTTTCCAAGGTGTGCATATGATCTTTGATGGCAGACCCGATCGCCCTTGGAAACCCAACGAAACCCCGAAAAACGAACTAGTTTTCATCGGTCGCAATCTTGACGAAGCCAAACTCAAACAAGATTTCTTAGCCTGTTTAGTTTGAAAATATGGGTATAGGGCATGGGGCATAGGGCATAGGATATTTGGTAATGGGTAATTGGTAATTTTCCTTTCCCCCTTTCCCAATCCCCCTTTCCCAATCCCCAGTCCCCAGTCCCCAATTCCCCATCCCCAACCTATGAACCCTACAACCAGCAAAACCCAGGAATTTGAAGAATACTCTTCTGGACTACTTGCAGATTATGTCACTGCGATCGCTTGGTCGCCTGATGGCAAAAATTTAGCGGCAACTTCTGCAGATGGGGAGGTGATAATGTGGAATGATGCTGATTTAATTACCTTGCAAGCTGCGAATGGTAAATCAGCAGACTGCATCGCCTTTTCCCCAGATGGCAAGTTTTTAGCTATTGGCGGACAGGATGGACAGGTAAAAATTTGGCAAGGCGATCAATTAATTACCATCTTGGAAAATTCCCCTGCCTGGGTTGATAAACTAGCTTGGAACCACACTAGTAACCAACTAGCTTTTAGTTTGGGGCGTTATGTGCAAGTTTGGGATGCAGAGACTAATAATATTGTCGTTACTTTGAATTTCGATAACTCTTCAGTCTTGGGGATTGACTGGCGCAGGGATGGACAATACTTAGCGATTAGCGGTTATCAGGGAGTCAAGATTTGGCAAACTCAAGACTGGGATGATGAACCATACATCTTATCTATGCCTACTGTCAGTGTAGCTATGGCATGGTCACCTGATAGCAAATTCCTAGCTTCTGGTAATATGGATCGCAGCGTCACCGTTTTAGAGTGGGGTAACCCCGACCCTTGGGTAATGCGCGGCTTTCCTGGTAAGATCCGCCAACTAGCATGGTCAGAAGCTACTACCGAATTAGGCGCGCCAATTTTAGCATCCTCCAGTGTTGAAGGTATTGTAGTGTGGGAAAAGCTAGAAGATGATTCCCTGGGTTGGGAAGCACGAGTGTTAACTAACCATGTAGAAGTAATATGTGCGATCGCATTTGCACCAAAAAGCTTTCTCCTCGCTTCTGCTGCTGCTGACGGTTGGCTGTGTATATGGGACAAAGCCGAAGAAGTCAGTCAAATTCTTACAGGTGTATCAGCAGGATTTTCTTGCCTAGCTTGGCATCCTCAAGGTAATTATCTAGCAGCAGGTGGCGAACAAGGAGAATTATTGATTTGGTCAAGAGTATTGCCTGATTGACCATTTCAGTATAAATTAAGTAATACAAAACAATAACATACTTAAGTGTTTGTATTAGCACTTTCAGGTTAATCTACTGTATCGATAAGAATCTATCTTATCAAAGGTTCATTTCATAATTGTATTACTATCAAGCCTGTCCTAGCAGGTTTAATTTGTATAACCAAAGACTTTAGCTCTGATGCTGAAATCTTGGCAACAATTGAGAAATTTACCAGTCATTGATTGTAGTCATCTCGGTTTAACTATTCTCTATCAAAAATAGTCTGTATTTGCGAATTTATGAACCTACTAAAATTGATGTTGCTTGCCTTGCCTGTTTTTCTAGCCTCTATTCTGTGGGTAGCCAATCCAGCACAAGCATCTAGTCTACAATCCGCACCTACTACACAAATCACCCTAGTAGTATCTGCACAGCCAAGTTCGGAATTAGTAGCCCCAAAAGTGACTCCTGCATCTCATACCATCCTCGATCAAGCTGGTTGTAGTTGTGCTAGTTGCACTCAATCTAAATTTGATTTATTACAAGGTAAACTACCATCTGTTGGTTTTTAATAAAGTTACTTTTATAGTATTTCAGTGTAGTAAGGAATGCGGTTGTTTATCTTAAAACCAAACTCCTTACTACAATTTTTTTACTTACCACTGTGCGACTTGCTGCTTTAATTCTTCAATATCTAAATAATCGTTAATAAAAGCTTTGCGTAATAGAGGATAAGGAATAAATTCATCATATTTTTGCAATTCCGGGGCTTCTGCTTCACTAATTAAATAATCCGATGTAATTCTTTCTTCTGCCAATGCTGCAATTTCTTTAGCCAGGTATGGAAATTTTTCCTTTCCTAATTTCAGTGTCAGATAATAAGGATTTACCCCACCAATACTTTTAATTTCTAAAGATTCTCGACAGCAGTAATTTAGCCATCTTTCTAACGTGCGGTAAGCCAAAGTTCCCATCCAGGGGAATATGCAACACTTACCTTTTTCTAGTCGCAATATATTCTGTTTATCTAAACCAGCTTTTCTAAATAATTGCCGAGTTCTTTGTAAGGCTTGCAAAGCGTTAGTTTGTAAGTAACTATATTCTAAATCTTCTAGCAATACTTGCCTCATTCTTTGCAAAACTTTGGCATGGATGATTCCACTACCACCACGCCAATAAATGCTAGCTTTACCTTCTACAGGTTTAGCATTAATTACCCTTTTTTTGAAGTAAATTTCTACTACTTCCCAAGTTCTCCCCGCTAAAGCAAATTGATTACCCACGGGAGGAGGCTTTAAAATACTACCGATTTCTGTTCTCCCTTGCTTCACAGTATATTCTTGATTATCAGCAAATACTGCATAAAATTGAAACTTATTTACAATTTTTTCACCAGCCAAACCAATAATTAATTTACCTGTTTCTGTTTTATGAATATGGTCAATATCAATTAAATAATTTAGCAATAATTTAAAATCTTCTGGAGAAATTTCTGCAAATGGAGGTAGGCTAAAAACCTGTTTAGCTAAAGCCGCAGGTGAAAGTTCGCCTGTTGCTGCTAAAATGCTCATTGTTTGGTGATATAGCAAACTTAAGGGGTATTTCACAGGCTTAATTGGTTCAATCCAACGTTCTTCTAAATAAAGTTGGATAATTGCAATACATTGCAACAATTGCCAAGGAATTTGTTCTGGGAGAGGTGCTTCCAATAAAGGTTGAGTTGCTGCACAAACAAAGCGCATATCAGCAGCTTCACCTCTTCTCCCAGTACGCCCTAAACGTTGTAAAAAACTAGCTACAGATAAGGGTGATTCTAACTGAATGACTCTTTCTAAATGACCAATATCTATACCTAATTCTAGAGTAAGAGTAGCAGCCGTAACTGCTGGATTATGCGGTTCGCGCATTGCATTTTCAGCTTGTTGTCGCAAACTAGCAGATATACTACCGTGATGTACATGATAAATGTCTGGTGATGCTTGTTCAGTAGCAATTCGCCTTAATGATGCAATGACAGATTCAGTTTGGGTGCGATTATTAGCAAAAATCAGACACTTGCGAGATTTACTCAGATTAAATAAATATCTGTCGTAGGGAGTTACTTCTATTTCATCAACTTCATCATTAAGATAAAAATGTTCTACAGCCAGTTTAATTTGGCGTTTACCTGCTTCAATTTTTGGCGTAATTACCGACTTTTCTGTTCCCGAACGTAACCAATCTTCTGCCATTGAGTAATCACCAAGTGTGGCTGACAAACCAATTCTTCGAGGTTGGGTTTGTGTAATGTTTGCCAAACGTTGCAATTGACAAATAATTTGGCAACCGCGTTCCGAACCCATGAAAGCGTGAATTTCATCAATCACCACATACCGTAAATCACCAAATAAGCAAGTTAACTCATTATGTTTATTCACTAATAAGCTTTCTAAAGATTCTGGCGTAATTTGTAGAATACCTTTAGGGTTCTTTAAAAGCTTATTTTTATGACTTTGGCTAACATCACCATGCCAATGCCATACTGGGATATCTACTGCTTTTAGCAAGCCATTGAGACGCTCAAATTGGTCATTAATTAAGGCTTTAATAGGGCCAATATATACTGCACCTATGGTAGTTGCAGGTTTTTCATATAATTGAGTCACTACAGGTAAAAACGCCGCTTCTGTTTTTCCTGCCGCCGTTGCAGCTGCCACTAACAAGTGAGCATCAGTATCAAAAATAACGTTACAAGCAGCAATCTGTGCTGGACGTAATTCCGTCCAATTATGCTCATAAATATATTCTTGAATAAACGGTGCTAGGCGATTAAAAGTATCGCTCATAGGATATTTCGTTGCAAAATTTGTTCAGAATTATATAGCAGTTGCAATCAGTTATGAAAAGCCAAATTCCCAGATTCTTAATGAAACTGGGAATCTTAGTTTTGTTTTAAAAAATTAATTAGAAAAATTCTCAATAATTTTGATAAAATTTAGTGACTGTCAGCTTTTAACAGTCACACTTGCGCTTTATCCAATTTAATGGGAATTACTAGAGTAACGTTTACATAAGTGCAAACCTCTCATGATTGCGCCTAGCAATATACCTACTAATTAACCAAATCTACCGCTGACATAATCTTTGGTATCTTGCTGCTGAGGATTGTTGAAAATTAATTCGGTTGCGTCATATTCTACTAAGTAGCCGCTACGACCGCCTTTGTCTGACTGTTGCACATTGAAAAAGGCAGTTTTATCAGAAACCCGTGCAGCTTGTTGCATGTTGTGAGTCACGATCACAATAGTATATTTCTCTTTGAGTTCGTGAATCAGTTCTTCAACTCGCAGCGTAGAAATAGGGTCAAGGGCAGAACATGGTTCATCCATTAAGATAATTTCTGGTTGTACTGCGATCGCTCTGGCAATACACAAACGCTGTTGTTGTCCACCAGATAAAGCTAAAGCACTTTGGCGCAGTTTGTCTTTAACTTCATCCCATAAAGCAGCTTGTTTTAAGCTTCGCTCTACCAACTCATCCATATTACCTTTGTAGCCATTAATTTTTGCGCCAAAAGCAATATTGTCGTAAATAGACTTAGGAAATGGGTTTGGTCTTTGAAATACCATCCCAATTCGTCGCCGCACCTCTACTGGATCGATATCGGATGCATACAGGTTTTTATCGTAATAGTAAACTTTGCCTTCTGCCCGGAAAGATTCAATTAGGTCATTGAGACGGTTGTAACATCTCAGTAATGTACTTTTGCCACAACCAGATGGGCCGATAAATGCTGTAACCCGATTTTTAGGGATATCTAGCCAAATATCCCGCACAGCTAAAAAGTTGCCGTAATAAATGTTCAGATTCTCTGTACGTAAAACGGTGTCAGTACCATTAACTGTGCTAATGTTAGTAGCCATAAAATAGTCTAGTGTAAGTTTGAGGGAATATTGTGCCCTAAAGATTCAGCTTGTCTTAAGCCTTTTGGCGAGTTGCCCAACGTGCAATGATACTGGTAATCAGCACCATTAACACTAAAATTAGTGCTGCTGCCCAGGCTAGTGACTGTAGATTTTGAAACGGAGTAATTGCGAAGTTATAAACCAATACAGCAAGAGACGCTGTTGGTTTGAATAAGCTATCCGGCCAAAATTGTGAGAACAAAGCCGTAAATAGTAAGGGAGCAGTTTCTCCAGATGCCCGCGCGATCGATAGCGTAATTCCAGTTACAATTGCCGGTAAAGCTGCTGGCAATACGACTTGTGCCACCGTTTGAAATTTTGTAGCGCCTAAACCTAAAGATGCTTGCCGTAAATCTTGTGATACTAATTGCAAAGCTTCATCAGTTGTACGTACAATAATTGGCAACATCAAAATTGCTAAAGCAAAACCACCACCTATAGCTGAGTAAGAACCTAAGTTGAGCTTTACCAAGGTTAAAACTATAATTCCGTAGGCAAATACCCCAGCAATAATTGAAGGAACGCCACTGAGAATATTTGTAGCAAATCGGACAAGTCTTGCTATTTTACCCGAACTAAATTCTGTTAAATAAATAGCTGCTAAAACCCCAAAGGGGATACTAATCAAGGCACCAATCCCGACCATCAGCAGCGTACCTAAAATTGCATTACCAAAGCCGCCTCCCTTTCTTAGAGGTGCTGGTGGTAATTCTGTAAATATGCTGGGACTGAGACTGCTAAAGCCTTTAATAACCACATAAGAAAGCACTGCCAACAAAGGTAAAAGTGCCAACATCCCACATATAAATGCAACAGCGGTCATTGCTGTGTTAAACAGTGTCCGCTTAGACATGGGGGCGCGTGTTAGGCTGCTTTCAGGATAACTAGTAGTCATAATTCAACCTACAACCACCCTAAATTCGCTTCATACGAAGAACAATTAACTCGGCAAAAATATTAACTATGAGTGTTAAAACAAACAGAACCAAAGCAGCATACATTAAAGCTGCTACTTGCAAACCACTAGCCTCAGAAAATTGATTTGCTAGTAAGGAAGAAATTGTATTAGCTGGGGATAACAGTGAAAGACTAATGTTATTGGAGTTACCAATTAACATTGTTACCGCCATTGTTTCTCCCATCGCCCGACCCAAGGCCAACATTACAGCACTCACAATACCCGAAAAAGCCGCAGGAATCAAAACTTGAAAAATTGTTTCCCAACGGGTTGCACCCAGACCTACAGATGCTTGACGTAAAGTCGGAGGTATAGAAATCAAGGCATCACGAGATATAGCTGTGATGATAGGCAAAGTCATAATTGCCAAAATCACTCCAGCTGGCAGCATTCCAGGGCCAGAGGGAGCAGTACTAAAAATGGGTAAAAAACCCAAGGAACTATTGAGCCATTTTCCCACATTAGTAATAATTGGAACTAATACAAAAATTCCCCAAATACCGTAAACAACGCTAGGAATAGCAGCGAGCAGTTCAACTAAAAATACTAATACCAAGCGTATTTTTGATGGTAGAAAATTTTCACTTAATAAAACAGCCGTGCCAACACCAATGGGTACAGCTAATAATAAACCAATAAAAGAACTTACTAAAGTTCCATAAACTTGCGGTAGTACTCCATATTGGTTATTAACTGGGTTCCAAGTGCTCTGGGCTAGAAAGCCAGCACCAAACTGTTGAATGGCAGGCCAAGCTCCAATACTAACTTGTAACGTAATCCACAATAAAGTAGCAGCAATTCCCAGTGCAAAAATCCGCGTCAGCCAAATAAAGCCCCGATCCAGCGACTTATCTATTTCAGAGCGACTTTTAATAGCTGAGAGCAGATTATGAGTATTTGTAGCCATGAATACTGACTTTAACAATATAGATCGAGAAGAATGTGGGAGAGAACCAGATTGAGTAAGATTGTCGCCAATTAATCCTTTTTAACTCAAAATTAGGATTAAGTATTGGGGAGCGCCAAGCAAGCGACAAGTCTATTCATTTATTTAGTCAATTTAATTTTGACTAAATATATGCTCCCATAATGTAGCTCTTAAATTTCAAGTTAAAAATCGCTACTTACTAGCACTGGTATTACTACCAACCGCAATCTTATAATCTGGACTAATTTGATCGGCAGCAGTCGCTACCTTAGTAATCACATTTTGGGGTAAAGGAACATATCCTAATTCAGTTGCTAACTTTTGCCCATCAGTTAAAGCGTACTCGATCATAGCTTCCATTGCCTTGCTTTTTGCTGCATCAGGATATTTTTTATAAGCAAGTATCCATGTGTAGCTCACAATAGGATAGGAATCTGCTCCTTCTGGATCTGATATAAAGGCACGGAGATTTTCTGGCAAAGTTACTGCTTCTAGAGTTTTAGCTGCTGATTGGTCGTTATATGCAACGAAATTGCCTGCTTTATTTTCCAAAGTAGCAAACTTGATATTATTTTGCTTGGCGTAGCCGTACTCTACGTACCCAATAGAACCTTGAGTTTGTTGAATTTGGGCGGTGACACCTTCATTACCCTTACCACCAACACCCACAGGCCATTTCACACTTTTACCATCACCTACCTTGCTCTTCCACTCTGGGCTGATAGCACTTAGGTGTTTTGTGAATACACCTGTTGTTCCACTACCATCAGAACGATATACAACCGTGATTGGCTGATTAGGAAGCTTTGCCCCAGGGTTAGCCTTGGCAATTTGAGGATCGTCCCAAGATTTAATTTTACCCAGTAAAATATCTGTGTAAACTGCCCGTGGAAGTTTTAGTTCTGGAACATCAGGCAAGTTATAAGCCAGCACAATGCCACCAGCAGTTACAGGCAACAAAAGCACACCTTTATCTTGTGGTACCTTCTGGATTTCCTCATCTTTCATGGCAACATCGCTAGCACCAAAGTCTACAGTACCTTTGATAAATTGCTCAACACCAGCACCGCTACCAACTGATTGATAGTTGACTTGCAAGTTAGGATATTTCTTATTCAAGTCAGTAAACCAACTAGCATACAGAGGTGCAGGGAAGGAAGCACCAGCTCCAGTCAAGCTAAGATTACCCCCAAGATCCAAGGTTTTACCAGGATTGGAGGCAGTAGCATCTGTAGCAGTACCAGGTGTCTCCTTGGTAGCTGTGTTGTCTGTTTGCTGTCCACCGCAAGCAGCTAAGCTAAATGCCAGTGCTAGCACTGATATTGAAGCTGTTAAACGAGTATATTTAGTTGCGCTTGTACTTAAGTGCATTGCTGTCAAATTTTAGTCAACTTCCAAGTGAGCGCTTCTAGGATACCTCTACAAGTTAAAATTTAAGGTAAACAAAAGGTTAACAAAGTGAAAAATATCTGTCTTTTTTAGATGAATTTTTCAAATATGGGCATCTAGTAATTGATAAATTTTATACCAATTTATTTTTAGTATAATCAATAATGCTGAATTAATTACTGATGTATATATTTACAAAGTCTGTTCACTAATGTAGTGTTGTTGGCTCAAGCCAGAAAAAATCTTAAATTAAGCCGGAAATTGATAATATACACAAATTTGAATTTTCAACAACTGTCTAGTAGTGAGTAATCTATTTAGCTATTGAAATAAAGCTTTAGAAATTAATTAATACTAAGTATGGTCATATTTACACAAAGAGCATTCGCCAACAAAGACAAAGTTAAATTTCTAAAAAGCACAAAGATACAGCTACTACTGAAAGTGCTAGCACAAATCAAATTTGCATATTAATATCTGTCTGTCATGTTTGCTGTGCCTTGTTTAGCTAGCTTATTTTCTCTATATTTATATAATGTTTGCCGCTTCCAATCAATTATTATGGTCTATGATTGGCTTACTCCTCACAATGGGTGGTACCTTCCTTGAAGCCTATGGTGTTAGCTTCCCTTGGATTTGGAGTCAGCACAGAATTCAAACTTTTTCTTTGGGTGTCAGCTATCAAATTGGTGCAGTGCTACTAGTAGGTTGTTTAGGAGGAAAAAATGCTGGGGCACTCTCCCAAATTGCTTATTTAGTTATGGGTTTAACCTTACTACCAGTTTTTTCTGAAGGTGGCGGTATAGGTTATGTTAAATTAGCTCACTTCGGTTATCTACTAGGTTTTATTCCTGGAGCTTGGATTTGTGGTTTTTTAGCCTTTAAAGCCAGACCTAGATTAGAAACCTTAGCGTTTAGTTGTCTTTGTGGCTTGTTATCCGTCCACATATGCGGTATTAGTTATCTGATAATTAGCTATTTTTTTCAGTGGCAAGACACAGAAAATTTGACATTAATGCAAGCAATTCTGAGATATTCGGGGTCAGTATTGCCAGGGCAATTTACTGTAGTCTGTGCCGTCACGGTAATAGCATATATATTACGTCATTTAATGTTTTATTAATGATCAAGAGAATCAGATCTAGATGTTAGCCAATAAAGGTAAAAAATTCAATTTTTTCTTTTTATTGCTAATTTATATCCCCCAATCACTAGTCCCTAGTTCCTAATTTCATGCGTTTACAAAATCACTTGTTCTGGCTTGCTGCTCTCATAGCTTTTTTTATAGACCAATTGACAAAATATTGGGTGGTACAAACCTTTAAATTGGGACAAACACTACCACTATTACCAGATATATTTCACTTCACATATGTTACTAATACTGGTGCAGCTTTTAGTCTTTTAAGTGGCAAAGTAGAGTGGTTACGCTGGCTATCTTTAGCAGTAAGTTTGGTTTTGATTGGAGTCGCAGTCTTTGGGCCATTGTTAAACTTTTGGGATCAGCTTGGCTATGGCTTGATTTTGGGTGGTGCTATGGGTAATGGTATCGATCGGTTTATTTTAGGTTATGTAGTGGATTTTCTCGATTTTCGACTGATTAATTTTGCTGTATTTAATATGGCAGATTCATTTATAAGTATTGGTATTGTTTGTTTGCTAATTGCTTCCTGGCAAAAAACACCAACTTCAAATAACAGGCCAAGGTAAGCTATTACGCATTTAAATTGTATATTTCGCACTTAGGTTGTCAAAAGCTAGCTTGGACTTTAGGAACGCCAGTTCACTCAACGGAGATTCCCTCTGCGCGTGACTGCCTCCTTTTGACCCTTGACTGTCCTAACGCCAAAATATTTGATTGAGGTGCGTATCAGCTTAACTAAAGCTGGTCGGTATAACTAAAGATAAACTGGCTTATCTGCCATGTGTCTTTAGTCGTTGAGTTTTTGTGATTTCCCTCTTGCTTCCTATAGCTTGAAAGCGCTGAGTAAAAATCTCGGTCTAACTGTCCAGCAACGCTTGTGAAACTTTATTTCATTGAGATTGCTTCTTCATTTGTCTCTGTAGCAATGTCTACAAAAACACTTGTGCTGACTACGTAATTAGAAAAACCTGGAAGTTAATTCTCCCAGGCTCTTATTAGCTCAATTTTTTACAGATATCGTTAAAATTGCAACAGCCAACAATCTAAATCAGTTTTTAATTACCATGAGCGTTAGCTTTGGGTAAATCACTATTTGGAAGGCTGGGATGGTGAAGTAGTACTGGGTTCGGTAGTACTGCTTGGGTTGCTAGAAGAATCTGGAGTATTCGTACTACCTGGCGCTACTGGAGCTACATTACCAGGGGTACCAGATTCAGGAATAGTAGTGCTACCTGGTGCGGGAGTCATTTTGTTGGTACTACCAGAATCAGGGGTAGTAGTGCTACCTGGTGCTGCTGGAGTAATGTTACTAGGGCTACCAGACTCAGGGGTAGACTCAGGGGTAGTTGTGCTGCCTGGTGCTGGAGTGGTTGTATCAGCAGGGCTAGACCCTGGCGTTGTATTTTCGGAATTAGACCCAGGGATGGTGGTACTGCCTGGTGTCATGGTATCAGGTTTAGTAGAGTCTGGTGTAACAGTGGTTCCTGGTGTTGTTGTATTCTCAGGAGTGGGGCTGGTTGTAGAACCAGTGCTAGGAGTACCAGTGTTAACGGCTGCGCCACCAGGACAACGGGAATTAAGCGGAAAATACTCACACAGAATCTTCATGCCTTCTGGTGACATTTTGATTTCCGTTGGTGCACTAGTGGATGAGCTATCAGCTTGGGCAATGGAGGATTTACTAGACTGGGCGGCAGCAACATTGGCAGTAAAAGCCAATGTTAGAGCTGTGCCAATCAGGCTCAGAGATTTTCCCTTCATTCTGAATTAACCTCAACGGAACACTCGGCCCATTAAAACAAACAAAGTTAATTATAAAATCTGTCTAAATAGGGATGTACATTTTGGCTGTAGCGTGTTGTAGATATGTTGAAGCGGTAAAATTTACATCGATTATTTTTTGATTATCAGTTGCTAAGATGACAAAAGTAAATTGATCAATATAGCCGATGAGTCACATTAACACTAGATGTAATCAGCATTATAGAAGCATCATAAAAATTATTGAATATGTAAATAAGCGTTCACGATTAATATCGTAAATACGCTTAATATAGATTGCGTAAGTGTAATATCTAATCTGAAAAAATCCGTATAGCCAATTTCTACTTTGGGTTGTGAGTAAAATAGTGTAAGACAACCATTAAGATTGTAATTTGCCGATTCTTTATTAATAGCCGTGCTGTAAGTAGCCGATGAGTTCCCCCCAACCTCCCCAAAAGCCACAAACTATACTTGGTCAACTGACACAAGCAGTACATACGATTCAAGCTAGGGTGGATTTTTCCAAACTAGCGCTTAAACCTAATGCTAAAGTACCGGAACTCTTGGTGCAGGATGCGGGGTCAGATAAGGCAGAAGTATATCCATTGTTGGGCGATCGCTATGTTTTAGGTCGTAGTTCTAAGTCCTGCGATATAGTTATCCGTAACCCCGTAGTTAGCCAAATTCACCTATCATTATCACGGGATTCTACACAGCGCACTCCCGTTTTTGTGATTAAAGACGAGAATTCCACAAATGGTATTTACCGTGGTAAGCGACGTATTAGTTCTTTAGAATTACGTCACGGTGATATTTTTACTTTAGGCCCCCCAGAACTAGCGGCTTCTGTGCGGTTGCAATATATCGATCCACCAGCTTGGTATGTGAAAGCAGCAACTTGGACTGCTTATGGTGTTGGTGGTGTGAGTGCTTTAGTGGCTTTAGCAATTGGCGTGGAATGGCTGAAATTTTCGGTGAGGCCTTTACCTACAGCTACCCGTGCACCAGTAATTGTGTACGCCCGTGATGGTGCTACACCCTTGCGTGAACCAAGAACTACATCTCACGTAGACATGAAGCGGTTAGAGGATTTTGGCCCTTATTTGCCAAAAGCTGTGATTGCCTCAGAAGATAGTCGTTATTACTGGCACGTTGGGGTTGATCCATTGGGGATTTTGCGTGCTGTGTTGATTAATAGTCGCAGTGGTGATGTGCAGCAAGGTGCCAGTACTGTTACCCAACAAGTTGCCCGTAGTTTATTCCGCGATTATGTCGGTAGACAAGATTCCCTCGGACGAAAATTACGGGAAGCAGTGGTTGCTCTGAAATTAGAGACGTTTTACAGCAAAGATGAAATCTTGCTGACGTATTTGAATCGCGTATTTTTGGGTGGGGATACCTCTGGGTTTGAGGATGCTGCTAAGTATTACTTCGAGAAGTCAGCTAAAGACTTAACTTTGGCAGAAGCTGCAACCTTGGTAGGTATTTTACCTGGCCCTAACGCCTTTGATTTTTGT
The DNA here is from genome assembly GCF_014696615.1 of Nostoc linckia FACHB-104. Lineage (GTDB taxonomy): Bacteria > Cyanobacteriota > Cyanobacteriia > Cyanobacteriales > Nostocaceae > Aulosira > Aulosira linckia_A. The sequence continues at coordinate 42,446 of NZ_JACJQJ010000015.1, read as the reverse complement.
GGCGATGGTCAAAATAAGCTCCAAGCTGCTGAATATCGCAATCGCGTGATTAAGCGAATGGTGGAAATGGGCCAAATTAAAGTGGAGGATGCTAACCGTGCTAGACGTTCCACTGTTCAAGTTAGCCCCAAAGTCTGCGAACAGCAAGCTAAAACCCTCAGTCCTTATTTTTACAACTATGTCTTCCAAGAATTAGAACAAATTCTGGGGGAGGGCGCAGCCAAAGAAGGCAATTATATTATTGAAACCCAACTAGATTTGGGAATTCAAACCCAAGCAGACGCAGCTTTACGAAATTCAGTAAGTAATGCAGGTGCAACTTTTGGTTTTTCCCAAGGAGCAATGGTTACCCTGGATTCTAGTACGGGTGCTATCTTAGCAATGGTAGGAGGCACAGATTATCGCAAAAGTCAATTTAATCGTGCAGTTCAAGCCAAAAGGCAACCAGGTTCCACCTTTAAAATTTTTGCTTACACCGCTGCCATACAGCAAGGATTTTCACCATTTAGAAGTTATTCTTGCGATCCTTTAACATGGCAAGGCTTTACTTACAAACCTTGTCGCGTTGGAGCTGGTACTAGTTTAGATATGTCTACAGGACTGGCCCTTTCCGAAAATCCGATTGCTTTGAGGTTAGCAAGGGAAATTGGCTTAGACAAAGTCGTAGCCATGGCCCAACGTTTAGGAGTAAAATCACCACTTGATCCAGTTCCTGGTTTAGTGCTAGGTCAAAGTGTCGTTGATGTTTTGGAAATGACTGGTGCTTTTGGCGCAATTGGTAATCGGGGCGTATGGAATCGACCCCATGCCATTAGTAGAATTTTAGACAGTAGTGATTGCCGCGATCGCAAGGATTTAAAAACCTGTCGAGTAATTTACTCCTTCGACCAAGATCCCGATGCCAATAGACGAGTACTATCTAATGAGGTAGCCGATCAAATGACTACTATGATGCGAGGAGTAGTTACTAGAGGTACAGGTCGTGGTGCTGCTTTGGGATTAGGAGAAGCTGGTAAAACAGGTACAACCGACAAAAACGTTGACTTATGGTATATCGGTTTTATCCCTAGCCGTCGGCTAGTGACAGGTATCTGGCTAGGAAACGACAATAATTCCCCCACTTCTGGTAGTAGCGCTCAAGCAGCCCAGCTATGGGGGAATTATATGGGACGAATTGTGAAGTAAATAGGGGTTTGGGGTTTGTCACTTCTCCTCATTCCCCTTATTCTAAGCAACCCAGGTGTAACATTAATATCCACGCCAGGGAGCGATTTCTAATTTGCCACTAGGCTGAAAGATGAGTTGGAAGTGAGCAAGAGGTTCTTTAGCGTTAGGGGAAACTAAATTCGAGCCTTGAGCTTGTTGTAACAATTGAGGAAGTGGAGTTTCTCTAGCATAGTCATAAGCAACTTGATTTAGCGGCTCATAATCTGCGATCGCACCATCTTTATTGACTGCCACCCGATATTTTAAATATCTCTCAAAGGTGGGCGTACCTCCCCAGTTTTGGCGCACTGTACTATATAGCTTTTGGCTTAAATCATTCACTGTCTTGACATCAGTGATTTTGCTACCCACAACTTCTGGTGTTTTAGCATATCCACGCCAGGGGCTAACTTCCAGAACTCCTGTTCTTGTCAAAACAACTCTGTATTGAGCAATTGGTTCGTTCTGAATAGCGCCTCGGGTGGCAGGATTATAAAGTAGGTTAGGTAGAGGAGTTTTCTGCACTTCCTCATTTGCCTTTTGATTCACGGCTTTATAGCCAATGATGGCACCGTCTGCAGCTACACCTACACGATAAACCACATCCTCTGATAATTCAGAACGATTAGTCCAAGCTGGATTAATTTGGTTATACAATTGACGGTTCAATGCCCGTAGTTTCGATGGATCGGTAATTTCTGGTACGGTCGTTAAAAGTTTTTCTAAATCTTTTACTTCAGGTGTTGTTGTGGGAGTAGCTGTTGGTGTAGGTGTGATTTCCGATGAGGGTGTTGGTGTGACCGCAGCTACTGGTGTGGATGTTGCACTGGGGGAAGTTGTAGGCGTAACAGCTGCTGCGGGTGTGGTAGTTTCAGCAACCGCAGGTGTAGCGCTGGGTGTAACGTTAGGTGTTGTGGAGCTAGTTGGATTTTGTGTGCTTGACTCTGGTGTACGTAGTTGCGGAGATGGAATCAAGCTTAAAGTAAGTGCTGCAACAGCCAAACTCGAAACCCCTATAGTAGCAGGCACTGCCTGCTTTAATACAGCTTGATTAGCAACAGTATTGCGTCTAGTAACTGGTTGTAATTCCAGAGATAACTCTGGTAAAGTTTGCGTGTCAGCAAAAAACTGATCAACAGCTTCTACTAAATCAAATAGCTGTACTGTATTTAAGTCAATTTGAACCGGTTCTTGATGATTGTTAGGGTTAGCATTAAAACCTTGAGCTTCCTCTTCTGAATGGACAATTAACCTGTGTCGGTTAATGTCTATTTTCTGTAATTCCACTAACTCTGAATCTTGATTATGAGCTTGGGGATTTGGCACATTACTCAAAAATTCTTGAGCATAACCACTAACCGCCCTCACCAAACTTTCAAAAAATTCTCGTCCACCTACTAAAGGCTGATTATAACTAGATAAATAGCATTCTGCATTTACCAATATTGATAATTCGGGGCGCATTTCTTGAAAATGTGCAGCCCGGCTCGCATCGCTTAAACCTTCTAGAAGCAACGTGCAATTAGGTAGACTATACTTACGTTGAATATTCATTCTACTTCCCCATCAAAAAGACTGATCCAGAACCGCTGCATTCCAGCTGTGCCAGTACAGAAGAGTAGTTGTCCCAATAAATTTATAGCTAGCTCATCCAATTTTTCGTCAGAAGTTAATGCTAATGAGCCAGATCTGCGAGAACTCATCCTACTCTTAAAATGTGTTCTAAACCGCTCTAAATAATTAGATAGCCGTAAGTTTTGTTCCAGTGGTAGTTGCTTTTCATTCATTTGTTGATAAATCATCAATAACTGGCGAATAACCACTGTCAAACGTCTAGCTATGTAGCAAGCAATTACTACCAGAGCTTTTGCTTCCATAATACTTAAGGGGCGACGCATATGCGCTCTTCGTAGTGGATTAGAACTACGCATTCGCCACAGATTTACTCTATCTTTAATAATTGCTTTTAATTCTAATTCATCTGCAAAAGCCAAAATAGCTTCTGAACCACCCAGTTCTAAAGCTTCAATTGCCAGTAAAATTAAATCGATTTGTACCCGAGTTCTTCGGGGACATAGTTGCCCCTCTGTCGCCGGATCGGGTAAGGTATCCAGAATCATAGGCAATGATGAGGGAGTAGGACTGTTAAATGGCGTTAAACTAGCGGAGACATTCATTCTATAGATACCTTGTGCGCTTCCGACAGACTAGGTAAAACTAATTTAAGATAAATAGCCATACAAAAACATGAGGCTTGTAGCAGTAGTAGTAATGCTTGATATATACATTACTTACTTCTTTAACTCCAAGGTTTCCGTATACTGAAATTTAGGTTTTTAACATATAAGTGTATCAACCTCACTTGGTAGTGCAATTCCATCCCTAGCTTGAGTTAGATTCAACTTATCGTCAATGGATCGCCAAGCTTGAGCTTAGATCCCCAGCGTATGACATTATAGTGTACGATTTGTCAGGTATCTGGAATTGGGGAATGGCAACTGGGAAATAGGGATAGGGATTAGGAACTACAAAAAGCAGGGGATCTCAGCGCTAAAGAGTCAAGAAATAAATCAACAATGCCCTATGCCCCATGCCCTATGCCCTATGCCCCATGCCCTATGTCCAATTATTAATCCTTAAGAGCGATTTTTATGGATTTGAAGTCTCTAATTCGTGAAATACCGGATTTTCCCAAACCAGGAATTGTATTTCGAGATATTACTACGCTGCTACGCGATCCAGAAGGTTTACGCTATACTATTGACTTCTTTGCACAACAGTGCATAAAAAATGGATTGAATGCGGATTATGTTGTGGGGATGGAGTCACGCGGTTTTATTTTTGGCTCTCCTTTAGCTTATAAATTAGGAGCTGGTTTTATTCCCGCCCGGAAAAAGGGGAAGTTACCAGCTGCAGTTCACTCCGTCGAATATGATTTAGAGTACGGCACAGATTCCTTAGAAGTGCATCAAGATGCATTACCTCCAGGTAGCCGAGTTTTAATTGTGGACGATTTAATTGCCACAGGTGGAACTGCGAGTGCAACAGCAAAATTAGTCGAGAAGATTGGCTGCGAATTATTAGGCTTTGGGTTTATTATCGAGCTAAGAGATTTACAAGGACGTAAATATCTGCCTGATGTGCCGATTATCTCCTTGATTGAATATTAGTCAAGAGCTAAAAGTATAAATTATCAAAATTACAGAATTTTGGCTCTTGAAATACCACTTGACGGCAGTTGCGACAACGGGAAAACCTAACGGACAGTTCGCTCAAGTTGGGAACTCCTTCGGGTTCAGCAGCATAGCTGCAAGTGTGACTGCACTCACAGCCCCCGCGACTGTCCTTCGCAACGCCCTACCTCCTCTACTTAGGGTTTACCCAGCACCTTTGACTAACCGCGTATGACATCTTCTACAAAAATTTCACTGGAGACAAGTCGAGACTGGCTAATTAGGCTAATCACGAGTGAGACTTTTATTTATGTAATGAAAAGGTTATTACAGGCGCTACTGACTTTATTTTTGGCCTCTGCATTATCATTTTTCATTATTCAACTGGCTCCAGGGGATTATGTAGATACATTACGGCAAAACCCAAAAATTTCCCCAGAAAGAATTGAGGAAATTAAGCGCCAGTTTGGTTTGGATAAGTCCTGGCCGGAGCAATTTGGGTTTTGGCTATGGAGAATCTTTAGTAAAGGTGATTTTGGCACAAGTTTTGTGTACCAACGCTCAGTAGCGTCGCTGTTAGGAGAGCGCATACGGGCGACTTTGCTATTAGCGATCGCTTCTTTAATTGTGACATGGGCGATCGCTATTCCCTTAGGCATCATTGCCGCAGTGAAGCAAAATAAACTGGTTGACCGGGTTTTACAGGTAATTAGCTATGCTGGGCAAGGATTTCCCAGTTTTATCACTGCCCTCTTCTTGCTGATTGTCGCCCAAGTCACCTCACCTATTTTTCCTGTGGGTGATATGACTAGCATCAATCACTGGGAATTGAATTGGTTTGGCAGGGTTCTCGATGTTGCTTGGCACATGATTTTACCAACGATCGCACTGTCAATTACTAGCTTTGCTGGTTTACAACGCATTACGCGCGGCGAATTGTTGGATGTGCTGCGTCAAGATTACATTCAAACAGCTCGCGCCAAAGGATTACCAGAAAACCGCGTAATTTATGTTCATGCTCTGCGTAATGCTATTAACCCTCTAATCACCTTATTGGGTTTTGAGTTAGCTGGCTTATTAAACGGTGCATTTATTGCCGAACAGTTCTTCAACTGGCCCGGTTTAGGAAGATTAGCTTTACAGGCTTTACAAGCTCAAGACTTGTATTTATTAATGGCAAGTTTAGTTATGGGCGCAGTCCTGTTAATTGCAGGTAATCTAGCCGCTGATTTACTGCTCAAAGTTGCCGATCCACGCATTCGCCTAGAAAATTTAAATTAGTCAAGAGTCAAAAGTCAAGAGTCAAAAGTCAAAAGTTATTTGTATCCTCCTTGTCTCCCTTCTCCCCCCTTCCCTTCCGTCTCCATGCTCTCAGAAGTCTATTATTTAGTGCGTTCCAGATCTGATGGTCGTTATTTAACGGCTCGTCCCGATGCTGAAACATCGGGTTATTTGTTGTTATTTAAAGAACACTTTGATGCTCTTAGCTATCTCAATACCCACGCCGCAGAGGTAGCAAATCGCTTTGCGGTAGAATCTATTCCTGGGACACAGATAAATAGTTTACTCAAACGTTGGGGTTTTTATGGAATAGGTATTGTGACTGATCCTTTGTTACCCAAGGTTGAATTTTTACAACAGGGTTAATCCTCAGTTAAGGCTGTCAAGCTGAGAGCGTTAATGTTAGCCTCACAAGCAGGTTGTGGCTGCTTTTGACCGATGGGAATTTGAATAAAAAATTCTGTTTCTTTCCCAGGGGTGGAAAAAAATTCTAGCTTGCCACGATGCTTTTCTGTAATGATATGATAACTAATTGACATACCTATGCCAGTACCTTTACCTACAGACTTGGTTGTGAAAAAGGGATCGAATATCAATTTTTGAATATCAAGAGGAATTCCACAGCCATTATCTGCGATCGCAATTTCTATCCAATCCTCATTTAGCATCCTGGTCTTAATTGTAATTTGCGGAGGGTTGATAGAAATTTCCTTAACAGTTTCCTGGTGATAGCGCTGTTCCAACGCATCAATTGCATTATTAAGAATATTTATAAATACCTGATTCAGTTCTCCAGCGTAGCATTCTACTAAAGGTAAATGGCTATATTCTTGGATTATTTGAATTTCTAGTTTTGCTGTTTGTGATTGAATGCGATGTTGCAGAATCATCAGAGTATTATCGATACCCTGATGAATATCTACTGCTTTTAAATCCGCTTCATCAATGCGAGAAAAATTTCTCAGTGATAGTACAATCTGACTAATACGTTCAGTTCCTAATTCCATAGAAGCAATAATCTTCGGCAAATCTTCCTGCAAAAATTTTAAGTCAATTTCCTCGGCTGCTATTTGTAATTCAGCAACAGGATGAGGATAGTAATTTTGGAAGAGTTGAATAAAGTTTAATAAATCTTGAGTAGACTTATGGATATGAGTCAGATTACCGTGAATGAAGTTTACAGGGTTGTTAATTTCATGAGCAATCCCTGCTACTAATTGTCCCAGACTTAACATTTTTTCTGCTTGAATCAATTGTATTTGTTGATGATTGAGAGTTTGCAAAGCTTCTTGCAAAACAATATTTTTCTGATTTATTTCTGCCAAGAGATGCTTTACTTGTACAATCAATTGATTCATAGCATCAGCTAATATTCCTACCTCATCATTGCTGATAATTGGTATTTGTAAATCAAAGTTGCTTTCCTGGTTAATTTGCCGAGCTACTTTTGTAGCTTTTTGAATTGGTAGGGCAATGGCTCGGCTAGTATAAAGAGTTAAGGCAACAGCAATAATTATAGATAAGACTAGACTCAATAGAATAATTTGAGTTCGCAAAGCTTCAGCCTTGGTAAGAACTTCTACGCTCGCAACCTCGCGTTGATGTGCTAATTCGTAAAATGATTGTAATTGTTCAGGAAACTCTATAAAGGCAACAAACTCTGGACTTTTAACAAAATTTACTAGTGCTTGTTCAGCTTTTATTTTCTCTTTAGGTGAAGTAGTCAGAGGCTCAACTTGTTCCACAAAAAAATTCGCGTGTTGGGAAATAGTTGCTAGAGTTTTTTCATACTTATATAATAAGGATTCTAGTTCTATATTATGAGTATGTTGTTCAAGAGTATAGTGATTTTTCAGCAGGCTTCTGATTTTTTCAAGGCGCTGAATAAATTTATTACTTTCACGCCGAAATAATAGCTGATTCGTCAGATAAGGTGATAACTGTTTGGCAGGCCTGTTGTACAATATTTGAACTTGTAAATTACTTAAAAACTTAAGTTCATCACTAGCATTTTTGCGTTCTTGTAAGGCTTGTTGCTGGTAGTAATTTCCGGTTGTTAAACCTGCTATAGTACCAACTACTGCAATGCTTAAAACCACAGCGTAACCAAAAATAATTTTGTTTTGAATCATCATTTATTTGCTCGTCTGCCATGCAACTAGAAAATTGGGAAACTTGCAAACTTAGAATTCAGCAAGGTATTGCAAGTACAAGCAGTCAGCCTTAAAAGAACCTCTAATTGTTATGATTCCCACGCCAGACACCATAATTCTCATAGCGGGTAGCAAACGCGCCCAAGCGTAGGAAATAGGTAATGGTATCTCTTTGCTTGGAGGCGCATTTCTTTGTGTAAGCGCTCCCATACCATGCTCACTAACCCTAGAGTGGGCATTGCTAACAACGAAAGAATTTTACCAAGCTTAATATTTGATGAAGTTGTGCAATATTGTACTAAGTTAAATAACTAATGAATAATCAATAATGGCTCATGCTTTATCGTGCTGATTCTGCATGAGAAAATCAACTAACACGATCGCAACTGTTGCGATGATGGCAGGAAAGGAAAAAAGATGTCGGAGAATTTAAGAAGCCAAGTTGTAACGCAAGGGGTGCAGCGTTCGCCTAATAGAGCAATGCTGCGTGCAGTTGGTTTTCAGGATGAAGATTTTAATAAAGCCATTGTGGGTATTGCCAATGGTTACAGCACTATTACCCCTTGTAATATGGGGATTAATCAACTCGCGCTAAGAGCAGAAACTGCTGTAAAAACTGCAGGGGCAATGCCCCAAATTTTCGGCACAATTACTATTAGTGACGGAATTTCGATGGGAACGGAAGGGATGAAATATTCCCTAGTCTCGCGAGAAGTAATTGCAGATTCAATTGAAACTGCGGTTACTGGACAAAGTATGGATGGCGTACTGGCTATTGGTGGTTGTGATAAAAATATGCCAGGGGCAATGATTGCTATGGCACGCATGAATATCCCTGCTATTTTTGTTTATGGTGGTACGATTAAACCCGGACACTATAACGGTAAGGATTTAACGGTTGTTAGTTCCTTTGAAGCTGTAGGTCAATATAGCGCCGGCAAAATTGACGAAAATGAATTAACACAAGTCGAACGCAACGCTTGTCCTGGTGCTGGTTCCTGCGGTGGGATGTATACAGCTAATACTATGTCTTCAGCTTTTGAAGCTATGGGTATGAGTTTACCCTATTCTTCTACTATGGCAGCTGAAGATGCAGAAAAGGCTGATAGTACAGCAAAATCTGCGGCTGTTTTAGTAGAAGCAATTCGTAAGCAAATCCTACCCCGCCAAATTATTACCCGCAAATCTATAGAAAACGCCATTTCCGTAATTATGGCTGTTGGTGGTTCCACAAATGCAGTGTTACACTTTTTGGCGATCGCCCGTGCTGCTGGTGTGGAATTAACTATTGATGACTTTGAAACTATCCGTGGGCGCGTGCCTGTATTGTGTGATTTAAAACCAAGCGGTAGATATGTGGCTACGGATTTACACAAGGGTGGGGGTATTCCTCAAGTCATGAAAATGCTACTAGCACATGGCTTAATTCACGGTGATTGCCTGACAATTAGCGGTCAAACTATCGCTGAAGTCTTGGCAGATGTACCAGAAGAACCATCTGCTGATCAAGATGTGATTCGTCCTTGGAATAACCCAATGTATCCTCAAGGACACTTGGCTATTCTGAAAGGTAACTTAGCGACTGAAGGCGCAGTAGCAAAAATTACCGGAGTTAAAAAACCGACAATTACCGGGCCAGCAAAAGTATTTGAGTCAGAAGAAGACTCTTTAAATGCAATTTTGGCAGGCAAAATTAAGCCAGGTGATATTCTAGTCATTCGCTACGAAGGGCCGAAGGGAGGCCCCGGTATGCGCGAAATGCTAGCTCCCACCTCAGCAATTATTGGTGCTGGTTTGGGCGATTCCGTGGGATTAATCACCGATGGGCGTTTCTCTGGCGGTACCTACGGCATGGTAGTGGGGCACGTTGCACCAGAAGCAGCCGTAGGCGGTGCGATCGCTCTTGTCGAAGAAGGCGATAGCATTACAATCGATGCGCCCTCACGTTTATTACAGTTAAACATCTCCGACGAAGAATTAGCGCGTCGTCGTGCCAATTGGCAACCTCCAAAACCCCGTTACACCAAAGGTGTGCTAGGAAAATATGCCAAATTAGTGGCTTCTAGTAGCCTTGGTGCTGTAACCGATTTGGATTTGTTTGAATAGGGCATAGGGCATAGGGCATGGGGCATGGTAATTGGAATTTCTTACCTTGTCCCCTTGTCACCTTGTCTCCTCATCTCCTTCATCCTCAGCCCCTAGTCCCCAATCTCCAACAATACTTTTAAAACACCTCGAGTTTGAGCGTGTTCAAAGGCTGCAAGCCCATCGCTGAGGTGGTAGCGGGCATGAATTAGGGGGTTTACGTCTAGTTGTTCGGTGGCTAGCAATTGCAGTGCGGCGGGGAAGGGGCCACAACGAGAACCAATGAGCGTGATTTCGTCTACTACCAAAGACGAGACATCTAAGTTGAGATTGCCAGCATAGGTACTTTTGAGTACTAATGTACCGCGAGGGCGTAGGGCGCGGCGTGCGATCGCAAATCCTTCGGGATTCCCAGTACACTCTACGGAAATATCGAAAAATTTATCTTTGACATCTGTGGCTAAACCTGTTTTAATGCCTCTCGCTGCCAAATTAGCCAGTTTTTCAGGATGACGACCTATTACTAAAAGTTCACAGCCTGTTAACGCTATTGTTTGTGCTACTAATTGTCCTAGCTTACCATCTCCAACTACTAGGACTCTGTCATTTGCACTTAAAGCTACTTGTTGCTGAATTTCTAAGGCGGCTGCTATCGGTTCAGTGAATGTTGCTATTTCTGTGGGTACATTGTCCGGTACAGGATGGAGATTCTCGACGGGTAAACAGAGGTATTCTGCAAAAGCTCCGTGGCGATTAACAATCCCTAATACAGTGCGGTTTTCACAGTGAGTTGAATTACCACTGCGACAAAATCGGCAATGTCCGCAGACTGCGTTAATTTCGCCAACTACCCGCCTATTTAGTAAGTTTTCTGGCCCTTGTTCCACAACCCCAACAAATTCATGCCCTAAAATTCCACTGTAGGGATAGTAGCCTCTGAGCAATTCTAAATCGGTGTTGCAAATACCTGCACGCAATACACGCACAAGAGCTTCTCCTGGTGGCGGTTCTGGAGTTGGGATATCTGTGCGTAATTGCAATTGATTGTTTTCGAGCCAAATTCCTTTCATGGTGATTGAGCCGCAATAACAGATATATTCTAAATTTGAGAGTGTATCAATTATTGTGCTGGTTAATTATTTCAATAGTGTAAAGTATCAAATTACTCTTATTTTTTATCTTGAATTACAGTAGAGCCTTCATTCTTGTTTGCCTGAGTTCTACTTAACCAAATTACTAGATCGTCTGAATGAACTGCTATCTCATTACCTAAGGTTTTGATATAGAGAAGTCCATCACTAATAGTTAAATCTCTAATGGGATACCATGCATTTCTGTGTCTGATTAGGAGTTCTAAAGAAAAACCTAACTGTAAGGCATATTTACGGTATTTCCACCAAGCACGCCATAAAAATACCGATTTAGTACCATGCATTTTATAGCCACTGGGTATTTGGCAGTATCGATACTCATAGAAGCCCCGATGATCTATTTCTCCCGTCAGAATATAACTGTGGTCTGCTAATGCTTCATTCATCATTTCCCAATGGGCTGAAGTAGCATTAATTGAGAATGTTGCTGGCTCCTTCGCGAGTTCGGCTGTAGCAATCACTCCTTCGGCTTTTGTCATTACTTGGTTACTTTTATATACTGTTTGCGCTGTCAACACAGAGTTTGACAACAATACTTGCTGTTTTTGGATGGAATTATAAACAAATACTCGCATTAATTCTATATTGGACAACATGACTCTTTTATACTCAGTAAGCTGAATGCAAAAATAGGTGAATGACAACACAGTATAAATGAGTTTCAAACTTACGCAAGTGTCATATTTTTGCAGATGTTGCCCAGAGTCAAATAATTTTAGATCTTAGATGTTGAATGTAATATTAGAGACTAGAGGTAAATATGATAAAACCCTTGTTGAGCAAGGGTTTAAGCTGTATATTCTCTAGCTAGAATAATTTTTTTAGGCAAGCTGTTTAAATTTTTACAGCAGCCAAAAATGGTGTAAATACGGAAACCAATTCTGGGCGACTGACTACAAGAGTAGGGAAAGAGCGATCGCTATAATCTACTCCTGGTGAGAGAGGAAACGGCTCTGATTTTAACGATAACCACGTACCACCAGCAGCTTGGACAATTACCCAAACGCCTGCTAAGTCCCAAACTTTCGGCGTGGCTTCCATCCCACCTAAAACTGCACCATTAGCAACTGTAAGAAAGTTATAGCTAGCTACACCCAGCATCCGAATTTTGCTCGGGAAATCTGGCTGCATTGCGGCGGTGCTGCGAGAACAGAGATTAAAAAAGTGATTATTACTAGGAGCATCAGGGCTGGTATGAATGGGGTGATGATTAAGAAATGCTCCAGTTGGTGTTGCTAATCCCGATGTACCAGCCCAAAAACCATGAAAAGTTTGATTTAGCGGTGGTACATGAACATAGCCAAAAATTGGAATTCCTTTATACAGTAAACCCAGAGAAATCCCCCAAATGGGGATACCCCGCGTAAAGTTAGTTGTACCGTCCAAAGGGTCAATTACCCAGCACCATTCTGTACCGGGAAAAGTACGGTCACTCTCTTCGGTTAAAATACCGTATTCAGGAAAAGTAGAAGCGATCGCATCTCTAATTGTCTGATCTGCCCATTTATCAGCTTGCGTCACCAAAGTGCCATCAGCTTTATGTAAAGCTTGCACCCGCCCAAAATCCTGCATTAATTGCTTCCCCACTTTGGTAGTGGTGCTTTGGGCAAAATCAAGAATAGTATTCCAAAAATCATTCATTGATACATTCTCGCGCAAAGCAGGCTTTCAGCCAAGCATTGGTGACTGGGGACTGGGGACTGGGGAAAGGGGAAAGGAAAAAGGGGAAATTGTTATTACTCATTATCAATGCCCAATGCCCAATGCCCAATGCCCAATGCCCAATGCCCAATGCCCACTTAATCTAAATCACTTTCCAATACAGAAGCGATCGCTTTTTTGGTACTGGTTTGAAATTCTGTGACGTTGACGCGATTAAGAAACCAAATTGATACCAACATTCCTATGGCTTCTAAGACGAATACTAGTCCATAGGCTAGTTCTAAGCTGGGTAGTAAATTACGTCCTATATCTAAGACTGTGCCACCAATTACTACAGCAATCCCCCGAGAAATTGACTGTGCTAGTCCCCATGCGCCAATAAATGTACCTGCGGCTTCGGCGGCTGTCAAATCTAGCATTAAGCTAATTGCTGCGGTGGTGACAAAACCAGTGGCTAAACCGAACAAAACTAAACCAAATTTCAAGAAAGCTGGATTCGCTGAAAATCCGGAGAAGCCTAGCAAAAGCGAAGCACAAGCTACTAATATGCAGCCCAATTTCGCAGTCCTACGCTTACCTAAACGCGGCACAATTACAAAGCCCGTTACGCCGTAGGAAATGAGGATACCCGTGCCATAAAACACGTTTAGCTTGGTGCTTTCAGCTAAAGGCATATTAAAAACTTGCCCTGCATAGGGTTCCACAATCGGATCTTGCATAAACAAGCTAATAGTCATCACTAATAAAAACGTAAAAAACAAGCCTGTTTGCCGACTAGCTGTTAAAATTCCCCATGCGTTACGTAAGCTGATGCTATCTTCGCGATTGACTACTTGAGAACGTCTGGAATATAGGGAATATTTTTTCTCTACACCCAATGTGGCTGCGATCGCAAAACAAAATACAATAGCTGGCACAACCATAAACAGCTTGTTGACGGCTGCTTGCAAAGTCGCTATGCTGGCTCCTGGTGTTAATTGCTTCAGTAAACTGGAACTAATAATTGCGCCAACAATAATTCCCACCATCAGCATCGACCAGACAATACCAACCACTTTGGAACGGTTATCTTCTTCCGAGATATCTACCAGCAAAGCAGCAAAGGCAGTACCGCTAGCACAAATTGCTAGCCCGTAGACAGCAAAAACCAAGCACAGCAGTGCCGTCCAGCCAAGGGTTTCAGTTGTCCATACCCAACCGCCAGCAGCTTCGGCAGCAAAATCCAACTGCCACATTACCTGTACAGAGAAAAATGCAGCGATCGCAAATACTGCTGCTCCCACCCAAACATAAGCTGTACGATGATAGCCCCACATGGGTTTAGCATCTGATATCTGACCAAACCAAATACGCGAAGGCGAAACGAAAGCTGGGAGTGCTAGCACTAACGACACTAAGGTTGCGGGAATTGCAATTTCCTGAATCATGACTCTGTTAAGTACCCCCAGAGTCAGGATTGACATCATGCTCAACCCCATTTGAAACAAGCCTAGCCTAAACATGGTCAGCAGATTGACCCTTGGCACAGCTACGGAGTTTGTCGGAGAATCAAAGGCTTCACTGCTTGCCATAGCTAATTTTTCATAGGGAGAAATTCGTCTTTTAACTTAAAGATAAACCGAATTCTGCTAACAATTCCTAAGAATTTCGTCTTTTTATCACTCTATTTTTGAGAAGATTATGGCAAATAACCCTTGATGAAAGGGCAAAGGGAAAGACTCGTAGGTCTTCAACCTGAAAGTGTGGGCATTACCAGATATTTGTTTTACATTTCTTGATGATAACCACTACCAACCATACATTTACTATCAATTACTAATTACCAATTACTTCTTCATAGGTAAACTCAATGTAAAAGATGTTTGATTTGACAGCATGGGGTCAAGGGTAAGTTTACCATTGTGAGCAATAGCTATTTCTCTTGAGAGGCTAAGTCCTAGACCTGTTCCCTCTACCTTTCTAGTTCGTGCTGGATCTCCACGATAGAAGCGGTCAAAAATGCGATCGCGATCGCTTGTGGGAATTTCTTGAGATGAGTTGCTAATAGTAACTAATACTGTCTTTCCTTGTTGCCTGGCATTAATTCGCATCCAGCCTTCTGGAATATTATATTTAATGGCATTGCTGAATAAATTTTGTAATACCTGAGTCAGTAAATCGCGATCGCCTTTTACTTTTAATCTGGGAGTAATCTCTGCTATCACTTGTAAATGAGGTGCTAGCAGTTCCATATCCTCTACCATCTCGGCTAATATCTCAGACAAATTTACTTCCACTTGATGTAAATTCATTTTGCCGGCATCAGCTAAAGATAGCAACAACAGCTTGCGGACAATCCCACTGAGCCGGGATACTTCGTCTAAGAGATTACTGAGATTTTGTTGTAACTCTGAACCTGGTTCTGCTTTTTGCAAAGTTCGCTCCAGTTCCCCTTGTAAAATTGCTATCGGTGTTTTCAGTTCGTGGGCTGCATCTCCACTGAAGCGAGAAGCCTGTTTAAAACTGCGTTCCAGGCGTTCTAACATCTGGTTAAACACCTGAATTAATTCTAGAAATTCCGTATCTGTAGCTGCGATTGGCACTCTTTGATCCAATCCTTTCACCGTAACTTGCCGGATGGCGACGACTAACTCCCGGATGGGACGCAAAGCCCCGTAAGACAGCAACCAAGCACTAGTAGTAATAATCAACAGGACAACGGGTATAGAAATTAGGAAGACATCACGGATAATCGCCATCTCCCGATCAATACCCTGCAAACTGACAGCGATCGCAATTTGGGATTCATGAAAAGCGATCGCACCGATGCGCCAGGTTCCTGTTTTCGTGCGTTGAGTTACTAATTTGGGATGCGGAGGTGGTTTATCTAGGGGAGGTTCAAGAGGAAAAAGGCTGTCTAAAGGAGGTTGTGATATTCCGGGAGTATTGGGTGGTCTTTGGCGATCGCGGTGGTGAAATTGAGATGGTGAAAACCTGGGGTGTGAAGGCCATAGACCGTTTAAATTAAAATCAGCAGACCATAGTTGAGATTGATAAAGGGTTTTACCATCTCTCTCTCTTACCAATAAGGCGATAGGTGTTTCTTTACCCGTCCCCAACTCCTGCGGTAATAATTGTTCAAAGGATGGCAAATAAGACTGCAAAATATCTTCTCTAGGCGGGTGAGGGCGACTCAATAAAGCTTCTAACTTTGCATCTAGTCGGCTAACCTTAGCCTCATGAATCAGCCACCAAGAAATACTACCAAACCCCGCCAGCGCACCACCAGCTAGCATGGCAAATAACAAAGCGATTCGGAGACGGAAGGAGTGGATTTTCACGGTTGGGGACTGGGGATTGGGGACTGGGGACTGGGGACTGGGGATTGGGGATTGGGGACTGGGGATTGGGGATTGGGACAATTTGCGTTATGAACGTAAGGTGTTGTTTGAAGCTTTGAGGCTAAATGTTGAGGCTTTGAACTTGAATGTTGAAGCTTTGAGCCTCGATGTTGAGGTTTTGAGGCTGAATGTTGAGGCTTTGAGGCTGAATGTTGAGGCTTTGAGGCTGAATGTTGAGGTTTTGAGGCTGAATGTTGAGGTTTTGAGGCTGAATGTTGAGGTTTTGAGCCTGAACGTTGCGCCTTTGAGCCTGAACGTTGCGCCTTTGAGCCTGGATGTTGAGGTTTTGAGGCGGGAAGTTGCGGTTTTGAGGCGGGAAGTTGCGCTTTTAAGCCGGAAAGTTGCGCCTTTGAGCCTGAAAGTTGCACCTTTGAGCCTGAAATTTAAATCTTGACCTCCCATTACCCAATCCCCAATCCCCAATCCCCAATCCCTAATCCCCAGTCCCCAATCCCCAGTCCCCAATCTCAAGAACTCCGAAACCGATACCCAACTCCGCGCACGCTTTCAATCCAAGTTAAGCCAGTTATTGAGTCAATCTTTTTGCGGATGCGTTGAATACAGACATCAACGACATTGGTGTTGGGGTTAAAATCATAGCCCCAGACATGTTCTAAAATTTGGGTGCGGGTAAAAACTCGCCCTGGAGAACGCATTAGATATTCCACAAGATTAAATTCGCGGGTGGTAAGTTCGACCACCTGTCCATCACAAGTAACTTCCCGGGTGATGCGATCCAGCTTGATGGGGCCGACACAAAGTAAATTTTGGCGATCGCCTAAACTCCGGCGTACTACCGCATGGATTCTGGCTGCTAACTCTTCCACAAAAAACGGTTTGGCTATGTAATCATCAGCCCCTAAGTTTAAACCTTCTAGGCGATCGTCTAGTTCATTCCGAGCTGTTAACAATATTACGGGAGTATTCCGTCCTTTCTGCCGCAATAGTTTGAGAATCGATAGCCCATCCTTCCCTGGCACCATAATATCGAGTATCAGCGCGTCGTATTCGTTATCTAATGCCTTGAGATATCCTTCATCACCATTGTCGCAATAGTCTACGACAAATCCCTGCTCCTTCAATCCATCTCGGACGAAGTTAGCAATTTTTGCTTCATCTTCGACAAACAGAACATTCACAAGTACAAGTATTCATTACTCTACTGATGGCTCCATTTTAGATTGATTACCCTGTAGCTCAAATTACAAAACTGTAATTTAGAAACTAGGTTGTTTGTAATTTTGGGGTGGCTAAATCATAAATATCAACACCACTACTTCTCAAGGTTGATTGTTATGAAAATTCGTCAAATGTTAGCCGTAGCAGCGATTCCTTTTGTAATTGGTTCATTTACATTTGCACCTAGTCAAGCCAAAGCTGAAGCACTAGCCCATCAGCATGAAAAAATAGCCCAACAAACCGATAGACCACTTATTGAACAGCAACAACCTAATAAAAAACCACAGGCTAGGCATCAAAAACCCCGTCCTCAACAGAAAAAGCGTTCTCCTCAACGCCCCCAGCCACACCAAAATCGCCAAAATACCCAAACTCCACAACCACATAATTTGGGTTTGGAACAAATTCAGGTAGTACCCAATTACCGTTAATTGCAACACTGGTAATTTTGTTCAGCCAACCCGCTTAAATTACAAAACTGTAATTCATCACCAGGGCAAATTGTAATCTTGGGTTGGCTTAATCAGAAATATAAACAAACTATCTATTGAGGAAAGATCATGAAATTTCGTAGAACATTAGTTATTACTGCAATTCCTGTTTTGTTGGGTACAGTTGGTTTAATTTCACTTCAGCAAGTAGATGCTGCTAATAAATTTCAGCACATTGCTCAAAATTCACAACCACCCAACGAACCACAGGACGGACAAAGAAGACCACCTCATCCTGATTTTGCAGCAGCTGCGGCTAAGTTAGGTATCACAGAACAACAACTAAAGGATGCATTGGGAGTTCCTGCTAATCCCCCCACTCCCGGCGCAGGCGGTAATCAACGCCCACCTAGACCCGATTTTAAAGCAGCAGCTACTAAGTTAGGTATCACAGAACAAAAATTAAAGGATGCGTTAGGAGTTCCCGCCAATCCTCCCGGGGAAGGTGGTCATCATCAGCATCCACCTCGCCCTGATTTTAAAGCGGCGGCTACTAAGTTAGGTGTTACAGAACAAAAACTAAAGGATGCATTAGGAGTTCCTGCTAATCCCCCCACTCCCGGCGCAGGTGGGAATCAGCAGCATCCACCCCGACCTGATTTTAAAGCAGCAGCTACCAAGTTAGGTGTCACAGAACAACAATTAAAGGATGCGTTAGGAGTTCCCGCCAATCCTCCAGGCGATCGCCCTGAAGAAAATAGATAGTTCGGTATTCAACCAAGCCACATCATGAAATATCTTTGACTGTTGATAGTTCACAGTCAACAGTCAACAGTTAACATTAAGAGCGTGAAAAACAACAATCAGCAACTAAATTGGATTTTGAATCGCAGACAAACACTAGCTTTATTTCGAGTAGCTGGAACTGCAATACTTGTAGGATGTATCCCTAGAAAATTTCAATCTGTGCAAGCACAATCAAGTTTACCTGGGTGTGTAATTAGACCAGAACAGACAGAAGGCCCATATTTTGTAGATGAGAAACTTAAACGTTCTGACATCAGAGTCGATCCTTCGGATGGTTCAGTAAAAGAAGGTGTACCGCTACAACTGACGCTGCGAGTTTCCCAAGTTAATAATACTAAATGTAAGCCTTTAGCAAATGCGATCGTTGATATTTGGCATTGTGATGCGCTAGGCGTGTATTCAGACGTGGAAGATCCGCGCTTCAATACCATCGGTAAAAAGTTTTTGCGCGGATACCAAGTAACAGACGCAAACGGAACAGTGCAATTCACAACTATCTATCCCGGTTGGTATCAAGGGAGAACAGTGCATATTCACTTTAAAGTACGCACAGAAGGGACATCAAAGCAGGGTTATGAGTTTACCTCACAGCTATATTTTGATGATGCCATTAGCGATCGCGTATATACACAAGCACCATACGCCAGCAAAGGACAGCGCACACTCAAGAACGCACAAGACGGGATTTTCAATGATGGTGGAGAGCAATTACTACTCAACCTCACCAAAACCAACCAAGGTTACGCCGCAACGTTCGATATTGGAATGCAAATAGCTTGAGCAGGTTTGTTTATTTGTCCCAATAATAAGAGCGATCGCGCTAGTTGAGAGAAAAGTTGAAATGGTAAAGGATTTTTCTTTACCTTTCCCCCTTACCCTTTTCCCCTTACCCTTTCCCCCTTACCCTTTCCCCCTTACCCTTTCCCCCTTACCCTTTCCCCCTTACCCCACTCACAAACTTTCCCACGCCGCTTGAAAAAAGTCACGTTCACAGAACATAGCATAACGGTAAGTAGAGTGTACCAACGGTATTGCGCTGGCGTAACTATCAACTAAAGCTTCTAATTGTGCTGCTAAGGGTTGAAAATCTGAACTACTGTAAGTCCGAATCCAGTTTGCATAAAGATGATCCGGAATGCCATTTTTAGCAAGCTGTTCTCCTAAAAATGCATACAAACGCATACAAGGAGACATCGCCGCAGCAGTTAAACCCACATCTCCACCCCAAGCCGTCGCTAATAAAAAGTCAGTATAGCGACGGGTAGCGGCTCCCGGTTGTACAGAATGCAAATTTACTCCCCACTCAGCAGCATATCCCTCATGTAGCCGCAATTCTTGCAAAACTCCATCAGCTAGGCTGTGAAATGTCGTAAATCCTTGCCAGTCTGGTGCTTTAGCTGCAGCGATGCTGTAAGCACGAGCAAAGGCTTCTAAGAAAAAAGCATCTTGTCCTACATAGTAAGCAAATTTTTCTTGCTCCAGATTACCGTTAGCAATACCTTGCACAAAAGGATGATCTAGACAAGCTTGAGCTAAATCTTGATTTGCCATCCATAATTCACTAGATATAGTCATCTTTCAAAAAATTTTAGATTTTATACCAATTCAAATAATGTTTGCGACATATCAATATATTTTAGAGGGCAAGGCAATGCCTTGCCCCTACAAACTGTCGCAATACTTGTCGGTTAAGGGCAAAAGGGGAAGGGAAAAAGGGGCAAGAAAAAACCTTTAACCCTTACCCTTTCACCTTTTCCCCAAACCAAATTCCTCGTTGAAAATCCTTAACCGAGCAGTATTGCAATCTGTCGCATTCTTTTTTCAAATTTGTATTAGTAAATGTAGGGTGTGTTGTCGTGTAGTGCAACGCACCTTCTAACATTAAATTGAATCCCCATAATTCAGCATATCTATTTGAATAAAGATAAATTATTGGTAATATCCATAATTAAAATACCGCCCTAATCACTTAACTAGGCAAATGCCATTTAATAAACTCTTCTATACTTGATATAGTTAAAAAATCGATAGTCCTAAACTGCCTATCAATAGCTGGAAGACTACATATTTTGGCACCAATGCTTAAATATGCTTGCAAAATATTAGGAATATTTACATTACAAGAATCTGGGCAATTTGGACTAATTTCTAGAGAGTATTGTAAATTTGGATATACTAAAATGCTTGGATGCATTAAATCATGACGCTGAAAATAATGATAAGCACAAGCAGCTTGCCAAGGATTTTGTGTCAGTAGCGATGCACATCCAAAAAAATATTTACAGCGACTAAGAATTAGATAATTTGCTAGCCCTTGCCATAGTAATAAAAGTGATTGACTATTGCGATATTCTTTAGCTATACAAGCACGTCCAACTTCCACAGACATTTGAAGCACATATTCAGGAATCCCATTAAGATTAAATATATCAGCAGCATCAAAACCTAATCCTTTGGAAGCCATCGTATAGGTTTGCATCCGATATGTGCCTATAGTTTTACCAGTAGCTTGAGAAACCAACATTAAATGATGGCAAACACTATCAAACCTATCTCGATCCATTTGGTTGAGACTGGAACTAGATAAGCCTAAATTTAACTCAAGATTAAAAACTTCAAAGCGTAAACGAAATATAGATTCTAATTCTGCTTCTGTTGAAGCAAGTTTTAAAAGATAATTTTTGCTTTGTAAAATTGGAAAACCTTGAAATAATGAAGGAGGACTAAGTGGCTGATAGATGTTGTGGCAAGAGATTTCCATTTGTCTTCCTACGGGAAATTGGAAAAATATCCTACTAGTAAAAAGATTCAAAAATTAAACATCAAAAACTATTTATGATTTTAAGAGAAATTTAAAGATTATAAAGTTTTGAGATAGGTTATTTGTATTATCAACAGAATTGCTAAAAAAATCTGGCAATAAGATACAAAATTTTTAATAAATGTTATGCATTCATAGCTTTGGCATAACATTCTCACACAAAGACAAAAAACCCTCGGAATTATCCGGGGGCTTGTATATTTTTTACAGGTCTGATAAAGACCGTTGAATTATCTATCATTTGTCAATGACAAATTTTCCACAATAGTTGGGATGACTGATAGTGCGATGTCTACGACGGGCTACGCCTACGCACTATATTTCCATCATATTTCTTGTCCCTTAAGATAGGCAAGAATCTGGGAAGGATATCACTTTGGCAATTGGTAGATGCGTAATTGTTCAGATATCTGACAATCAATTGCGGTGATTATTACTGTAGCGAACCCTAGTACCTGCCCAAAGTAACTTCTCTCGCAACGTTTGATAATATGAATTGTTCTCCCGCAAAATGATAAATTTAGCTCGACAATCAGCCATCCGCACATCAACGCGGTGTCCTGGCCAAATTGAAGTAGCTAAAACCCCATCTGTCCACAGCTTAGTACTCAAATCATAATCCCCCAAAGGCCAAATACTGACCACAGAACCAGGGGGTAAGACTAGGGGACGACTAGAAAGGCTCATGGGGCAAATGGGAGTGATGGTAATCGCTTCCATCCCATCGTGCATAATTGGGCCATTGGCGGAAACGGTGTAACCAGTGGAACCCGTGGGAGTAGAAATAATTAACCCATCACCAACATATTGATCGACTACCTCACCGTCAATTTCCATTTCTAAAATTGAGGTAATCATGCGATCGGCAGAAGCGGGTTTGACACAGAATTCATTCAAAGCCAGATAGCGTTCGCTAACTGGTTCTAAATTTGGGCCATAACCCTCAAAAACTGCCGCTTGCATCATCATCCGTCGCTGGATAGCATAGCGATCCTCAAATAGTCGATCCCAAACTTTTTCCGTATCTTGAAATTCTTCAACGGACTCAGTGAGGAACCCCAGATGACCTCCCACATTCACTCCCAGAATAGGGATGCCAGCTGGAGCAAGATGTCTGGCACCTGTTAGCACAGTGCCATCACCACCAAGTACCAATGCCAAATCAATTGGTTGACCTGCGGAAGCTAAGAACACCGGATAAGGGTTATCTTTTGGGCCGCTAGGCCCCATCAACACATGACACTGGCGATTTTCTAGTTGTTTAGCACAGATTTCTGCCCAACGTTTACTTTGGGCATCCCGTGCCTTATAAGCAATGATTACCTGCTTGAGTTGCACGCAAAATTACCACTTCAGGAGATTAAACTGCTCCATATCGACGGTATCACGGTTGCGATAAATGGCAAGCACGATCGCTAAACCTACCGCCGCCTCGGCTGCGGCCACGGTGATCACAAAAACTGTGAACACTTGACCTTTAATTAATGTTGAGTCCAAGAAGTTGGAAAATGCCATTAAATTCAAATTAACAGCATTCAGCAGCAACTCGATTGACATCAGTACCCGCACAGCGTTGCGGCTGGTAATCAAACCGTAGATGCCTATACAAAATAAAGCAGCTGCAAGTAATAAAAAGTACTGGAGTTGCATGAATCTTTGGAGTTTTTATTCAGATATTGGTTGTTAGTTGTTGCTTTGCCTTATTCGCGGCGAGAACTGCCACGATAGACGGGAGTATCGCCAGAGTCATTGCGAATGCTACCAATTGCTGCCATTTCTTTAGGACGTTCTGGCAGAGTTAAAACGGTTTGTGTCTGTTCGGTAGTTCCTGCATCTGGTAAGTATTCGCGACGTGCCAAAATAATTGCTCCCACCATCGCCATCAACAACAAAACGGAAGCCAATTCAAAAGGTAGAAGGAAGTCGCTGAAGAAATGCTGACCAATCAAAACTATGGAACTTTCGCCATTTACAGGATTAGTTGCGTAAGCCCAAGGAGTTGCCAGGATCATTGTGCTTAAAAGGCCAAACAATCCCAAGCTGACTACACCAGTAAAGACTTTCCGTAGTCCAGCACTAGGAAAAGGTGCAAAATCCTGCCGCTTGTTAACCAACATGATCGCAAACAAGATCAGCACGTTAACTGCGCCAACATAAATCAGCACTTGTGCTGCTGCTACAAAGTCGCCATTGAGCAATAAATACAGCCCAGCTATGCTGATGAACACCCCACCCAGCAAAAAGGCTGAATAGACGATACTAGAAGACAACACTACGCCTAATGCTGCTCCAATCATCATTACAGCCAGTATGCCAAAGGAAACAATCTGTACTCCTTCTGCTAGATTCACTGTTTTTTGTCCTCAATCACTTGTCGTTGGTCAAAAGTCAAGTGTCAAGAGTCAAGTGTCAAGAGTCAATTGACCAAATCTGGACTTTGGACTTTTGACTTTGGACGGTTGACTCACCACTTTTATTTTTCTGTTTGTTCTACCAGGTCTTCTGGACGCGCACCAGGACGGGGAGCATCAGCAGGTAGATCGTGGGGTTCCATGACACCTTTAGGCAGATAAACTAATTCGCGCAGTGGTGTCACCATTGGGTCGTTGGTTACCTTGTATGGTAAACGCCCCAAGGCCACGTTATCATAGTTCAACTCATGGCGATCGTAAGTGGATAGCTCGTAATCTTCTGTCATGGAAAGACAGTTGGTTGGACAATATTCCACACAGTTACCGCAGAAGATACAAACTCCAAAGTCAATACTGTAGTGATTGAGCTTTTTCTTTTTGCTGGCTTTATCGAATTCCCAATCGACTACAGGTAGGTTAATGGGGCAAACCCGCACACAAACTTCACAAGAGATACATTTATCAAACTCAAAGTGAATTCTGCCGCGAAAACGTTCACCAGGAATTAATTTTTCGTAAGGGTACTGTACAGTAATTGGCCGCCGACGCATATGGTCAAAGGTTACAGATAACCCTTGACCAATGTAACGACCAGCTTGTACTGCTTCCTTGGCATAATCGCCAACTTGCTTCAGGAACTTTAACATCGTGTTTTACTCTCTCTGTTGTTCTTTATTAGTCATCAGTCATCTCTTACAAAGTTCTGATCGGAGGAAACCTCCGCTCAGACTTTGCGCTTTGTCATTGGGAAGTTGACAAATGACTAATCACTAACCTCCAAAGGCGACGGGAAAAGCTAGTTTCAGGGCTGCGGTTAATAGAAGATTAACCAAACCAACTGGTAGTAAGAACTTCCATCCTAGATCTAACAATTGGTCAATCCGCACCCGGGGTACTGTCCAGCGCAACAAAATGGCTACAAATACTAGTAAGTAGGCTTTGAGTACGGTCATAATGATACCCAAAGAAGCAGTTACAACCTGCAATACTGGATTGAGTTCACTAACACCTAGCCAATTAGCGATCGCACTAATGGGAATGGGAAAATCCCAACCACCAAGGTATAAAATAGCAACCAATAAGCTAGAAAGGATTAAGTTGACGTAGGAACCCAGGTAGAATAAACCGAATTTCATCCCGGAATATTCAGTTTGATAACCTGCTACTAGTTCTTCTTCAGCTTCGGGTAAGTCAAAGGGTAAGCGTTCACACTCAGCTAGGGCGGCGATCCAAAAGATCAGGAAACCTGCTGGTTGTCGCCAAATATTCCAACCCAAGATGCCGTAACCAGATTGCTGATTGACAATATCAACAGTGCTGAGGCTGTTAGACATCATCGCGATCGCCAACACACTCAGCGCCAAGGGAATTTCATAACTAATTGACTGCGCTGCTGCCCGCAACCCCCCTAAGAGTGAGTATTTGTTATTGGATGCATAGCCAGCCATCAATAAGCCAATTGGCTGAATGCTAGACAAGGCAATCCACAAAAATACCCCCATACCGACATTGGTAATTACAATATTCTGTCCAAAGGGGATAATCAGAAACGACAGAAACACTGGAATTACAACAATGATTGGGCCAAGAGTAAACAGCCAGGGATCTGACTGGCCCGGTACTATATCTTCTTTAAAGACGAGCTTCAAACCATCTGCGACTGGCACCAGCAAACCAAAAGGCCCCATGTATTCTGGGCCAATCCGCTGCTGAGCTGCGGCGGAAATTTTCCGCTCTAGCCAAGTGGCTACTAATACCCCCACTGTTGCCCCAATCAGCATCAGTATCATTGGCAGAGGCATCCAAATTGCTTTGGCTGCATCTGGTGGTAATCCTAAATCCATGAGGGATTTAATAAAAGTTCCTTGGAGGTCAATTCCTGAATTCATGTTTCCGCTCTTTAAGTCAACTGAAGTGTGAAGTATGAAGTATGAAGTATGAATCAGAAAATTTCAGCCTTCAGTCTTCAGCCTTCATCCTTGATCCTTAGATGATTACATTTAATTGATGATGATTTGCCAATTCCCATGTTTAGTATATCGTTGGATGGTTTTAGCCCTCCCAACCCAGATATCAAGATCTACTTATGGTTGAGATTGGGATTTACAAATCACAAACCCCCATTTACTTGGCTAAAATCAAAACTTAGGAGAGAAGCGTTGCACAGCAATATGGGCACATACTGCCTCTAAATTCAGCACAAATGTTTCCGCCTCCATTGTGGCAACGGTTTTCGCTTTCTACAAGTTTGATAATTTGTCAGAAATGGGGGCTGGGATTACTAGAACTCCACCAACCCAACTGTGAAGGTACAGAAATAAATTGCGTAGACAGGTTAGTGAGCTTTGCTTTGGTTGCTAATGTTGTAGCTACAGTTTCAGCCAGATGGGGAACAAAGATTGTCAAGAAAGTGGGAAAAAAGAGAAATAGCAGAGTGGCTTTGGTGGACTACTAGTAAAGCTTGTATCAGCCCTACCATCGCCTCTTGCTTCAGCTGCTTCTACAAAAAAGCGATCGCCAACGCTAAAGCGGAGTTGCTTGAGAATGATTTCCCCTGCCATAGCGCTTTTTTACTTTACCTATCTACCAAACAGTGCCAAAGACTGGGGATTTGTGGCAGTTACTTAGCGTTGGTCAATGGGAATGTAAGGAACTTCGTGGTGACCATTGTAAACCTGAGTGGGACGGAAAATCCGGTTTTCTTCTAACTGTTCTTTCCAGTGAGCTAGCCAACCAGCAACACGAGCGATCGCAAAAATTGGTGTAAATAAGTCGGTGGGAATGCCCATCTTTCTGTACACCAACCCAGAGTAAAAGTCAACATTAGGATAAATCCCTTTGTGACCTAGTTTTTCGGCTACTACCCGTTCCATCTCTTGGGCGATTTCATAGTACTTGTCTTCGCCAAATTTGGAAAACAGCTGTTCTGCCAAGTTTTGCAAAATCGTGGCTCTGGGGTCTTTCACCTTATACACGCGATGCCCAAAGCCCATGATTTTGGCTTTGCGCTGCATCAGGTCTTCAACGTAGGGACGAACATTAGCTACAGAGCCAATTTCTTCTAGCATTTGAATGACTTCCTCATTTGCGCCACCATGCAAGGGGCCACCCAAGGTTCCCACTGCACTTGCAACTACTGCATAGGGGTCTGTTAGGGTAGAAGCTGTCACCCTAGCGCTAAAGGTAGAGGCATTCATCGTATGCTCGACATGAAGGATCAAGCAAATATCAAAAATTTTCGCTGCTAACGGATCGGGTTCTTTCTCGTTGAGCATATACAGAAAGTTGGCGGAGTAATCTAAATCATCCCGTGGGCGTACAGGATCGTTACCTTTCCGCATCAACTGGAACGCCGCTACCATTGTAGGAATAGTAGCTATCAAGCGAACCACAGAATCTCGAATGTAGGCAGGATTATGTAAATCCCGAAGAGAATAGAACAGTCCTAATGCAGCAGCGGAGGCTTGTAAAGCATCCATTGGATGGCCGCTTTCGGGAAAACATTTCATCATGTCCCGGATGCGATATTTGATTCGTCTATGGAGACGAACTTCCTCCTCAAATGCTGCTAGTTCTTCTTTAGTTGGCAATTCACCCCAAATTAGAAGATAAGCAGTTTCCAAAAAAGTACTTTTTGCTGCTAACTCCTCAATTCGGATGCCCCGATATTCTAGTATTCCCTTTTGCCCGTCAACATAGCTGATACTGGATTGGGCAGCAGGAATGCCTTCCAACCCGGGCTTATATTCGCACACCGACATGGCAACACCATCTGCTTTGTGAAAGATTTGCTCAGGCTAACTTACCAGAAATCGTTATTGCAAGAACAGTTTCCAGTTATAATCTAAGTCCTTTCATAACTGTGAAAAACCGTTAAAGCAAGTACTTGGGTGGTGTCAACCAAAACATCTGACTACGACCCAGGGGAGAGCCTATTTCTGGTAGTTTTATCCCGATCATACCTGCTTTTTTCAAGACTAAACCTGCTTTGACTTCCCCCCAAAGAAGAATTTCTGCCCATTGGCTCAAATTAGGTTCGTGTCCTACTACGGCAAGTCGGGTATTTGGGGAATAATTTCTTGGCTCTAACCAATTTTTCACCCAACTATCGATATTACCATCAGGTGCCAAGTGATGAGATTCTTCAATATGAGAACTTAATCCAGCCGCTATCAAAATCTCTGCTGTTTGGCGTGCCCTAGCCAAAGGGCTTGTAACAATTAAATCAAACTCCAAACCCAAATTGACTAGGCGCTGGGCAATTTTCTCGGTTTTTTGTTTTCCTTCTTTGGTAAGAATTCGCTCTTCATCCTTAATATCAGCAGTTCTCTCTTGGGCTATACCATGACGAATCAGATATAATTCCATATTTGCTTATACTGTTTATACAAAATTTATACATACTGACTCATATTTGATTTTTGAAGTTCAAGTAGTGGATTGATACAGCTAATTTGGTGCAATAGCAAAAATTCATTTAATCTGCATTTATCAGCTTACTCTGCGGGAAGGGAAGCCGCTCCGCGTCTATATCAGCGATTAATTTCATCAAATCTAATGCGTCATTTTAGGCGTGTCAGTCCAGTAGGATGCGTTAGTAACGCATCAGTACCAACGATTTTCATGCTGAAATTTTTTCATAAATCAAATCAGATTCCTATATTGAGTACATTTTCTACTAGAGAAAATGCCAAGAAATAAAAATTCCTTGGCTCAAATCTAAATGCAATTAAAGATGAATAATTACCATTTTTTAGCTGAGGTAATAGCCTTCACCTATCTATTCAACTTTATGTCCAGTCTTACTCTGACTGAATTGGGTTATCTTTGGGATTGACTAATTTCAACAATTTTTGCTTGATTTGGGTGTCAAAAACTTCCCATTTCATTCTTGCATAAGCTGAATTTTCGTTACCTCCAGATAAAAATCCCATAGGAATTTCAAAGCCGCCAGCGCCTGTTCTACCACCACCAAAAAAGCGCCCATTACTATCTTGTCCAAAGGCTTCTTTGATGAATTCATCAGGGTCGAGGGTAAGTTTAGTGGTTCTCAAAGAACCAATAACTACTTCTAATTCATCATCTTCATCGTGAACAATACCGTAAACTACAGCGGTGTGAACATTTTCTTCAGTTACGAGGAAATCTGCTGCTTGGGGGATGGCATCGCGGTCATCATAACGTAAGTAACCAACACCAGCAATGGAAAAGTTATTTTGTACGATGCGATTTTTGAGCGCTCGCTCAATTACATCCATTACCCGCTTAGAACGATTCGCCTGTAAAATGGCGTTTAGCAACTGGGCATCATAAAATCGACTCAGATATGCAGCAGCCATAAAATCCTCTTCTTGTGCTTGCATCAGTCGATTTGTATCCGATCGCAAGCCATGCATCAAGGCTGTGGCACATTTAACATGCTGATTGATGCTGCTATCTAAAGTGAGTAATCCCGATTGTAAGTACTGGGTGAAAATCGTTGCTGTTGCTCGTACATAAGGACGGACATCAATAAATTCGGGTTTGAGATCCGCTTGTACGCTGTGATGGTCAATGACTGCAACTAGGGGTATTCCTGCTTGCTGCACCGCCGACAATAGTTGACTTGTGGTTCCTTGGTTATCAATTAATATGAAACCTTGGTAAGATGACAAATCTTTACTTTTGAGATTTTGCAGTGTCCAACGCTGGGCAGGTAGATTTGTTAGCTTGACTAAAGCAATGTTCTCTTGGTGGCTTAAAGTCCCAGCATAAATAATTTCACACTTGATATCGTATTGCTGGGCTATTAACTGATATGCCCATGCACAAGAGAGGGCATCAGGGTCAGGAAAGTCTTGTAAGATGATCAGCTGACGCTCGTGTCGGTGCGCTAATAGAGTTTTTTGCAGTTCCTCTGACTTTTGAGACACCAGAGAATTACTACGCTGAATTAGATAAATGCCTCCGTCACTTGTTGATGGTGGGAGGGAGGTTTTAGCAAGTGGCACCTCAACAGGCACTGGGTCTATTTCAGCATCCTCTTGGTTCGGCTCTGTGGTCAATGATAAACTCTCAAACTGCATCAAGGAAGAATTCGATTGCATAGGGAATATTGTTGTAACCGTGAGGCTCCATTAATTCGTTGGAAAATACTACAATCAGATTTTTACTGATTTCGCCACACATAATGATCTTCGCAAAAATATAGAGGCATAGCACTATATATCTCGGTCTATTTTTTATCAAAACAAACAGTCAGTGTCTACCAAGTTCTACTAGCCAAAATAAATAGCCTCTGGCAAACATCTTACTGAGTATTTTAAAAAACATTATCAAGATAATATATTTTTTTTCATCTTCTTTATTTTTCTCTTTTAAAGAGAAATAAACAGAACTTTTTATGTTTATTACTGGGCTATAGCTGACCTTTAAAAACACCAAGCTGATGGATGTCTAAACTTGCGGCTATACAACTTTTTTGCCCAATAATGCTGCCAATCATATATTTTTAGCGCTTTTGTACATTTTGGGAATTGGTATTTACTAGGTGACAGTTTTTACCTTCTTTTTTATTGGTATTCAGTGATGAGGGTGATTCTCAAGCTCCTAGTTTTATCGTAGTGATTAATGCACAATTAACAATTATTTTTATTGTTAACGAAAAGTGCTACTTTCTGATTTACTTTAATAATCATGCTAATTCCGCTAGGAACCTTGCAGTTTATGGATGTTTTAGTGTATAATTATAGGCTTGCAAATATTAAAATATTTGTAACTGCCAGGCAAACTATAGAAGAGTAATATGTTTAGTCCGTGAATATTCCATTACTCTCCGCCCCCAAAGACACTAAAATTATGTCCTAGGCAAGATAGCACAAGAAAATATCTAATCGATTTTGATGATTTAAATGCTGAAGCTCAAAGACCTATCACATATTTTTGCCACTCTTGATGCAATCCACTTTTTAGATGCTTGCTCACCTCAAAATAGAGGCTGCTGTATGGTTGGCGAGGAGGATGGCGTAAAAGCATGTGAGCTTCATGAGGTGTGCGGCTGCCTTTTTTAACGTTACAACGCACACAAGCTGTGACGATGTTTTCCCAGCTATCTCCACCACCACGCGATCGCGGAATGACATGATCTAGAGTTAACTCGTCCCCTGTATAACCGCAATATTGGCAAGTATGACCATCGCGGTGCAAGATATTTCTTCGAGTGAGAGGAATTTCTTTATAGGGAACGCGCACATAATGACGTAACCGGATTACTGTTGGCAGTGGAAAATCCGAGTACAGGAATTTACCGTTATGTTCGATGCGTTCTGCCTTGCCCTTGATTAACAAAACCGCAGCACGTCGCCAACTTGTGATGTTGAGCGGTTCGTAAGAGGCATTGAGGACTAAAACCTTACCCATTGATAAGCGCTCAAGGTATTAGTTTCATATATATTAACACAGATCTATAGTATTTGTGTGATGGGGATAAATTATACCTTTACCATAATTGCCACTTTTAAGCGCTAAATTGTCAATTTTTAAGCATGAATTAATATAACCTTACAGGGGTAAGCTATCTACGGTGAGTTTAGTGTGTGGATCTGAGACTATTCATGGCGATGCTTACTGAGGCTAAGTAGCAAAAATTACTTATAAATAATAGCTAATAACAAAGTCAAATTTTTGTAAACCATAATCATTGGTCTACAAAATGAATTTTGCAGAAAATTATCACATAAAGCACACAAATCTACTATGTAGTGGTCTTGTGACAATTCGATAATCAAGGGTAAACTGCCTGATTAATCTGATTCATCTGCCAAAAGTTGAATACATAGATTATCTAGGTTATCTAGAAGCCTTGTATGGTGTGATAGGAGTAAGTAAATATGTTAAGTAGCAAACAAATTACCGGAGTAGCCTCCGGGACAGAATGTGATTCCTATGCGTGGTTGTGCCAACGTGCTTGGGTAGAAATTGATTTGGCAGCGTTATCGCACAATGTCCGGCAATTAGTCAGCTTACTATCTTCACAGACTCAACTAATGGCAGTTGTCAAAGCTGATGCTTATGGACATGGTGCAGTTAGTGTCGCCAAAACTGCATTAGAATCAGGCGCTAGTTGGTTGGGAGTCGCTACAGTTCCCGAGGGAATTCAACTGCGAGAAGCAGGTATTAAAGCTCCAATTTTAATATTAGGTGCGATCCAAACCCCCGAACAAATTCAGGCGATCGCCCAGTGGAAACTCCAACCAACATTGTGCAGCCCTAAGCAAGCTTTAGTATTTTCCAACACCCTAGAAGCAATACAACATAGTTCTCCTTTACCTGTACATATCAAATTAGACACAGGTATGTCTAGGTTAGGAACTAACTGGCAACAAACAGGTGAGTTTGTACGGTTGGTAAAAAGCTTACCCCATCTGACTATTGCTAGCATTTACTCTCACCTAGCAACAGCAGATGATCCAGACACCACAATCATGAAAGAACAGCATAGACGATTTGAGGAAGCGATCGCTCAAATCAAAGCTATGGGAATTGAACCATCTTGCTTGCACTTGGCTAATTCCGCCGCCACTCTTGCAAATTCCAGCTTGCACTACAACATTGTGCGTGTTGGTTTAGCGGTTTACGGACTGTACCCCTCTGAGCATTTACAAAATACCCTCAACCTCCAGCCGGTTTTGCAAGTGAAGGCGCGTATCACCCAAGTGAAAACTATTAGTGCTGGAACTGGCGTTAGCTACGGACACCAATTTATTGCCCCTCAAGAACTCCGGATTGCAGTTGTGGGTATTGGTTACGCTGATGGTGTACCGCGTCATCTTTCCAACAATATGCAAGTGTTAATTCGCGGTCAGCGCATACCCCAAATTGGCACAATTACAATGGATCAGTTGATGGTCGATGTGAGTAATATCCGCGACATCCAAGAAGGAGAAGTAGTCACGTTATTAGGAAAACAGGGTAAAGAACAAATCTCTGCTAACGATTGGGCAAAGAAATTAGATACTATTTCTTGGGAGATTCTTTGCGGGTTTAAGCATCGTTTACCTCGCGTAGCAATGAATTAGCCGCCAAAAAAGCTGTGATTCATTTGTCGGGTGCGTTATAAAGTAACTATTAACGCACCGCCAATCACATTAAAGATGCTAAGTACACTTTATTCGTGCAATTAGAGCAATAGTATTACAAGATATTAAAATAATTAAAATTTTTTGAAATTTAATTTTTTGGGCTTTAAGCAAAATTTTCGGGCTGCTAGCTATTCCCATAAAGAATTTGTTGTGTTATGATATTTTACTAATGCGGATGTGGCGGAATTGGCAGACGCGCTAGATTTAGGTTCTAGTTCCGAGAGGAGTGAAGGTTCAAGTCCTTTCATCCGCACTTTAAATCAAGATCATCCTACACCTAATGCCTGTTTAGTTTTACAAGCATTAGGTAAACTTAAGGATGTAAATAGGTTAAAGATAGGCGGGTTAAGTAATCCAAAAAATAATGGATTAACCGCTAATTTCTTGAATATTAAGAATTTTCAATTATGGCTCCATTAAACTCAACCTACCCTTGAAGAAAACAAGGATGGGATTGGGAAGGAATCAGCCTTTAAGCTATCCGTACACGGGTGTTCCTGCAGCATTCCCTTAGGGGTAGTTCTGACAGCAAAGGAATCAGCCTGAAAAATCAGGGTGATTAGCTTACTAATACTCAATACCCAAGTTTGCCTACTAATTTACTGTACCCCTGTTAGACGTAAATTTTCAGGGAAAATTTCTGTAAAAACTAAGTCTATAATTATTACTTTTAACCCAAAATATACGTAGGTAACTATATGGGTGAGGGGTCTAACCCCTTTATAGGTTTTAATAGAGATATTGTGTTATGCACAAGCAACTAAATAATCAAAGTAGTTTATATTACCAAAAAATCAACTTACTTATATTTTAATTAACAACAAACGGAGTTTTGATATTGTTTTTTCAGTAGTGGAAATACTGAAAAATATTGGTAAATATTGGTAGCTCAAGGGTATTATTACTTTGAAAATCTCAACAAAGGTTACTCATCGACAAATGACTTCATCCACTCTTTAAATTTTATTTACTTATTGTCCAGAGATGTCTGATAATCTCAGTATAAGTAAGTAAATTAACAATAAATTCACAATTGCTTGAGGCTTTATAATCGGAAAACAAAGCTACAGTTAAGTTTGCCCACAAAAGGGCATCGGTATTTTAGTATGTTATGCTACAAAGCACCAATATTTTATAGCTAAATTGGTATCTTAGAAAAACTATGTACAAGTTTAGCTGACACGTATTGAATTTAGCTGAAGTAAAAGCAAAATGAGCACAACTCCTATAGGTAGCTACAGGTTGTTCCAGAAACTACATCCGCTATCGCTGTTGGCGCAGCTAACCAGCCGCCATGCTACAGGATGCTTAAGGGTATATACGGAAACAATATCCTGGTCAATATATTTAACGGACGGTAAACTTACTTATGCCTCTCATTCAGATAAAGTTTTTGAAAGGCTAGACAATCATTTGCGGCGCTTGAGTCAGCAGATTCCGGCTCTCAATAGTGCCACTCGCGTACAGATGCGGCTAATGTTTGAA
This sequence comes from Nostoc linckia FACHB-104, assembly GCF_014696615.1. Taxonomy (GTDB): domain Bacteria; phylum Cyanobacteriota; class Cyanobacteriia; order Cyanobacteriales; family Nostocaceae; genus Aulosira; species Aulosira linckia_A. The sequence goes on along the minus strand of NZ_JACJQJ010000015.1, from coordinate 8,102 downwards.
ACAATGAGTGAAAATCAATCAATTTCACACTCAGACTATCAAGCAATCTGCTGGCTGGTAGATCAAGATTATCTTACCTCTAAACAGGCAGGAACTCTCATCGAAGATTTAGCTAAAGATGTGCTAGAACCATTTTTAGCCTTAAAAGAAGGCAGTTATGAATTTAACTCAGAAGCTACCTTAGATGGATTACCGAAGTTTTGTAGCTTGGATTTGCGGTTAATAGTCGAACACTGTCAAAAGCAGATTAGAAATCGTCAAAATATTCAGTCACAGTCACCACTACCTCCTGCAACTACAAGCTCACCAATGATACCTGGAACACAGGTATCACACAATCAGCCACAACCTCAAATCCAGTTTGGGCAGCAATTATCTAATCAAAACAATTTTGCACGTCCTGAAGAAAAAAAGAATACATTTGTTCAAAAACGTGTTACTAAAGGGCTGTATACAATTGCCTGTATTGATGATAGTCAGACTGTGCTAAATTCCATCAAACACTTTTTGGACGAGGAAACATTTTCTGTTGTGCTGATTAACGATCCAGTAAAAGCTTTAATGCAAATACTGCGGAGTAAACCTGATTTAATTCTACTAGACGTGGAAATGCCTAATTTAGATGGCTATGAGTTGTGTTCCTTATTGCGGAGACACTCACAGTTTAAGGATACGCCAATTGTGATGGTAACTGGCAGAACAGGATTTATTGACAGAGCCAAGGCAAAAATGGTGAGATCTTCGGGTTATTTAACCAAACCTTTTACACAATCAGAACTACTAAAAATGGTTTTTAAACATATCAGTTAATTTCCTGATGGGTCATGGATATAACGAGCGCCCGATTTAATAAAACCAATAACATTTTTAGGAGATTTTAGTAGTGAGTCTTACTTTGATTGGCACAATTCTGATTGTCGAAGATTCTCCCAGTGAATTGGAACTAATGAGTTATTATCTCACAGAAAGTGGCTACAACGTAATTCCAGCTACTGGTGCTAAAGAAGCTTTACAAAAAGCATTATTACAACAACCAGATGTGATTGTTACTGATGTGGTTATGCCGGGGATGAGTGGCTTTGAACTGTGTCGTTTTTTGAAGAAAAATCCCAGCACAGAAAGAGTTCCAATTGTAATTTGTAGTTCAAAAAATCAAGAAATTGATCGATTATGGGCAATGAGACAAGGCGCTGATGCTTATATAACCAAACCATTTACGCGAGAGCAACTTTTACGTGCTATCAAATCAGTAGCAAATTGAATTCATGAATAGTGCAAAAAATATTATTCCTGTCAAAGACATTCCCAACAATTTAGGAGATGGTTACATTAAGTTCCAGCTTAATCACCAGACGGCTGCTATTTTATCAATGAAGCACACGCAAGAAGCTATCATTGTACCTGTTGAGTCTGTTACCTCAATGCCAAATATGCCTGTTTGTATACTAGGGCTAATGAATTGGCGGAGTCGCATCATCTGGGTAGTTGATCTACCGAGAATGCTCAATTTAGAATTTTTAGACAGTAGGCTGCGGCAGTACAATGTCATCATTGTGCGGGTAGAATCGCTGCTTTTAGGCTTGATTGTGCAAGAAATCAAAGGTACAGCTAAGTTCGTAGCTGATGAAATTTGTTCTCCTGTAGGACAAGTAGCATCCAGTTTAGTACCTTATTTATGTGGATGTGTTGTCCAAGAACAAGAGGTACTGCTGGTATTAGATGCACAGGCTATTGTCCATTCTTCTATTCTCCGCAGTGATTAGGGTGCACTACTAAAAAAGGGGTTTTTAGGGTTCTCATTCACATCAACAGGAGAATTAATTTATGTTTAATAAAACTGACACAGCTAAGAGTAATAATACTCAAAATGGTTCATTGCCGATTTCATCAGCAAAAGTTACTCATAATACACTTAAACAATCAATTAACTTGAATAATAAAACTGCTAATGCTTCTCCTTGGCAAAAGGCAGTTACTTATTTTCATAGGCTCAGTTTAGGTACCAAAGCTACAGTATTAGCGATCGCGATTGGTACTCTCCCAACCTTAGGCATTGGCGCGATCGCCTATAGCTTTGCTAATAAATCAATTTACAAGCAAATCACCCAAGCGCAAGAAGCAGAAACTGTTGGCTTATTGGACAAAGTCAACCGTTACATCTTGGGAAGATATGGAGATGTACAGCTACTCTCAGATCTACCTTTTTTGACAAATCCCCAACTCAGAGACAGCATATCTGCTCAACAAAAACAATCACTTTTAGACCAAATTGTCAAAACTTACAAAGCTTATGACAGTATTGCTTTTTTCGATTTACAAGGAAATGTGATTGTCCAGTCTAGTGGTGAACCTCTAGAAAATCATAAAGACCGTCAGTATTTTCAAGACGCGTTAAAACAAGAGACAGCAATTATTAGTCAGCCAGAAAAATCAAAAACTACTGGTGCTGTCAGCGTTCATATTGCCGCACCTGTGAAAGATGCGGCAACAGGGCAAAATATTGGTGTAGTTAGGGCACGTCTACCCGTAAAAATGTTAGAGGAAACTATCAAAAACTATGCCTATCCTGGTCATGAGTATCATTTACTAGATAAATCTGGGAAAGTTTTTCTAGCCACACAAAACAATCAAGAAGGTAGAGATGCCAAAATAGATTTTCCGGGACTGGGTCAACGACAAAGCAAAAATAAAATAGATACTTTTATTACAGTTAACCAACTGGGTAAAAAACAGCAATTACTAACCTATGTACCCTCGATCAAAATTGCAGGATTACCGGATTTAAAATGGGATGCAGTGATTGCAACTGATACAGAAATCACCTTTGCACCCCAAAGAGAATTATTGTGGACGATCGCCATTGGTACAGCATTAACCGCCTTAATTGTTGCTGCGATCGCCGCTTGGTTAGCGAAACAATCCACAAAGCCAATTTTGAATGCCACAGAAGCTGTCAGCAAGCTGGGTCAAGGTCAACTTCATACCCGTCTCGAAGTTGAAAGAGCAGACGAATTAGGAGCATTGGGTGTCAATATTAACCAAATGGCAGAACAATTGCAGGTATTGCTGCGGGAGCAAGAGCGAGAAGCACAAAAAGCGAAAATACTTGCAGATATTACCTTAGAAATTCGCAGAAATCTCAAAACTGAAGATATTTACTTCACAGCAGTTAACGAAGTGCAGCAAGCACTGAAAGTAGACCGAGTCATCGTCTATAAATTGAATCCAGAAACCTGGGATGGAGTTGTGGTGGCAGAAGCTGTGACAGGTGTTTGGCCGAAAATGATGGGAGTGCAGATTGATGACCCTTGTTTTCGGGAACGCCATGTACAACTGTATCGCGAAGGAAGAGTCAGAGCGATCGCTAATATCTATCAAGAAGCTGGACTGGCTGAAGCCAATTGTTATATCGAAATTCTAGAGAAATTTGCTGTCCAAGGTAATTTAATTGCTCCTATTCTCCTTCAAGATGAACTTGTCGGTTTATTGATTGCCCATCATTGCGAAAGTCCGCGGAATTGGCAGCACTCAGAAATTGAATTATTCACCCAGACAGCATCTCAAATTGGCTTTGCCTTAGAACAAGCCAAGCTACTAGAGGAACTAGAACAAGCCAAATCCGCTGCACAACAAGACACCAAAGAAGAACGGCAACAAAAAGAAGCATTGCAAATGCAACTTTTAGAATTGCTCAGTAACGTCGAAGGTGCTGCAAGGGGAGATTTGACAGTACGTGCTGACGTAACAGCAGGAGAAATTGGCACCGTTGCAGACTTTTTCAACTCGATTGTCGAAAACTTGCGCGAAATTGTCACCCAAGTCAAAGAAGCTGCGTCCCAGGTAAATCAAGCAATTGGTTCTAATGAAGGCGCAATCCGTCAGCTAGCAGAAGAAGCAATGAACCAAGCCGCTGAAATCAACCGGACGTTGGATGCAGTTGACCAAATGACTTATTCCATCCAAGCTGTAGCAGAAAATGCCCAACAAGCTGCCACAATTGCTAACCATGCTGCTCATACTGCAACAAAGAGTGGACAAGCAATGGATTTGACAGTGCAAAACATTCTTTCTCTGCGAGAAACTGTTGGTGAAACTGCCAAAAAAGTAAAGCGCTTAGGAGAATCTTCACAACAAATTTCTCGTGTGGTGTCTTTGATTAATCAAATCGCTGTCCAAACTAACTTGCTAGCAATTAATGCGGGGATTGAAGCTGCACGTGCAGGTGAAGAAGGGCAAGGTTTTGCTGTAGTGGCTGAAGAAGTTGGGGAACTCGCAGTTAGAAGCGCTGCTGCAACTCAAGAAATTGAACAAATTGTGGAAAATATCCAACGGGAAACCAGCGAAGTAGTACAGGCGATGGAAGTGGGAACCACTCAAGTAGTCGAAGGCACGCGCATCGTTGAAGATGCTAAACAAAGCCTGGCTCAGATTTTGGATGTATCACGTCAAATAGACGAGCTAGTGCAGTCTATTTCTCTTGCAACCGCATCTCAGGTACAAACATCTCAAACTGTCAGTCACTTGATGAAAGAAATCGTTGCTGTATCACAACGTACTAGCGATTCTTCCCGATTAGTTTCACAATCTTTACAAGAAACTGTAGAAATTTCTCAAGAGTTACAGGAAACTGTGGGAACATTCAAGCTCAGTTAGTTTTGGCATTATTCAGCCATTGCTGAGCCAAAAAACAACTGAATAAATGACAAATATCAAAAAAATGCTCTACTAGACGCGCATTAGCTTAACAACTCACCAAAATCATGTCACAGGACAAAGAACTGGAAATCCAGATGCAATTTCTGGAAGAAGCCACTGATTACCTCAATACCTTAGAAGCGGTATTGCTGGAAATTGACACTAGTAATCGCATCGATTTAGAAAAGATTAACGGGGCACTGCGAGCCGCTCATTCCATTAAAGGTGGAGCGGGAATGATGGGATTTCGGACGTTGAGCGATTTAGCCCATCGTTTAGAAGATTCCTTTAAGGTCTTAAAAACACGCAAAAATACCTTAGAAATAGATACCCAGTTGCAAAGTTTATTGTTATCTGGGGTTGACTGGTTACGTCAAATAGTAGAATTGCTCTCCGAAGGCAATGCAATCGAAGAACAGTGGTTACAAACTTTTTGTTATCCAGTATTTGATGAATTGCATGAGCGTTTGGGCGATCCTGTTCCAGAAGACGCTACAACTATGCTCTCCCCAGAGGATGGGCAAGATATCATACCCTTACTCTTTGAAACAGAAGTAGAAGGCTGTTTACAGCGTTTAGAAGCTGTAGTAGCAGATGAACAGCAGCCTTGTTTGCAAGAAGAGGTGGCAATTATGGCAGCTGAACTAGCAGGCTTAGGAGAAATGCTCCAGTTGCCAGCTTTTACTCAGCTTTGCGAGTCAGTCACACATCATCTAGAAGCTGCTAGTCCAGATCAAATAGAAGAAATTACTCGGTTAGCATTACAAGCATGGCGGCGATCGCAAGCTTTAGTATTGACCAATCAACTCGATCAGCTACCCACAGAAATCAAACTGGGTGATTTAGCGTCTGCGCCAGCCATTCAGCCAGCAAATACTCTGTCCTCCAAACAAGCAACAATTGCGGAATTTTTCGCTACAGATACAGCCGCAACCCACTTGTTAGAACCAGAAATCTTCTCACCAGATGTTTTGGAATCGGAAGAAGCTGAGGAACCCTGGCCCGATGAAGACGATGCGATTGTTCCAGCTCGTTTTGAAACTTTAGATATCGAATTTGCTAATGAGTCCTCAGATACAGTTGAAGTTTCTGAGCCAAGCTTAGTAGCTGCTAGAGAAATTCCCATAACAGATTACAGATTTCTCGAGCGCAAAGGCGATTCAGTTGCTATGGGCAAAGATCGGGAAATTCAAGAAAATACAGTCCGGGTTCCCAGTAAGCAACTTGAGCAAATTAATGATTTGTTTGGAGAATTAATTATTCAGCGGAATGGGCTGAATTTGCAACTAGAAAGGCTACGTAAACTCGTCCGCAACCTCAGTCAGCGTGTCCAAGGACTAGAAAGAGAAAACCAAGAATTACGCGCTGCCTACGATAGAATTTCCACTCAAACTTTCAGCGCTTCTGGGATGCGATCGCTGGCTGATGAAAACCATCCGAATGATGGCATCGAGACTAACTTTGATGTCCTAGAAATGGATCGCTATAACGAATTAAACCTGCTATCGCAGGAAGTTATGGAAACCATTGTTCAGGTACAAGAAGTTACCACTGATGTGCAGCTAAGTGTTGATGATACTGATCAAATTGCTCGGAAGCTGAACAAAACATCTAAGCAGTTACAAACAAAACTCACCCAAGTACGGATGCGCCCGCTATCAGATTTAGTCGAGCGTTTTCCTCGCGCTATCCGTGACTTGAATGTCGAGTATGGCAAAAATGTGCAGTTAAAAATTGAAGGTGGTAATACCTTAATTGAACGTAGCATTTTAGAAGCTTTGAATGAGCCTTTAATGCACCTGTTAAGGAATGCCTTCGATCATGGAATTGAAGATCCAGCTACCCGCAGCAGCATTGGGAAATTAGAACAAGGCTTAATTGAAATTAAAGCTACTCACCGTAGAGACCGCACAATCATTACGATCCGTGATGATGGTCGGGGTATTTCACTAGAAAAAATTCGCGCCCGCGCTTTAGCAATGGGGCTAGATGCTTCGCTATTGGCTAGTGCTAGCGATGAAGAACTGTTATCACTAATTTTTGAGCCAGGGTTTACCACCTCCGACCATGTCACCGCACTTTCTGGTCGTGGTGTGGGGATGGATGTGGTACGCAACAAACTCAAACAAGTACGAGGCGATATCAAAGTTGATACCGAACTAGGCGTAGGGACTACTTTTACCCTATCCGTACCATTTACGCTGTCAGTTGCACGAGTGCTTTTGGTGGAAAGCAACCGAATGCTGTTGGCATTCCCTACAGATGTAGTCTCGGAAATATTCTTACTGCAAAACGAACAGGTATTTGCGATCGCTGGTAGCGAAGTGATCAATTGGCAAGGCACTATGCTGCCCTTAATTCGCCTGAGTAGACACTTAGAGTTTAATGGCCCCCGTTATAATAGCCCTGATTTAGAAACTCCCCCAGCTATCAATGCGAGTTGTGTATTAATTGTTAAAAGCGGCAATCAGCCAATGGCTGTACAACTAGACCGTTGTTGGGGTGAACAAGAAGTTGCTATTCGCCAAGTTGAGGGTAACATTCCTCTACCTGAAGGTTTTAGTAACTGTACAATTCTGGGTGATGGTCGGGTAGTAGCACTGGTCAATGCCAACGAATTACTGTACACAATTACTACTCATCAACGTACTTCCAGAAATAATCAATTACCATCAGCTAGATTAAAAACTGCCTTTTTGATATCTGGTGAAGACAAACCAGCAGTAGCATCTGTTGTTAACCAAAAAAGCACAATTTTGATTGTCGATGATTCAATCAATGTTCGCCGCTTTTTAGCCTTGACTTTAGAAAAAGGTGGGTATCAAGTAGAACAAGCAAAAGATGGACAAGATGCTTTAGATAAACTTCAAAGTGGCTTACAAGTTCAAGCAGTAATTTGCGATATTGAAATGCCCCGTCTTGATGGTTACGGGTTTTTAGGTCGGATTAAATCAAACGATGATATGAAAAATATTCCTATTGCTATGTTGACCTCTCGTAGTAGCGATAAACACCGACAACTAGCAATGCAGTTGGGTGCAAGAGCATATTTCTCTAAACCTTATAACGAACAAGAATTGCTCCGCACATTACACCAAATAATTTATTCTACTAATGGGAATGGGGCATCAAATAATTAATTTTGTAATCTGCCATGACTAATGGTTACTGTGACTTTCTATCGGTCAGTTGTGAAGTATTCTAATCACAACTGGCATCTGGAAATTCATACCCTTTTATTTGATTGATGCAGTTTTGTTTAATTAATCTATCTTACTATTTTTGGAAAATTGCAGAGATTACTTTGGGAGCATCCCATTTTTTATTTAGCGAGCAAAGATTAATCCGTTGAGATAGGCACAACGATGAGCTAAGACTTGAGGAACGTTATCAGATTTCCATTGTGC
>NZ_JACJQJ010000149.1 GCF_014696615.1 Nostoc linckia FACHB-104 | reverse complement strand
ATGTTGCACTAGTGAACCACAACCTCAATTTGGAGTACCATCTGGGAAAATATCATACTTTCATGCTTGGTTGTGGGTTTTTCCCGTGATTGACTGACTTGAAACTCAGCCATAGCTTCTAGTAGTGCAGACTGGGTACGTGGTGAAGCGCGGTTAATTTCATCAGCCAAGACAATATGAGCAAAAATCGGCCCTTCGTGAAAATGAAAGGTGCGTTCGCTGGGATCAAGCATGGATAAGCCTAAAATATCCGAAGGCAACAAATCTGGTGTAAATTGAATCCGCTTGAAAGCTACATCTACAGAGTATGCGAGAGCTTTTGCTAAGGTTGTTTTTCCAGTTCCCGGATAATCTTCTAGCAGTACGTGTCCACCACTAGCAAAGGCTGATAGCAATTTTCTAATTGCAGTTGATTGCCCTTTTATAACTTTTTGGATATTATGAAAAATTCTTTGATAAATTTCCTTGCTTGGCAATTGATGAGTTTGTAGGTTAGGATTATCCATTTTCCTTCATCACACAGAATGTCATGAAGTTAATGTACCCATTTACCACCTGTAACTTTGGAGAATTCCAAAAATAAAATAATCCTAAATTTTTCAATGAAGACAATAAGCAAATTATCCCTACACAAGCCAGAAAATTTCACTTTTCTTTGAGTAGGGTGCGTTACGCCGTAGGCTAACGCACCATGCGAGATTTTCGGTACTTTCCGCTAGCTAACGCACCCTGCTGGCTTTTCTCTTCAATATGAACAGACTGCATCATTCTTACGTGTTTACCCTCTTTTTTTCCTAAAGGTGTTGTTAATATAAAAGTCAAATGTGCTACGTTATCCCGCAAAAGATACCGCAGTCAATTATCAGCTTCATCAACTGGGGGACATCTCAAAGATGTTGGCACAATGGAAAGGCTTTAACAGTGGCAAATGGATAGAAGAAATCAACGTCCGCGACTTCATCCAAAACAATTACACTCTTTACAATGGTGATGAATCTTTTTTAGCAGGTACAACTCCAACTACTCAAAAACTCTGGGATCAAGTCAAGGACTTAATGTCAGTTGAACGCGAAAAGGGGATTCTCGATACAGATACAGAAGTTGTCTCGACAATTACCTCTCATCAACCGGGTTATATTAACCGCGAACTGGAACAAGTAGTAGGATTGCAAACTGATAAACCGCTAAAACGCGCAATTATGCCATTAGGCGGGGTTCGTGTGGTTAAAGATGCGCTAAAAGCTTACGGTTACGAACTTAATCCCAAAACCGCAGAGATATTTACCAAATACCGCAAAACTCATAACGATGGCGTATTTGATGCTTATACCCGCGAAATGCGCTTATGTCGTCACTATGGGATCATTACCGGCTTGCCTGATTCTTACGGACGGGGCAGAATTGTTGGAGATTATCGACGAGTGGCTTTGTATGGCGTTGATGCTCTAATTGAAGATAAAAAAGCACAATTGCAATCTTTAGAGTTAGATGTCATCGACGAAGAGACTATTCGCCAGCGCGAGGAGATTTCCGAACAAATCAAAGCATTGTTTGAACTCAAGACAATGGCTGCAAGCTACGGGTTTGATATTAGCCAACCCGCAGCCACAGCGAAAGCAGCTGTGCAGTGGCTATATTTTGGCTACCTCGCAGCTGTCAAAGAACAAAACGGTGCGGCGATGTCGTTGGGACGAGTGTCTACATTCTTAGATATCTACTTTGAACGAGACTTACAACAAGGAACAATCACCGAGTCCGAAGTGCAAGAACTCATGGATCATTTCGTGATGAAACTACGAATGGTGAGATTTTTGCGAACACCAGATTACAATCAACTCTTCTCCGGCGATCCCACGTGGGTTACAGAATGTGTGGGTGGTGTCAGTGAAGATGGTAAGCCTTTGGTCACGAAAAATAGTTTCCGTATTCTACATACTTTGTATAATTTAGGTGCAGCGCCAGAACCAAATTTAACCGTGTTGTGGTCGGAAAGCTTGCCAGATAGCTTTAAACGTTACTGTGCAAAAGTTTCAATTAATACCAGTTCCATTCAGTACGAAAACGACGATTTAATGCGCCTGTACTGGGGAGATGATTATGCGATCGCCTGTTGTGTCTCAGCTATGAGAGTTGGGAAACAGATGCAGTTTTTTGGTGCGCGAGTCAATCTGGCTAAGTGCTTGCTGTACGCCATCAATGGCGGTAAGGATGAAAAATCAGGGGAACAAGTTGCACCTGCGATCGCACCAATCACATCAGAGTATCTAGACTATCAAGAGGTGTGGGATCAGTTAGAACGGATGATGGCGTGGTTGGCAAAAGCTTATATCAATACTCTCAACGTCATCCATTACATGCACGATAAATACTGCTACGAACGTATTGAAATGGCCTTGCACGACAGGGATATTTTACGGACAATGGCTTGCGGTATTGCAGGTTTATCGGTGGTCACAGATGCTTTATCCGCCATCAAATACGCCAAAGTCAAAGTTTTGCGGAATGAAACCGGATTAGCCGTCGATTATGAAATTACTGGCGATTTCCCGAAATATGGCAACAACGATAATCAGGTTGATGAAATAGCCGTAGATTTAGTTACCAAGTTCATGACTGAACTGCGTAAACATCCCACTTATCGCCAAGCCACACCCACACAATCGGTACTGACAATAACCTCCAACGTTGTCTATGGGAAGAAAACAGGGAACACACCTGATGGAAGAAAAGCTGGTGAACCCTTCGCGCCTGGTGCAAACCCGATGCATGGAAGGGATAGTAAAGGCGCTGTTGCTTCTCTAGAATCAGTAGCCAAACTTCCCTACGAATACGCGCAAGATGGGATTTCCAATACCTTCTCGGTTGTACCATCTGCTTTAGGTAAGTTAGAAGTTGACCAAATCAGCAACCTCGTGGGAATGCTTGACGGTTACTTCCATGATGGCGGACATCAAATCAACGTTAATGTCTTACAACGAGAAATGTTGATGGATGCTATGGAACATCCAGAGTTATATCCGCAGCTAACTATTAGGGTTTCTGGTTACGCGGTGAACTTTATTAAATTGTCCCGCGAACAGCAACTTGATGTGATTCAACGGACATTCCACGAACGATTTTAAGGTTCAGCAGTCTGTAAAAAGTAGCTATCTAGATGCGATTCTACTCTCATAAAAAGCGTATTGTTGCATCTAAGCGCTTACAGAAAACAGATAATAATATCCCCAATTTTTTAGAAAAATCGGGGATATTATTTTTGCAATCCAATACAGCATTAAATTTAAAATTGCTACCCCTAAAACACATCTAATGTGCAGATTAAATTATATGAAACTCTTATAGGCAATGCATTTATCCGCCCTTGTTTCCTTTCTTAAAAAATTCCAATATCATGATTCCTTAACTTATCCTGAACCTTAAAGTTCCCTATTTTGATGCGTATCGAATGGGGATCATACAAAAGAAAATTTATTTTTTGAAATTGATTGTGGACACCAAAATATCCCCACAACTTCCTCACATTTGTTACCTATAACTCAAAGTAAGAGTGAAAAGCCAGGTCGATGGCTGATTTCAAACAAGGTAGAACTTATGCACAATCTCAAATTCCCCAATTGTTCAAATGAAAATCACGCAATAGAAAATAGTCAAAGATTGCCAGAAATAATTACTTCCGGCTACATCCATTCCATAGAAAGTTGTGCAGCAGTTGACGGGCCTGGTATTCGATTCTTAATTTTCACATCTGGTTGTCCTCTGCGCTGCCTTTATTGCAGCAATGTTGATTCCCGCTATCTAGAAAATGGTAAGCAAGTCAGCATTGACGAACTGGTAACAGAAATTCAGAAGTATACATCTTATATGAGATATTCTCATGGAGGTGTGACAATCAGTGGCGGAGAACCATTGATGCAAGCTGGATTTGTACGAGAAATATTTAAACGTTGCCAAGAATTGGGTATTCACACAGCGTTAAATACTTCAGGATTTTGTAATTTAGCATCGGCTAAATCTGTATTAGAATTTGTAGATTTAGTTTTGCTGGATATGAAATCATTTGACCCAGCAACTTACACTAGAGTTACAGGTGGTAACATTGAACCAACATTAGCCTTTGCTCAATATCTGAATGAAATTAATAAGCCTACTTGGATGCGATTTGTTCTAGTTCCAGGTCTAACTGATAATAGAGAAAATATGACCAGGCTAGCGGATTTTATTGCTACCTTCAAGAATGTTGAAAGATTAGAGGTCTTGCCATTTCATAAAATGGGAGAATATAAATGGCAAGAATTAGGTTATGAATACCTATTAAAAAACACTTCTCCACCCTCTCCAGAACAAATACAAGCAGCATTAGATATATTTCGCAGTAGAGAAATTTTTGCGATTTAAGTAGTTGCGTGGAACGAAGTTTGATTAATTGAAACTAAAGAGTGCAATCTCTGTAGAAAATTTTGCCAAAGGAAGAAATATGCAAATCACTAATATCGAAGAATTGGAAGTCCTTGTGCAACGAGTGAAAGCCGCACAAGCCAAGTATGCAAATTACTCACAAGAACAAGTAGATTTAATCTTTAAAAAAGCTGCCTTAGCTGCTAACGCAGAACGGATTCGTCTCGCTAAATTGGCAGTTGCAGAAACAGGTATGGGGATTGTAGAAGATAAAGTGATTAAAAACCACTTTGCATCAGAATTTATCTACAACAAATACAAACATGAAAAAACCTGCGGAATTGTTGAAGAAGACCATACATTTGGGATTCAAAAGATTTCTGAACCTGTAGGTATTGTTGCTGGAATTGTCCCTGTAACTAATCCGACTGCGACAACAATTTTTAAGGCATTAATTGCTTTAAAAACTCGGAACGCCATTATTTTTTCGCCCCATCCAAAATCGAAAAATTGTACTGTAGAAGCAGCGAAAATTATCCTCAAAGCTGCAATTGCTGCAGGTGCGCCAGAAGATATTATTGGTTGGATTGATGAGCCAACGGTGGATTTATCCAAAGCTTTAATGCAGCATCCAGATATTAGATTAATTTTAGCTACTGGCGGGCCCGGAATGGTACGTGCTGCTTATTCTTCTGGTAACCCATCGTTAGGGGTTGGTGCTGGTAATACTCCAGCCGTAATTGATAGTAGCGCCCACATTCAAACTGCTGTTAGTTCAATTTTATTAAGTAAAACTTTCGACAACGGTATGATTTGTGCTTCGGAACAATCAGTTGTTGTGGTTGATGATGTTTACGAAAAAGTCAAACAGGAATTTATCAGCCGGGGTGCATATTTCCTCAATGAAGAGGAAAAACAAAAGCTAGGTAATGTGATTTTAAAGGATGGCAGATTAAACCCAGCAATTGTAGGACAGTCAGTAGATAATTTAGCGAAGTTAGCAGGAATTTATCTGCCAACTGATGATGATAGTGAGAATAACTATTTCCAAACACCGAAGATTTATAAAGTCTTGATTGGTGAAGTTGATACAGTAGGAGCAGGTGAAGCTTTTGCTTATGAAAAATTATCACCAATTTTGGCTATGTATCGTGCCTCGACCTTCCATGAAGCTGTAGATAAAGCTGAACAATTGATAGAATTTGGTGGGCTAGGACATACATCGGTACTGTATACAAACCCCGCAAATTTAGATGACATTGCTTATTTTGAGAATAAGATGAAAACCGGGCGTGTCCTGATTAATACGCCATCTTCTCAAGGTGCAATTGGCGATTTATATAACTTTAAGCTAGACCCATCTTTAACTTTAGGTTGTGGTACTTGGGGAGGTAATACAGTTTCCGATAACGTCACACCTCATCACCTGGTGAATATTAAAACGGTATCGCAACGTCGGCAAAATATGTTGTGGTTCCGAATTCCACCCAAAGTCTATTTCAAATATGGTTGTTTACCTATAGCTTTACGAGATTTAGTAGGTAAGGAACGCGCTTTCATCATTACCGATAAACCGTTATTTGATTTAGGAATAGTCGATAAAGTTACCCAGGTGTTAGACGAAATTGGCGTGAAACATGACGTATTTCACGATGTTGAACCTGATCCCACATTATCGAATGTCAATAAAGGCTTAGCCTTACTCAGAAGTTATCAACCAGATGTAATTATTGCTATTGGTGGTGGTTCGCCAATGGACGCAGCAAAAGTCATGTGGTTGATGTACGAACATCCCGATGTGGAGTTTGAAGGCTTGGCGATGCGGTTTATGGATATCCGCAAGCGGGTTTATGAATTACCGCCTTTGGGACAAAAAGCCATCATGGTGGCCATTCCCACAACTTCAGGTACTGGTTCAGAGGTGACACCCTTTGCAGTCGTCACAGATGACAGAGTAGGCGTGAAATACCCCTTAGCAGATTATGCATTAACTCCGAATATTGCGATCGCAGATCCGGAACTGACGTTAAATATGCCCAAAAAATTAACGGCATACGGTGGTATTGATGCATTAACTCATGCCTTAGAAGCCTACGTATCAGTAATGGCAACTGAATTTACAGATGGTTTAGCACTGCAAGCGATTAGGTTATTGTTTAAATATTTACCAAGTGCTTACAAAAATGGTGTGAACGACCCGAAAGCGCGGGAAAAAGTACATTACGCCGCCACAATTGCAGGTATGGCTTTTGCGAATGCGTTCTTGGGTATTTGTCACTCAATGGCGCACAAACTCGGTTCTACCTTCCATGTTCCCCACGGACTCGCTAACGCCTTGATGATTTCCCACGTCATCCGCTACAACGCTACGGATATTCCCTTTAAGCAAGCGATATTCCCGCAGTACAGATATCCTAATGCCAAGGATAGATATGCTCAAATAGCTGACCACTTGCGTTTAGGTGGCAATACAGCCGATGAAAAAGTGGAATTATTGATTAGGGAAATTGAGAATCTCAAACGTCAAATTGATATTCCTGCCACAATTAAACAAGCTTTAGGTGATGAAGATCAAGAATTCTATGCCAAGCTGGAAGAAATGGCAGAACAAGCATTTGACGACCAATGCACAGGCGCGAACCCCCGCTATCCGCTAATGAACGACCTGAAAGAGTTATATGTTCTAGCCTATCAAGGTTGTCGTATCGATGCCGCACTCTATCACAGCACCCCAGACTTTTTCGATGGTGATGTCGGATTTAACAAGGTAGAAGTGTAGTCAATACTTGTCGGTTAAAGGCAAAAGGGGAAGGGGAAAAGGGCAAGAAAAAACCTTTAACCCCTACCCTTGTAATAGGATTTACGTGAATTGTGCTGTACTCTACGGAAGGGGAAGCGATCGCCATCATTGCTCAACCACACTTCTGTATATCTGCATCAAATTAGCGATTTTATCCGTAGTGATATAGTTCGATACAGGAAATGCAGTAAAATTTGGGAGTGATCGCAGTTTTAAAACAGTAAAATCAGCTTATCTCTGTAGTTCGCTATATTACAACCAAACGTGATACTCTCGTCATTGCCCCTTTGAGTTTCCCAAAATTCCGCAGACATAGATTTGCTCAAAAGCTACTAGCATTTTTAATTGAGGAATTATTGCACATATACCCAAGAGTAAGGCTGTGGGCTGTTTCCAAATTGATATTACCTATTCAAAAAACGTTTGTAAGACATCTAAGCTGTTACGCATTTAAATTGTGTATTTCGCACTCAGGTTGTCAAAAGTCAAGAGTCCAAAGTCCAAGCTAGCCTTTGACCCTGGACTATTGACCCTTG
>NZ_JACJQJ010000148.1 GCF_014696615.1 Nostoc linckia FACHB-104 | reverse complement strand
ATTCAATCATTTAATTGCGGCAATGAATCAATTTAAACCCTGTTATGCTTCTGGATGATTTAGCTTTTTTACTATTTGCTTACTCCGGAGAGTGACAGAAGAGGGTTAGATATTAAGACCTTTGTGCTACACTCACGCCTTCAACCTTCGCAGGTATAATGATGCCATAGTAAATAGCTGCGATCGCAGCTAGAGCATTGACCAAAACATTGTTACCAAAAAGCGGCATGAAACCAAATGAGGTTTTAGCAAATGGTAATAATCCCATGATTGCTAGCACAATATAAGCTATTGCAAAACCACGAATGAAAATGCGGGAACTGCTAGCACTGGTGAAAGAGGAAATTCCCCATAAACCTACGCCACAACGCACTATATTATGCAAGAAATTAGTGGGGAATAGTCCAAATATATAACCAAATCCAGCAGCATAAGCGTTAGGAGACTCATCAAGTGGGATATAAGACATGTGAGTTCCTGGTATTGAAACTAAAGCAGGTATAAATCCGGCTAAACCTAACAGCAAATAGATAATTCCAATTGATAAAGCGCAATAACGCTCTGCCATTTTTGCCGCGTTGATGTTTTCCATATTCTCTTTTACCTCTAATTCCTGAAAATATTCACAGAATCTAATAGGACTTACGCAAAAGTCACGGGATTACGTCATTACGAGCGTAGCGACGTAATCGCATAAAATTATCGGATTGCTTCCCTACACTACGTTCCGGTCGCAATGACAAATTTTGCTTGTGTAAGTCCTATCTAATCTGCTAATGCAATATCACTCAGCCAACTGAATTGAGAAAATTAACGGTAGTTCTATTAATTCCCGTTGGTTTGCAATATCTAACACTTACTATTCAACTTAGATTTTGCGAGGTTAACTCTATCGGAAGTAGGGATTAAAAAAATTAGAAATTATCTCAATTATGTCTAATGTGACAGATGGATAATGTATTTGTCACAAACATTGTTTTAATCAATAAAAAATAGTATTTTTTTAGATTTTGCAACTGTCAGACGGTGAAGATTGTAAATTCAAAATATAAAATTAAATCCCCTCTTCTAAAACTAGAAGAGGGGAGCGAGGTGAAATTATGCCGGATAAATCCTTAAGCGGCGATTTGGTTCTTCACCAAAACTATGAGACTTGAGTCGATAATGTTCTACCAACTCATGCTGCATTTTGCGGACTTGGGGAGAACGAGGCAATAACTCAACTGGTTGTCCTTTAGGAATGACTATTTGCTCAACAGCAAGTCTAGCTTCTTCCAAAGCATCCATTTCGTCATCGCTACCACTGTGCAATAACAGTTGCAGGTCTCGATCATCAGCGATTTCTGGATCGTCAATGTTCAACAACCGTCGTAAAGCACGGGTAATTTGTGGGATGGTGCTGGACTTAATCATGTGGATGGGCACATGACGCGCTTTAGCCATTTGCCTTAATTTGGCGTGGTTTTTAACGTGCGATCGCAATGCCAAAATTGCATCAGCACTATCGATATCTTTTGTCAATACCACTGGCAAAGTGAGTACGCTAATTACCTGCTCTAGTTGATGACGACTAACACCGTAGGGGTAAACGTGCAGTGGTAAATCTTCGCCATTTGGCCCTGGTTGCCTGCTGGCGCTCAAATCCACAGCCTCGGAGTAATTAAAAGACTCATCCAGCAAACGCTCAAACTCACTGCGTCCTGTAACTCTCTCCCGTTCTACAGATAGGGGCGGTAAGGCTACCATCTGTCCCGATGAACGCCAGCCGTTAGATGTGCGTGAGCTAGCAAAGGAGTCTTCCCCACTAGCTTGCTGTCCACCACGACCATTGACTACCGACAGCTGACGAGTAATTGCTACTTTGCCATGTTCGTCAACTGTTCTAGTTTGTGGGCTAGGCTGGCGACCCCTGAGAAGAGTATCTACTGTATCAGCAACACTTTCGTGTACTACCCAGCGTTGCCGTTCTAACATTTCCACAGCAATCTCAAAGGTAGGAGGGGCTTTGCGTTCCAAAACAGTCTTTTGACTGCCCCTGCGTCTAGCTTCGTCATCTCCTAATGTCACCGCTTGGATACCCCCCACTAAATCAGAAAGGGTGGGGTTTTTAATCAGGTTTTCTATTTGGTTGCCATGAGCAGTACCAACCAGTTGTACACCTCGTTCCGCAATGGTACGAGCTGCCAAGGCTTCCAGTTCTGTGCCAATTTCATCAATGACGATGACTTCTGGCATATGGTTTTCTACTGCTTCAATCATGACTTGATGCTGAAGCTCTGGATGAGCTACTTGCATCCGTCTGGCGCGACCAATAGCGGGGTGGGCAACATCACCATCCCCAGCAATTTCATTAGAGGTGTCGATAATTACCACTCGTTTATTGAGTTCATCTGCCAAAACACGGGCAATTTCCCGTAAGGCAGTGGTTTTACCGACCCCTGGTCGCCCCAGCATCAGAATCGATTTACCAGTTTCTACCAAATCGCGAATCATGCCAATAGTGCCGAATACTGCTCGACCCACGCGACAGGTCAAGCCAATAATCTTGCCAGTACGATTGCGAATAGCGCTGATCCGGTGCAAAGTTTGCTCGATTCCTGCCCGATTATCTCCGCCAAAGGTTCCAACTCGCTGAATGCAATCATCTATTTGTTCTTGAGTGACAGGCTTCTCGCTCAGATACTCAGCTTGATTAGGAAAGCGAGCCTCTGGGCGACGGCCCAGATCCAAGACCACTTCGACTAAACTGTCTTTTTTAGGATGATTCTCTAGTACTTGTCGCAGGTCTTGGGGCAAAATGTCTAACAACTTTTGGAGATCGTCTGTAATCGTCATGCTTTACTATGGTGACGTTTTTAGAGATAACGAACGAGCGGTTATCGCTCCTGTTGTGACTTGAGCTGGGAAACGAGAGAATGGGCAAGCTCTACAGCCTGCCAGAGTAATACATCGTCTTCTTCTAGGCGGATAGTCGCCTTAACACTAGTTTGACTCACCTCCTTATTTTCTAACTGTTCCAAAATTGGTGACAGCAGTACACGGGCGTAACTACCATAGGCCACCCCTGAAATGTAGTGCTGAGTGCTGAGTGCTGAGTTTTGAGTAGTAGGTTTACACTCAGCACTCAGCACTCGTAACTCAGGACTGTTAAGCAGTTCCATTGCCTTCAACTTGGCAACAGTGTAGCTATTTGTACCGCCTGCTAACTGCACATATCCTGGTAACTGAGCTGCCAAAACTTTTTGTCCTAATTTCACTGCCGCTAAAGTCGTACCATCTCCTATATCTCCACTCATTGGCCGACCATCGGTTTGCCAAATTAAGGCATGGGGACGCGGGTGCATTAGGTCATATATCGCTTTAAGGTAATCAATCATGCCTTCGCCGTCAGGACAGCTAATCGCTACTAACTTTAATTGCTCAACCCAAGGTGAAATTGCTTGCCATAGTCGTTGAAATTCGGCTAACCGCCCTACTTGTGTATGAATTTCTACGGCATCTACTCCTGTTGACATTACTAGTGGTGCGATCGCTCCTGGCGTTGTCATATATGAGCTTGTATAAATTATATCATAAGGACAGACAGGTATGCAACGACCGCAGCCATAGCATTTTTGGGATACCACACCCGAGTAGTTATCTTTTATACTGTTGAATACAATTGCTTGCGCCGGACAAATCCTTTCACAGGGTCTAGGGCAATCTTGGGGGCACTCAGTAGGATTAAACTCTGCCTTACGAAAATGGGGGTCTTCGCCATCATTTAAGCTGACCATCAAAAATGGTAAGTTTCCTTGGGACTTAAAGCCTCGCTTCTGAGCATCGCCAGATAGAGTCCTGGCTACTTGCAACGCTTCTTGCGCTGCGGCAATCACCGCTGGATCAGCTGCGACATCTATACAGTCAGCGCCCGCTAGAGTGTAGGCTAATGTTAAACTTCTGACCGCAGGTAGATGCTGGAAACTGGCTCCACAAATGAGCTTGAACCAGCGACCTTCTTTGAGAGATTGTAAAGGGGCAAACAGATCAGTCACATTTCTATTATGCTTTTATGGGACTAAAAAATGTAGTCCCTTATAGGTAAAAAGTCGCGATTTCTTTATATTTACTTCTGAGGGAGGATTGGGGGCTGGGTATAGGCTATGAGCAAGCAGAGGAAGTAAAGAAACAATAACCAATGCTAAACACTAAACCCTGATTACAAATATTCTGGTTGTTCCATAGGAATTTCAATCACAAATTCTGCCCCTGCGCCTAGGGATGAGAAACAAGCTATGTTGCCTCGATGCTTTTGCACTACGATCTGATAGCTAATTGACAACCCTAGTCCGCTACCTTGACCTACAGGTTTTGTAGTAAAAAATGGATTAAATAGGCTCGATTGCAACGACTCTTCTATTCCTAGACCATTATCTGCGATCGCTATCTTGACTGTATTGGACTCAGTTAACTCTGTACGAATTTGAATTTGGGGGGTTGGAGTTAACAAAGAGGTGTTATGGCAATGCTCATTTTCTTGATTCTCTTTGCTTTGGTTATTAATCGCTGACTGATCTAATGCATCAATAGCATTATTCAGCAAATGCATAAATACTTGATTTAGTTCACTGGCATAACAGGTCACTAAAGGTAAGCTGCCATACTCTTTTAGTATAGCAATTGCCGGACGATATGCTGTTTCCCGGAGCCGATGTTGTAGCATGACTAAAGTGCTGTCAATGCCTTCATGAATATTGACTTGCTTCATTAGTGCTTCGTCATGCCTGGAGAAGTTTTGTAGAGCTAGCACTATTTCTCGGATACGATCTGCACCTCTGTACATAGCACCCATCAAAGTTTGCAGATCCTTAGTAACAAAATTTAAATCTACTTCTTGAACTATTTTCTCTATCTTTGCTGTGGGCTGGGGATATTCTTGTTGATATACTGAAATTACATTTACTAAATCTTGTATATATTCTCCAGCGTATTGAAGATTACCATAGATAAAACTAATGGGATTATTAACTTCATGAGCAATGCCAGCTACTAATTGCCCAAGTGCTACCATCTTTTCATTTTGAATTTGCTGGACTTGAGCAGCTTTTAAACTATCAAGAGCATCTTGCAGTAAATTATTTTTTTCTTGAATCTGGATTTGAAACAACCGTAAATTAATTTGATTTTCAATTCTGGATAAAACTTCTGCGCCATGAAATGGTTTCGTAATATAATCAACGCCTCCAACATCAAAAGCTTTGACTTTATCTAAAACATCATCAAGGGCACTAATAAAAATCACTGGCACTTCAGCAGTCACGCGATCGCTTTTCAGTTCTTTACAAACTTGATATCCATCCATCTCAGGCATATTAATATCAAGTAGAATTACATCTGGCAAAACAACTCGACAAGCTGTCAGTGCCATCTTGCCATTTAAAGCTTTGCGGACTTCATACCCTTGAGAGGTTAACATAGCAGATAACAGCCGCAAGTTATTTGGGGTATCATCCACCACCAAAATATTGCCTTTATGATTGTTTTTGTGATTTAAATTCATTTTTAACTAAACTCTAGCTTGAAAATGGAAATGGGGCATAGGGCATGGGAGAGGCAGTGCGTTGCGGTGAGACCAGCGCTGCGGGAGGTTTTCCCTCCGCAGGCGACTGGCGAACCCGAAGGGGGGTTCCCCGCGTTGTAGCAACTGCCGTCATGGGAAAAACAGATTTTCATACTTGGTTGTGCCATAACCTGGCGTGAATGGCTGTCTTGAAAATAGGGGCTAGTACCGCTATACGGAAGTCAAAACTCAAAAGGATTGTATTCCGCGCTTTTATACTATTTCAAATGGTCTGTTTCTCTTACAAAGTTGGGCAGGACGGAACCCGACACTGCCAACGGCAGTTATTTGAAGCCAGGGAACCCGTCGAACACACTGGCTCAAATTTGCGCTATTTACGCCGCACTGTACTAGGGGTTAGAGAAGAGAGTTTTTCATACTTTAGTTATGGATAGTGGCTTCTGGTATGTTCGCTCTATGTAGCTGGCTGAAGAAAATTCCAGAAATTCAATTTTCCATTTTGAGAGCAAAAACAATGATTCAGATTCCTCCTCTGCTGCTTCCTTTGCCTAGATAGCGATCGCATATTTTTTAGATAGAGTTAAGGTAAGCATTCCTAGGGAAAAGCTAAGCGAACACCTATACCTATAAATGGCTAGGTTAAAAATCAAAGATAAAAATGGTGAATACTAAAATTTGGCAGCTAGCAGTACTTTTGAGGAGATAAGTTAAATCTCTTCTCAACCAGACCCAGCAAATTAAACGTTACCCGAGGAACTTAAACTTAATTCTTTAGGTAATTCTGGGCATAGTCTCATCCACAAATCTGTTGTTTATATTCATACTGGATTTAGTAACTATCTGCAGATAGATAAATTATTAAATAACCATAATAATTATAAATAGATAACAGTTTTTAAGCTCATTACAAAGCTTAAAAAGCAGGAATTTCCTAGCCGCTACGCCACAGTTGCTTAATATTGGGTACGATCCATCAACAATCAGGCTGAAAATTGGGAACCAGACACTTCGATGTTCTTCTTGACACAAAACGTAATCTCTGCTTACATTATGCGCTATTCCTTTTTAACCGAGATAAAATTTCCATTTCATGCCAGCTTTGAAGATAATAGATCAAGATAGTACCCTTATGGGTACTATGAAATTTTCAGTGGAATTTCCAAAATGATGTCGTATATCTTGCCTTTAGCCAAAACTAGGTGGCAAAAATGTTGATGGGAATTGAAAAATGCTGATATTCCCACAGAGCAACTCCTAAGCAGCGAAACTTAGAGCAATAAAACTACGTCTGGATAGAGATGAATATCTTCGCTCCTCTTAATCAGGATCAGGTGCAAAATGTCAGCCTTTTTCAGATCGTACACAGCAAGAGTCTATTCAATTTGACCTAAGCTGTACAGGTTGCTTTCTTTGTGTGGCCAAGACATAGCTTTACAAAAATTTAAAATTTCCCAATTTGAGATGAATGCCTTAAATAGTGGAGTTTCTAGTTCTTGGAGATTACAAGCTTAGATTAGCACCAGATAATTTTGCATAACTTAAGTCCTTTCAGACGTAAATAACAATGGAATCACTAAAATTTTTCATCACTCAAGATGAAATTAGGGGCATCTGCCAATAAATTAAGTTAAGTGCGACAAATGGGGGTTGTGATGCAAACTTTAAAGCAGGGTTTTGAGGAGCGCAATCTCGTGATAGTAACGGAAGCAGAAAAACTAGCGCAATATTGGCGAACTCGTCTATTGGCGGATTGTCCAGAACAAAGCGCAGCCACAAGAGAAAGTATTGTTCTGTGGCTATTAGGACGTGATTCCCAACGCTTGGATCTGCTCAATCCAAAGGAACTGGAGATTGCCAAGCAAGCAATGGAATATCGTTATCGCATTTTGCAACAACGTTACTTGGGGATAGGAAGAGAACGTGCTTATCGCAACCTCACAGCGCGGTTGGCTAGTTTAATGACACTGCGGAATAAGATTCAGACATGGGTTTCTTTAAGCCGCGATCGCCAACGTAGCGTCATCGATGTACTACAGGAAGTACTTCAGGAATTGCTGCAAAGTGATACCTATATCCAAGAGCAAATGGCAACGATTGCGGAAATTACTAGCGATCGCAGGTTGCGAGATACATTACTATTTGCCAGCATCGAGGAATATTGCTTGCGACCAGTACGCAATCAACCACTTCTGGTTTACCGCTTTGTCAACTATCTACGACGGACTCAACGTGGTGGTTTAACTCAAGTACCCAGCAGTGACTTGATTAGGCTAGTTTCTGAAGAAATTCTCACCGATGACAATGATAACCGGGTGAACTTGGTTGATAGCCAGGCGATCGCAGAATATCAAGAGGCACAAGAACAAGAAGAACAGCAAGTTCTACGTCAAACAGTACAGCAAGAATTTGAAGCCTATTTACAAGAAAATCTGGGAGCAGAAGCAGTAGAGTGGCTGCGATTGTATTTGCAAGGTAAACCTCAAGAAGAAATCGCCAAGAAACTGGGTAAGCAGATTAAGGAAGTATACCGACTACGAGAAAAAATTAGCTATCACGCTGTAAGGGTTTTTGCTCTCAAAGGAAAACCAGAATTAGTAGATAATTGGTTAGCAATTTCTTTGCAAGAGCATAACTTAGGTCTAACGCAAAACCAATGGCAACAACTTTATGAACAATTAACTGAACTGGGGAGGCAAATTTTAGATTTACGCAAAGCTGGTAACTCTATGGAGGTGATAGCTACACAGTTAAAACTCAAAACTCATCAAGTAATGGGCGAATGGAGCAAAGTCTATCTTGTAGCCCAAACTTTAAGAACTCAAGAGTAACCAATTTTAGACATGAGTCTGGTATATACCCTTATGTACTAAGATTAGCTCTCAGATAAATATGTGGCTTTTTATACAAAACATTTGCCCTAATATCTCGTATTCTCACAGTCAGTACTTTTGAGTTGTAAATATTTGGATTTGGGATTTATCCCCAATCCAGAATCCCAGATATTTCTTTAAATATAGGTTCTTCAGGACTTGTTATGCTAAATAATTAGTTATTTAAGTTAAAACTAATCAATAAATGTATAAAAATATGACTTAACAGCTTGATATAGTTGACATT
>NZ_JACJQJ010000147.1 GCF_014696615.1 Nostoc linckia FACHB-104 | reverse complement strand
AACTAAAACGCCCAAGTATTCTTATGTGCTTGGTTTGATTTGAATTGTCACGGGGTAAGGCGCAGCCCTACCCGCTCTTTGTGCCAGTTGCGTAAGTCCTGAGCACCTTTGAGCAAAAAAATCTAGCAGTAGGTCAACAAACAATCGCAGGCCCTGGTGGTGCTGGTA
The DNA here is from genome assembly GCF_014696615.1 of Nostoc linckia FACHB-104. GTDB lineage: Bacteria > Cyanobacteriota > Cyanobacteriia > Cyanobacteriales > Nostocaceae > Aulosira > Aulosira linckia_A. Next base: position 8,719 of record NZ_JACJQJ010000147.1, on the reverse strand, counting down.
CTACCACCTTGGTTAATGCTCAAGATATCTTCAGCAGTGCAGGACAAGGATTATTTGCTGGTAACTAGAAATATACAGGATGAATTATACTCCTTTTGATTGGTTTGATAATTCATCCTTTATTAGTTAATTCTCAATAATATCTAAAATCTCACAAACACTCGTTAATCGTAAGGATTCAGGTCTAAAATTGAGGAACTAGGGAAGGGCGAGACTGAGAATTAATAGAGTCAGCAAGTAGTGCTTGTACAAAAAAATCAAGAACAGACCTACTTTGACGACGACACGTTTGAACCACCGTCAACAAATTAGCAGTATGTTGAAACCGCTCCATTGAACGGGAACCACCACTAACTTTACGTTTTGTCACAGCCAAACGTAGTGAGCGTTCGGCTTGATTGTTATCAGGAGGAACTTCAGGGTTGTCAAGGAAATACCACCATTGGGAGGCTTTATCGCGCAAGGAACGTAAGAGGTTTCCTGCTGTAGCTCCGGCTAAGTTAATCCAGTCATCAAGTGTTTGTTGTAATTTAGATTTGAATTGATTAACCCAATCGTTATAGCGGGCGCAGTCAAGAGTCTCAAACCATCGAGCATAATTTCTAAAAGCTTCATCAATTAAATCAACAAATGCTTCACCAATAGCTTGGTTGTGAAGACCTGGAAGTTGAATTAGTTTTTTGAAGTGACGGCGTAGATGAGCCAAACATTTCTGCTGGTCAAGCACCGCATAGCCATTGTAAACACGCTCATTCATCGCTGCTAATTACCCCTGTATATTCAGCCCCTAAAATGGCTTCTAGTTCTGCTCTGGAACGAGTGTCAGCCGCAGTAAACAGGCAAAACTCAGAATTGGCAACTACCCACAACCATTCTTTAACTCCCTTGACAGACCAAGGTGTTTCATCCACATGAATGTTAGGTTGGATCTGTTTTACCCAATTACTTAATTCTATAATGCTGGGTTCAATGGCTTGGGTAATCCGTTCATTCGTAGCGACTAAAGTACCTAGACCAATTTCAATTTGACCCAATTAAGACAACATTTCCTGCTGTTTTTCATAGGGCATATGTGCATAATTATTTGCCCATCCTAAAAATGCCTATATGATTCGAGCCGCGACCTCGCAAAAGTGTTAGGCGGTCGCACCTAGCCCAAATGCTTGTAGGGCAACCCTTTGCACTTTAATGCACAAATAATTTCTTAGGTTTTTCTTACTCAAGAATTGCTTGAGGCGGATTGATAATGTAAATCAAAAAAAAGAATGATAGAAACTCAGCTAGTTAAATACAGAGAATTTCAAAAGTTAAGTTGTTGGATCAATTGTTCATTCCAATCTTTATTTGTTGGTCGCAGTCGTTTAGCGTGAGGGAAAATCTCTCTTATTTGTTTAGCAATTTGATCAGCAGTTGCATCATTATCATAGGCAGCTACTATAGTGGGAATTTTTGTAAAAAATTCGGAAGTTGGTATGCTAATAACGCTATCTGCTGCTAAATATAAAGTTTTCTCTTTTGGGGGTAAAAGTGTTGCAATCGAAAGTACTTCGATGGGAGATTTGACAATAACTGCGCGAGAAATCTCATCGCTGGTTTGTCCGCCAATTGTCAGATGGAAGCATCCAGCAGTACGTTTAGTACCTGTAGCAAATCCAACGAATGTGTTATTTCTACCCAGAGTACCGCGAAGAAAAGCGCCTGTGGTTTCTCCAACCAAGTTTCGCATGATAAATACAGCATTTGCATTTTCGTCAGCGTAGATTAAACCGTTTGTGTGGAGAATATCAATTAAATATTCAGGAATTTTTCGTTGGACTGTCAAATAATTGTGTACATTTGGCCAATGAGTTTCATCATTCAATGGTGGCTTGAAAGGAGAATTTAAATCGTATTTACTAATCTTTTCTACTTGAGAACGAATGTGATGGTTAAGAGCTTTAGTTAATTGGGTGGAAGAAAAATGCTCTGCTAACCATTTAATTGCATTCTTAAAATTACATCGATTGACGTGCATCACCAAATCAATTGCGCCACCACCACCTTTTTGGTAAGTGCCAAAGTCATAGAACTTTGAATCAACAATACTAATAATGTGTCCTTCTGCCTTCCATCGGTTCTGACCTTTTTTATCGGGAAAAAGTCCTAACTCGTAAGCCACATCATCTAAAGGTAAGTCTCGTAAAAGTTCCGCTTGTGCTTTCAAGTGGGCTACTTCTAACTCCAGTTCCAAAATGCGGTTTTCTAACCTCTGCCGTTCTCGTTCTGAAGCTAAAGCAGTAAGAGCTAACTGTTCTTTTTCGCTGAGTATCCGTTCTCGGTCAGCTAGTTGATAATTAATATTTTTGAGAGTAGGTTCAAGAGTTTCTTGAACTTGTTCAAGATATGTAACTGCGTTTTGATCCTGTTGAGGCTGAGGAAAAATTTCTTTGATATCTAAGTTAAATGTCTGCTGGTTGACTTGGGCATAGTATTTTTTGATATCTGTGTGTTTGGCTCTGGAACCTTTTATTCCTCGTTCGATGCCAAGATGTGCAAGCGCATTAGCAAAGCTGTCCTGCATTTGTGACAATTTTTGTCTGCCATTGAATAACGCTCGGCAGTTGAGTTTACCATGATGATCGAGCGGGACTATATAAGCATGAATATGAGGAGTTACTTCATCCAGATGTAACTCGGCTCTTACGACTCTATCGTTATAACGTTCTAGCAACCATTTACTAGATGCTTCGACAAAATTATCTAAAAGGTCTTGGTTGTAAGTGCCCGCTTGTGACGGGTTTTCGGGCCGGAAATATTGAGGGCTGGCACTCAATAACATGTTTATGCCCAAGACAGCGTTGGAGCGGATTTTTTGGGTGCCAATTTTCTGTTTGAATAGAGTCTCCAGATTTATATCGTTAGCATTCCCAATAACCCGAATATTTTTTATCGATGGGTCTGCATTAGGAGTATCACGCTCTCTAGTAGTGTGTAAAGAGCTGCTTCCAAGTTCTCCCCAAGACTTGATTTTCTGAATTCTGCAAATTGCGTAAGTAGGCATATTTGCATCTTCCCACAGTCAGGATACAGAAATTATCTATGCTTGCTGGGTCAACATTTATTTTTATTTCTTAAAAATTATTTTACCAGACTTGACATTTAGGAAGTGAACTACTTAGACTTGCCTAACAATGTTCAGCTTTGCCGTTTTTGTACCCTTACGCTTAAGCAAGCTAGACGTAGCTTCTGAGTCAGGAGACGCGTTTATACAAAGAAATTAAAGGTTTTGGTATAGTTACATCCCTTTTGATCAGTCTAAAACAGTAAGCCCAAAGCGATCGCTGTTTTTGTTGTCATATTCAAATAAGAGTTCACTACTTGTTGCAGCATAGGGAAGACTCTTTCTTTATAGCTCGCAATACCTCCCAAGGACTTATAAGATTTTTGTTCACAAGGGGAGACTGGAGACTTTGGTATCCGCTCAAGTCAGGATTGTGTAGTAAGTACTCTAAACAACTACACGAAAAAAATAATAGAAAAACCATAATACAAAAAATCACAATTCCCGGTATCTTTATGATAGTAGTTTCCAAGACACCAAATAAAATCTAAAAAAAATCATTGCAGACATTGTTCACAGCCCATGCCCTACTCATCTTTTGCTAGTTATTAAACAATTTGAGGAAATTTACAGCCTTTGCCAAAATGCTCAAGAGCATCAGGTTAATAATTTAATTAATAATGTGAATACAAGGGAGGATAATTTACCTATACAGAAGTTTGCTTTAACGCAATTGTGGGAAAAACAACATCCGGAACTGCAAACAGCTTTCATAACCCCAAATTCCGGATAATTCCATATGATTTGTCAAAAAACACAGTTGCTGTGCCTGTATCGCCGTGACGAGATTTAGCCATGATCAGTTCCAGAATTCCTTGGTCTTCTGTATCTGGGTTATAGTACTCATCCCGATAAGCCAAAATAATATTATCGGCAACCATCTCTAAAATTCCCGATTGGCTGAGGTCACTCATCATAGGACGCTTATTCTGCCTACTCTCTACTCCCCTAGAAATTTGAGAAAGTGCCAAGACAGGAACATTTAAATCACCAGCGATTTTGTAAAGTCCCCTGGCGACATCTCCTAGTTCATAACTGCGATTACCCCCAGAGTCTTCTGCCATCATTTGCAGGTAATCGACTACAACTAATCCCAGCTTTCCTTCTTTGGCTTTTATCTGACGACATTCGGAAGCAATTCCAGAAACAGTAATACCTCTTGAGTCATTCATATAAAGCGGTAATTGTGAGGCAATACCAACAATTTTGGCAATACTGGTGAATTCCCAGCCCTCTAAAGGTTGAATACCTGAACGATGTCTGCGGATGCGATCACTCTTTAGTGGAATCAAATCTAAATGCTTGTAGGCATTGGTAACACTAATTAAACTCCACAGTCTGTACTCCAATTGCTTTTTTGTCATCTCCAGCGAGAAGATAGCCACAGGTAAGTCGTGGAGCAGTATCATCTGGAACGCCAGGAACAGCGCGATGAAAGATTTACCCATTGATGGCCTACCCCCAACTATGGTGAGTGTACCATCTTCAAATCCCAGCATTAAATTATCAAGCTCATGAAGTCCTGTGGGGTAGATGGGATTATCTGAATCTAATTCCTCGTAAGCAGCAATATTAATCGTACTGTTGTGTTCAGTATTATTTGTAATAGTTTGATTAGATAGTTGAAAAACCTTTTGCTCTGCCTGATCTAGGACAATTGGTAACTCCTTTTCGATCTCATAACCCAGATGCACAATTTCATTACCAGCTTTTATCAACTGTCGCCGCAGATACTTGTCCATGACCAAAAGAGCTAAGGCATCGATGTTAACGGCTGACACTGTGCGGTCTACAAGGGTGGCTAATTTGTTTCTCCCACCAATACGCTCAAGTAAATTGTGGTCAGCCAGCCAACTGGTGACTGAGAGTAAATCTGTGGGTAAAGATTGACTCAAGAGCCGCAGTGCAGCTTGATAAATATCTTTGTGGGCGCTGATGTAAAATGCTTCTGGAATTAAGCGATCGCAAATCCTGCTGATTGCTTCTGGGTCTAGCATAATCCCGCCCAAAATGGCCTCTTCTGCCTCGATGTTTTGGGGTGGCAAGCGGTCAGCTGGCCCTTGAAAACTTAGTTCTTCCGCCATAAGCAACTTGAAATTTTCAATTCACAGGAAAAAGTTTTTGTAGGGAGGTTGAAGCTCACTATGCTGATTGCTTCTGGGTTTGACATTATCCAACCCAAGCTGGCTTGTTCCATTTCAAAAACATTGGGAGCGATCATACTTTCTCCTTATAAGTTTCCATAGCTTGCTGATGTTGTTGTTCGATTTCCTGTTGAAACTTTTTCATCATTTGGCTGCTGCGACTGCTTTGAGATTTTTTGGCTTTTGCTTGTTGCCAAGCCAGAAATTTCTTGTAATAAACCTCCCAGCGATTTTGTCCAGCTTTATTTTGATGAGCCAACCAAGCTTCTATGTCGTTGACTGGCTGACTGAGATTTTTAGTTTTTTCCTCACAAAATTCCAAAAAATTCGCTCGCTCGTCTTTTGAGAGAGTCTGAATAAATTCTGTATAAGTCTGAGAGATCTGAGGGGATCTAGAACCATTGCTGTAAAAGGATTCTAGCTCTCGAGTTGGACAAAATTGTCCAACTCCGGACAATTCTGTCTTAGTTTGGACAATTCTATCCAACTCCGGACAATCTTGTCCAACTTCGGACAATTCTGTCATTTTTCTCTCGCCAGAAAATTTAGGTTTACTTTCCGATTGATTTGCTTTTTTCTTTTGACGTAGTTCTTTGGCTTGCTTACCTGCTAAATTCTGTCCACGAATTACTACAGGTTCCCATCGGTAAAGTTCTAAATCTTCAAGTTTTGCCAGAGAACGTTTAACCTGTCTTTCACTGACACCGATTGCTTCTGCAATTTCTGGAATTCTTGGTAGTTCTACCATGCGATCGCCGAAAGGCTCAATCATTTGTAGATAAGCCCATAGTGACCAGTCAGCAGCAGTTAACTTGCCGCGAATAGCTTTAATAGCCATTGTGTTAGGAGTTTGGTAGAAGCCATCTAATTCAATACCGAGCATTGGGTAATCAGGGACTACCGTAAGTTGAGTTTGGTGTAACATAGCTAGTCCCTTTGTGCTGGTGTGATTTCACGGTAGGCTCTCAACCATTCTTCATGCTGAAGTGGGTAAAAAATTCCTTGAATTTTTGAATTGGGTTGTGTCATAGTTCTGCTAAGACAAAATAACAAGACAAAATTTCACCTCTTTCCCAACGGGATCGAGGCTGATTTTTTAGATGTCTATCATTTATGCTCAGTCAACGAATTTTTATGTTTAATCGTGACAAGGCATTAATGTGATGGTTATGCTAGTGGTTAGAAGATTAAAGATATGTCTAGTGAAAAGCACTTCTAGCAAGAGTTTGGTAAGATTAAGGTAGACATAGTCGTTGTTGTTTCATCGGACATCACATAGTATAACCGTTAAACTTAAGTATAATTAACAAAGCAATGCAAAGTTTTGTATCAGAGAAAACTCAACGTTATCAGCAGTTATTCGATGAGATGATGAATCGCTTCCAAATTGAAGCGAAGACAACGGCTGAACAGGCTAAAGTTTCAGAGGTTATGTTATCCCGCTTTCGTCGCGGGAAGGCGGATTTAGGAGCATCAAAACTAATAGCGCTACTTTTGGCTGTTCCGGTAGAAGCTAGGGTGTGGTATTTATCTGAGTTATTTGGTCAAAGGCCAGGAGTAAGCCTGCGATCGCTGATTGCTGAAGCACCTCCTGAAGAACAAGCCGAAGTTTTACGACTAATTGCTGACATTTTTGTGAATAATAGCCGTGAGGCTACAGACTCAGTGCAGTTCCTTAAAGCTTTGTAAGTTAGATAAACAGCTTGAAAATTGGTTGTTCAAAGGTTACTGAATTAGGTTATTTTAAAAAATACAGAGCATTGCAATCCCCGATCAGTTGCAGAAAAACCTAACTGATGAAACACTGGTAAGGTAACTATTCAAGTAAGATTTCATTCTCCTTTAATTTTGCTAAAAGCCTCATCTGTTTGTTAACAAGCGAATTAAGCAAAAGAGTTGACTTTTAGCCCATGAAGTAGCCATGCAATGAGTATGTATTGCTGGTGATTATAGTTACAAATCAAAATCAAGGGTGAACGTTTCACCGTCTAAATCCTTTTGTTCTTCGAGTGCAGATGGATTTGTAGCCTGCTCCTCAAGTTGATTTTGGTTTATGGTAATCGGATTAACAACAGGTGTATGTGAAACTGCTTGTTGTATTGGGAATGCACCCTTTTTAAAGGCAAAATAGCAGTCAATAATAAAGTAAAGCGTTTCCAGATAACTTTTATCTAGTTGTTGTGACTCAGCAAAGATACGTTCACGATAGCTATCTTTAATCCGGACTTTTTCTGGTGTTAAATTTTGTTTATCTGCCATTGTTATTATCTACCAAATGTGATTAATGACCATATTTGATGTTTGAAATTTTAGAGAAGGAGAATTCACACATCTATAATTTCCAATGAGGCATGAAGCTAATCCCAGGAATGGTTTCACGAATTTTTTTTCACAATTGCTTTAGCCATTTCTAGAAGTCCAAAGGCATTAGCTTCTACCGGATTGTCCAGAATTTTGAACCCGTTCTTCTCTAAAAGCTTCTTAAATCCAGGCAACAGGCAACCTCCACCAATGGCCCAAATTTCATCTCCTGTGTGTTTGGCATCAAGTGTCAGATTCACTGATTTCTTCAAATATTTCTCATACCAGTCTTTTAAACAAGTGCTGTAGACATCTTTGATATCAATGTCACGACTGTATCTGGTATGCCCCATTTCCAAGCAGAAGCGAATTTTGGATGGGTCACCGATTTTACCGCCATTGAGATGTTTCATCTTTTGAGAAATATCCTCTATGAGAACTTCTACACCTGTGGGGTAAGGAGTGTGAACTTCACGCTTGCCTTGGCTGTAACGAGAATACAGAGTGGTACCATTGCCAAAGTCTAAAACGGTTAATTTTTGGGGAAGTTGTTGTCCAAACAATGCACCCATCCCCTCTGGGACGACTTTGAGTACTTCAATCTTGACCTCTGAAACTTTGCCAGCAAGTATTGGTTGGTATTCACCGTTGAGTACTTGTTTTAAATCGGATGCCAAAGCGACATCATGTAAGCTAACGACTAACTTTAAATGCCAAGCTTTACGATGTGGCAGATGTGCCAAGGCACCCAATAATGTAATTAGTGCATTATTGACTTTGTTCTCGTTGCTATCTGTATTGCGGTCGAAATGATAACCTGTACGAAAAGCAGATTCTCCTACTGTGTAGGCAGTACCATTGAAAACTACTCTTCCGGGAACATCTTCCATGTCAACGGAAGAAATGTAGCTGGGGACGCGAACAACATCAAAGCCATCGACTAAAAGTTTGATGCTACCGTAACCGTTATCAAAGCCCGCAGGAAAAATTTTTTGTAAGGTGTGAATGTTGGTCATAGGGGTCAAGTGGGGTATAAAGTCTGAATTGGTGAAAAATACCCTAAGCACTACCTATATAGAACCCATTTGACATCTTAGGAAGGGTCTGCAAGCCTCTTAATCATTAGCCTGATGAAGCAGAGGTTGAGTTTGGCAGTGGCATTAGCTAGGGTTCG
>NZ_JACJQJ010000146.1 GCF_014696615.1 Nostoc linckia FACHB-104 | reverse complement strand
GACTTTTTGAAAAAGCGTATCAAAAAGTACAGTTTTTTAGGCAACAGTAAGGTGTGCATGTATCGATCACAGAGCGATCGCAGAACTTTTAGGTCTACTGAAATTCAATGCCGTTTAGCCAAGGGTAGCTATCGTGTCAGTCGAGTACGACTCCGTAATGACTGTGGTTTCGGTCGCAACACAGAAGATACTCGTGTTTGTCTGACCGAAAGAGGCAGGGGGAACAAACCCTTTCCCCTGCGTGGAGCATGGGTACAAGCCCCACCCTGGCAGGGCGCTTGACTGGGGCGGAATAAAAGCTCCATCCCGGTCTTCCCCCTTGCTAAGAGCCCCCTGCCCCTTTTCCTCTTGCTGACCACCATCCAATACTCAGCCAAAAGCCTGTATCCATCGGTGGTTCGTCTTCCTCCACTTCGGTTACAAACAACCGAAAGTTATTCTCGGTGACTGTGAGAACTGTTTGTACGTCAAATAAAATCCATTAAAGACTAAACGGCCACTTCCACCCGTCACCGATGAGTTGCATGAAGACCTTATACTCCTTGGGTACTGAAAAACGCGCTTTTATATCATAATTGCTTATAGTTAAAATGGCTTCTGTTTTGATAAGGGAATAGGGGAGATACGATTCAAAGGAGAAATAAATGGATTAGGAGTCATTTGTTTCTCATTAACGGTAATCACAAATCCTTTTTCCTGACTTGGTTGATTACCAGATATATCAGTTACTTGAAGTGTAATGTTACGAAATTCTTTTGTAACGGACAATTTTTGAGAACCTATTTGATTAACATTTCCATAAGGCAGTAGTTTAACTTGAACATTTTCACCCTCAACTTTCCAAGTCAATATTACCTCGTCTCCTTCATTGAGAACCTGATTAGGCTGGTCACTGCCGTTAATTTTAAAAAATTGAATTTTAAACGGTTTCGGCAATATTTCAATCTTATTCTCTGTCAATTTTTCACTCCTCCCTTTAGTATTGAGAGAATAAGCTTTTAATTGATAACTAAATATTCCTGATGACTTGGTAGCAATAGGAATAGCACACTTAAGTAATTGATTATCTTCTTTATTTATTTGGCATTTTTTTCTAAGTTGAGCATCATCAATTACACTATCCTTAAATTTAAAAACTCTTATATTTTCTACCAGAGGTTGATTATCTTCTCTAGAAATACTTTTTATGGTTAGTAATTCCATTTTATCAAGTAATTCTGGATACTTTATTGACAAATTCAAAATAATATTTTCTCCTTGTTTATATGTAGACTTATCAGTTTTAAAATCTAAAATTTCTGCACGAGGCTTCTCTTGGATTATGACATTAGCAGTCTGCGTAACTGCTCGAGTTATTTGAGAAAAAAGCGATTTCCTCTGTTCATAGGAAGCTTTAAGTTCAAAAGTATATTTACCTGTACTTGAAATTCCAGTTTGAAATCCTTTGCAAATCCATATTTCTTGAGGTATATTATTGCTAGATTGGCATATTTTTGCATTATGAATTAATTCATCTATTTTAGAATTATCTAAATTATTGATTGAGAATAATGGATTATTTCGCGGTGGCTGTTTTGTAGTCAGTTCTAAAGTTTTTAATTGTTTATAATTAATGATTCTCCAATTTAAACTAACTTTATCTCCTTCGGTTAGGATGCGAGCATTAGTACTAAACTCTTCTATTCTTAAAGGCTCAGGATTTAAAATAATCCATATCAAATATCCAGCACCTAGCACCAAACCAAAGCTTAGTAACATCAATAATAAGAATTGCCATAAAGGGCGTGCTTTCCAAACTAAAACACCCTGAGGTAATATACTAGTAATAGGTAAATTTCGTTTATCCCTAACATCAATTTGAAAATTAATAATTAAAGGTTGACCTACCCAAGGTTGTCTCCACCAAGGGCGTGGTTTGATAGTTAGGTTTGCTTCTAAACTTCGTCCTGGCGATAATTTTACTTCTTTTGGTTCAAATTTATAAATGCAAATTTCTTCTTCATCTCTACTTTTAGCGCTCAAAGATAGTTCACGCACTAAGTTACCTTGGTTCATTAATATTAATTGATATTTACCGACATTGCGGCTGACTTTATCTAAAATAGTATTTAATACTATATCTAATTTATAATCCGTTATAATTTGAATATAAACCAGATCTAGCAACACTAAATCTGGAGTGTTTTCTGAGTGTAAACGAATAGTAGGCGAGTAATTACCAGCAAGACTATTAGCAGGCGGACGAAATTCTAATAATATTTCATCTTGAGACAGAGGGTTAAGTTCTAATGCTATGACTTCCAGTAACCCTGCTGCTTCTGCTCCAGTTACAGGATAGGATATTCTAAACCACTCATCATCTAATTCCGGACAAGTTAAGTGAAAACGGTCTACACGAGTAGAACGATTTTCAACTTTAACTCTCACTTGTAAAGGTTGGTCGCGTTGATAAACTAATGGTTTGTTTGGGTTGGTAGCTGGTTGAATAGAAAAAGTTGGGTCATTAGCTCGAATTACAGTTTGTTCTTTGAGTAAAACTTTTATTTGCCCGGGAAAGTTTATTGGAGTGTCTTGTGGATAATGTTCTGGAGAATCTACAACAAATGTATAATCGTAAGTTCCTGGGAGCGCATCAACAGGAATCTCCAATACAAATTTTACTTCATCGCTACTTTCCTTGGGTGCGATCGCTAAACTTGCTCTGGGAGAATTAGCCCAGTTACTTATTTTTTGAAAAGTCTCATCAAATGTAAAAAACAAATTGATAACAGCACTTTGTTGTCCTTCATTAATAACTACAACATGTATTTCAACAGAATCCCCTGGCATTCCATATTGAATACCAGGTGGATTAATAATTACAAATAGTGGATTAGATTTAGCCTGCATAATACTATCATCTCCTGATTGCTCACTTAAGGCGATGTATTTTTACCTGAGAGTCTTCACTACCGCTGATAGCAAATTCTTGATTACTATTACTTTTTACATCAATACTATTAATTTTTTTATAACTTTTGTAAATTGTTTTACCTTGTACTCCTTTGGTTTTGTCGAGTTTATAGCCGGATTTGAGATACCAAACAACTACCCGTCCATCATCTCCACCACTCACTAAATAACTACCATCTTCACTAAATGCCAAACTCCGAATAGAATTTTTAGATTCATCTTGCCAACGTTCTAATGGGGTACAATTTAAGTTATTCACATCTTGCTGGATATTGCTAATAGGTTTGCATTGATTTAAATCCCAAATCGAAATAAACCCTGATGAATCTGAAGTGGCAAGTATTTCTTTATTAAAGTCAGGAGCAAAAGCTAATCCCCAAACATAATCTTCTTGTCCTCTGCTCCCATCAAACTTGTCAAATGTTTGTATTGATAAATTTTTTAACGAATTACCAGATAAAATTTCATTTACCTGTAGTACTACAAAACGTTTGAAGTTGCCAGCAATAACCAGAATTTTCCCATCAGGGCTTAAAGTTAAAGCGCGTGCTTGAAAGTCCGTTAATTTTTGTAGTTTTTTTAGATCAAAAACTTTTGGTTCTGGATTCAATTGTTCGTCAACAAACTTTCTTGACCATACTCGTAACTTACCACTGCCATAACCACTAAATAAATGAAGTGAGTTTGTAGTAAACGCTAGGTCAAATACCCGATCTCCATCACCTTGAGTATCTTGAAGTTTGCCTTTTTCTTTACCCGTAGGGACTTCTATTAACTCGATTACACCATTAGCTAGACCAAATGCAACGCGATTATTTTCAACAGGGACAAATCGTAAGGCTGTGACCTCGTTGTTAGCGTTCGCCAATAACCCTTTGGGTTTGTGCCATCGACCACAGGTGTCTAGAGATTGCCCATTTTCTCCGACTGTTTCGTCAGGTTCTAATGTACTAGTGCCGATTCTCCAAAGTCTCAACGTACAATCAACTGAACCACTGACAACTAATGTAGCATTACCGCTTACACGAACCGAATTTACAGAGGCCAAATGCTGTGGAGATGATGGTCTCAATAACAAAGTAAGTAATGCTGCGATTAATGTGATGAGCGTCAGTTGTAACCATAGAGGGATAATCGGCAAAACCTTTAATTCTAAACTTACAGTTGCAGGGTCTGTACTACCTAGACGTTGGTCGGATAATTCTGGTTTTGCTTCCAGAAGTAAAATTTTTGTGATTCCGATCCAAGAACGTTTTGTTGTAACTTCCAAATTAGTTGTGGTAGTCTGTCCTAAATCGAGATTAACTGTTTCTGGGTAATTTCTAAATATGCATTTTCGCCAATCCCTACCTTGAATTTTCAGGTTAATTTCTTGACGTAGATTGCTAACATTTTTAAATAGCAATTCATAAACTACTGTTTTAGATTTCCAGTCGGGCAACCATCTACCTTGAGGAGAAAGTATTTGTTGGTTTTGGGTAGTACTAAGCTTAATAAACCCCACAGGTAATACTTCAAGATTACCTTCAGCACTAACTGAGGAACTATGATGACTTGTAGCTACAACACTAAAACTATAAATTTGGCTAGCTGCTTGTACTACAGATGGTGGTTGACATTGGAAAGATACTTCCTGATAACTACCAGACTCTACTGACAATAGTCTTTCTACACTGCCCATTAACCAAGATGGATCGATACCAGCAAAACGCAACATTACATTTGCTGGTCGTTGTCCCATATTTTGTAACCTAACTAATATATCTACTGAGTTACCTGGATATACTTGAAAATCTTTTACAGGCAATTCTAAACTCAAAAAATTTGGACTACGATCGTGCTCAATTTCCAACCGTAGTAATAACCTACGTTCTCGTGACAGTTGGGGCGAAAATACTTTGACTGTTAAATTTACCGTACCAACAAATCCAGAAATAGGTGTGTTCAAGATGAACACTTGAAATTTAGTGCTACTACCAGGAGGTTGAGCTGCTGCAACTTCCGGTTCAAGTCGATACCATCGGTAGCTAGGACTTCGCTGTTCTCCCGCGGCTTCAATTTCCAATTGAAAACTAGCAAAGCGATCGCTATCATTATTAACTGTCACTTCAAAAGAAGTCGGTGGCTGTTCCGGTCTAAAAATTAAGCTTTGAGTGGAAAGACTAGCACTAATCAAATTATTTTCCATGTCAGCCCTATTAAAGGCATTGATTGTATAACTTAATTGATTTTATTTTTTTGGGTCAACTAAACAAAAAAATAGCTCTGTATTGAATAGTAAAAATATTTACTAAATCTGTTCTAGACTCATTAAAACATCTGCTGCTGATTGATATCTTTGATAAAAATCTAGGCATACCATCTTATCCAAAATCGCAACTAATTGATTGTCAGCATCAGTTAATTCGCGCCACTTGCGAAAATTTGGATTTGGTGTATTTAATGGAATTCCTATCATCACTTCATCAGTATTTGGATCTCTGCTAAAGTTTTTCGCTTCTACTCCAGTTAAAGCTTGAATTCCCATCATTCCCAATGCATAGATATCACTATTTAATTTGGGGATACCTGCCATTTGTTCAGGCGCTGCATAACCACGGGTACCAATAGAAATGGTTAGATTCTCTTGCTGTTGCGGTTGAATCTGCTTGACAGCACCAAAATCTATTAAAACAATCTTGCCATCTGATTCTCGCCTAATTAAGTTACTAGGTTTTACATCCCGATGAATAACACCATAGCTATGAATAAAACTCAGGACTTCCAAAACTTCCTTAAGCAGACGTACAACTTCTGTTTGTATGAGACGCTGACCAGGAAGCAACTCTTGAGCTAAAGCCCGTCCGCTAATAAATTGTTGTACGATATAAAATTGCTCATTCTCCTCAAAAGCAGCCATTAATTCAGGTATCTGGTCATTTTTACCTAGCTTTTCTAATATTTCTGCTTCTGTTTTAAATAATCGGCTAAGAACATCTAAATATTCTGGCTCGCTACTAGCTGGTCGCAATTGTTTAACAACACATTGAGGATTTCCAGGACGTTGAGTATCCACAGCTAAGTACGTATTGCTAAATCCTCCTGAACCCAAATTCTCTATAATCCTGTAGCGTGTATTGAGCAAAGTATCTGGTAAAATTTGTTGCCCAAGAGCACTAATTGGTGTTTCCTGCTTCAAAGTGATTCCACTTTCACGGGACACACTTTGTAGTTTAGCAATTAATTGTTGTTGCTCTTGAACGAGTTGAGCAAATTTTTTCTGTTCTTGTTTACTGTGATAAGCTGTATAAGCCAGAATACTACCTGCTGTAAATAGTAAACCTAAAGCAGGCGATACAAATGGAAACCATCCATAATATCGAGTAAATATTAGTAAGTTACTTCCAAATAGCAATCCGCAACTTGATACTCCTGCTACCCCTAGCCATAGCGGATGTTGCGATTTCCACACCACTAAACCACCGATTAAAGCATATCCCCAAATCAAAAGAAATTCTCCCCACTCAGGTAAAGCCCACAATAGAGGCTGCTTGTTAAGAACTACGCTCAAAATTTGACTAATACTTTGAGCATGAATTTCCACTCCCGCCATTTTGCCCGAATTATTTAAGCTACTACTGCTGTATGGTGTATTAAAAAAATCTTTGAGACTTTCTGCTGTCGAACCAATTAAGACGATGCGGTCTTTAACTAAATCTGGGTTCACTTTATTTGTCAGCACATCTGTAACAGTAACTCGCTGTGCTATTTGCTTACCAGAACGGTAGTTAAGCATAATTTGATTGCCTGCTGTATCCGCACGATGGTAGCCACCAAAATTATTTTCTAGGTTTTTAAATACTATATTACGCAGTTTCAGTTCCTTGTTTGCCGTGAAGTCTGGTTGGATATTTCCTACTTCCAAGTACTTGAGTGCTAGCTGTAAGCTAAAAGAATATTCCGTTGGACAATATTCTGAAGATTCTCTTAATAAAAGATTACGGCGAATTGTGTTACCTATATCTTCTACTACATCACTAAATCCAGCTTTATTTTCTTCAACTCCACTAGGGGGCGGTGTCCCAGGATTTCGAGAATCAGGATCGGGATGTTTACAAATAGAAGTAGTAATATCGCTCTTTTGCAAATTCTCCAGTAACTTTTGGTAATCATTTTTCTCATCAGAGCCAACTGGGCGATCGCGAAATATATCTAGGCCAATCGCACGCGGTTGATATTCTTGAAGTTTACTTAGAATCTGATCTAGAACTTTACTCGGTAATGGCCAATCCCATTGTTTTATATCATTTTCAGTTACAGCAACAATCAACAAACGAGGGTCAGGGCCTCGGTCAGGACGAACTTGTATCATTTGGTCATAGACTCTCAGTTCTAGTGCTTCTAAAACTCCTTGTTTTTGAATGCCAATGAGCGCCGCTGTAACAATAGCACTGGAGATCAGAAAAGATTGACTAAGTATTTTTTTTATAATTATTAGCATAATTACAGTATTAAATGTGTTTATCTAAGAAATCCGAAACAATAGATACAAGCTCATACTGAGGAAAAATCAGTTAAAAAAAATTATTTGCCAATAACTCATGGTTTTTGGCAGATAATCAAAACTTAAAATACATAGGCTTTCTGAGTGCTAAATGTTCAGCACTCAAAGCTCTGTCAAGAATCTTTCATGTTTTTCAAATAATTGATAACTGCTTGTGCTGTAGGCCAATTAGTAGCAAGTAATATTTCGTTAATATTACATATTCTCAAAAGTGCTTCTTCACTCGCTTGACCTGGTTGAGGAACTGTAAAGTCTCTCAAAAAAATAACTGCGATAATTTCTCCTGCATTAATTAGGGAATTAATTGCTTGATATCCCCCAGATGTTGCTGAAGGGAGTTCTTGAGTAACGCTTAAACCTGTCTCCCTGTATAAATAATCGCTAAAATTTTGCCATGTTCTTGTCAGACAATAAGATAAGAATTCTTCATGCTCGGCAACTAATTCTGTTAGTTTAGACTTTTTCGTCTCATGAGAAATTAATATTATTTGTTTGTCTTCAAGAATTTTAGCAATCTTGATCAAGGATTCTTCTTCGAGAATATTTTCTATCACATCTTTTTCAGTGTTACTTGACGCTTCTATAATCTCGCTTTCTGATTGCTGTTCATCGCTTTCTAAGGTTTGTGCAGCTATTTTTTCTGCATCTGAGCCAATGTTGTCTTCTTGGCGAATAGTTTCCTGTTCATCGCCTTCTAAGGTTGGTGCAGCTATTTCTTGTGCATCTGAGTCAATGTTGTCTTCTTGGCGAATAATTTCCTGTTCATCGCCTTCTAAGGTTGGTGCAGCTATTTCTTGTGCATCTGAGTCAATGTTGTCTTCTTGGCGAATAATTTCCTGGTCATCGCCTTCTAAGGTTTGTGCAGCTATTTCTTGTGCATCTGAGTCAATGTTGTCTTCTTGGTGAATAGTTTCTTGTTCATCACCTTCTAAGGTTTGTGCAGCTATTTCTTTTGCATCTGAGTCAACGTTGTCTTCTTGGCGAATATTTTCTTGTTCATCACCTTCTAAGGTTGGTGCAGCTATTTCTTGTGCATCTGAGTCAACGTTGTCTTCTTGGCGAATAGTTTCCTGTTCATCGCCTTCTAAGGTTTGTGCAGCTATTTCTTCTGCATCTGAGTCAACGTTGTCTTCGTTGTTTTGGAAAATATCGCGTACTTGGACAATAGTATATTCAGACTCAACACCATCAATATTTGCTGTAGCTTCTTCAACTGGTGTAGTTTTATCTGGCTCTATAGATTCATTAATTACATTTGAAATGGCACTGTCTGTCTGCGAGTTATCTATATTGTTAGGTATGAATAGGTCTGGAGAACCTGCAACTTCTGTTGCAGATTGAACAACATTTGATTCTTCTAATGTATCATTTTCCTTCACAATGGGTGTTTCTAAAGCAATTGATTCATTATTAACTAGTTCAGGCACTTCTTGTGGTTCATTTAATAATTCATATGATGGCGTTTCAATATCAGTACCACTGACATTTTGACCGCTTTTCCAATTAGAAAATATTGAAGGGTTTATAATTCTTACCACTGTCTCTGATTGTGCATCAGACATATCTTCTTCCAGCGACAAAGCGAAATCTCCTATGCGGATAAAATCGCCATTTTTTAAGATATATGAATGATTTTTTTCTGCTAATTTTCCATTAATGATCGTACCATTTCTACTCCCGAGGTCGCAGAAATAGTAATTTCCTGCATGGAAAAAAATTTTTCCATGTTGACGGCTGACATCTTCACTATCGAGAATTAGATCTGAGTCAGGAGAACGACCAATGAAGTATTCTACTCCTCTTCGAGTTTTTACAGACAGGTCTATTTCATCAAATTCACTTTCACTTTGGGTTGGTGGCTTAGCAATTTTCAGTTTCATAACATTTTTTGGTTAATTTTATTAATTTCCGCTACCCATCGCAGACGAGTTAAGTGTTCGAGATTTAAAATATCATTAGGTGACCAATGAAAATGGTAAGCAATAAAAGCTACCTCCTCATATAAAGTATCTGAGGGGTAGCTTGTTACTCCCCCGCTAATTTTAGGCTAGCTTGAAAAATAGCTTAGGGCGGAGGTAGGCAGCAAGATATGTTGCTGTGGTTGGAAAAATTCGCTCTTCAGCAAGTAATTAACCTAACTGAGTAGTT
>NZ_JACJQJ010000145.1 GCF_014696615.1 Nostoc linckia FACHB-104 | reverse complement strand
AATTACCAACTTAACCCCGGAAAGGCAATGGATTCTCCAGTTTTTTGGTGCTCCTTGTCGAAAATATTATCTTCTTTATTAACTAACCTGCGGAATGTCGGCTCTAACATCAATCCATCAACATAATCAAAATCTGTATCATTTGTCACTAAAACCCAACCCTGTTCCAGACACTGTGCAGCAATCCAAACATCATTCATGGGAATTGGTCGTCCCTTCCGTTTCAACATCAATCGAGTTTGAGCATAAACTGCGGCTGTTTCTCGACTTAATGGTACAACTACACAAGCCTCAATAAATTCCAGATAACGAGGTAAATTTTGTAATGGACGAGTTGAATTTTCCGCACCAAAAAGTAACTCACCCACCACAACAGTAGGTAAAACTATTTCTGGTAAAGCTAGTACCCGCGAAACAACCACTCCATCCCCATTCAAAAAACGCACAGCCACAGAAGTATCAAGGGCAATCTCACCACTCATTTACATCTACCTGTCGGCATTCTGCGGTTATCACACGTTTTAATTCTTCGGCTTCGACATCACTTAAAATCCCTGCAAATTTTGCGAGGGGATGAGTTTTGCGTGTGGCTTTTACCCGATTAAAAAAATCTAGTACCGATTGAACTATGTCATCCGGGGCTTGTTCTAGTTCTTGAATTAATTCGTCACGATTTGTCATGCATTCAAATAGTATCGGCTAGTTGATTCTAGTTTGAGTATATCTAAAGACCCACAGCGATCGCCTTTGGTTTTTGAGGAATGCGATCGCCAAGTTAAACTTTAAGCTATTCGGCTTTTAAGTTGCACAATCCATTGTGAGGGCTGTTAACTGTTGACAGTCAACAGTCAACAGTTAACAGTCCTTATGAGTAGTTATGCAATTTAGACGCGTATTAGCTTACTCCCATTCTGTAAGAGATAATTACTTCTCACAAGGCGAAAATGAGCTAGAGAACAGTAATGACAAGTCTGCTTTTAATTACAGAAAGATTTGCGCCTGATTTGGGTGGTTTGGCTAGGAGTGCAACCCGCCTGGTGAGGACACTCTCGCAGTTGGGGATGGAAATTGATGTTGTGACTTGGAGTCGTTATTTACAGCCAGGTGAAGTTTTACCACCGGAAACTATAGAAAAAAATATTCGCGTTTATCGCATAGGATTATATCGTCATTGGGATATGACCATGCCTCATACATTAAATGTTTTGGAATGGTTACATTCTGCTCATAGTTATGATGCTGTATGGGGTCATTATTTGTTTCCGAGTGGTTTTTTGGCTACTTGGTTTGCTGTGCTGCAAGGATTAGCAAGCACAGTTAGCGCCCGTGGTAATGATATTGATCGCGAAATGTTTCCGCCGGGAGATTTTGCCCGTTTGCAATGGACGCTACAACACGCCAAGGTGATTACGGCGGTAAGTGCTGATATGTCTCGCAAAATTCAGCTACTTAGTGGGCGAGATGATGTGTTGGTGTTAAAGAATGTAGTTGATACAGAAATATTTTCTCCGCCAGCAAAGAAGGTGGAAATTACCAGGGAAGAATTAGGAATTGCCCCAGATGAGGTGGTGTTGGGATTTTGTGGGGAATTGCGAGAAAAGAAAGGGCAGCAGTTTTTATTGAATGCTTTAACAACAGTTCGACAAGTGCGTCCTGCTTGCTTGCTAATTATTGGGGAAGTACGCGCTTCTCAAGAATCTGTACTGCAATTATACAAAACGCATCAGCCAGAAAATGCCCAAAGGATAATTGTCACAGGACATTTACCAAATTCAGCGGTGGTGGCTGAATACCTGCATTTGTGTGATGTTTACCTTCAGCCTTCTTTGTGGGAAGGAATGCCAAATGCGTTGTTAGAAGCATTGGCTTGTGGTTGTTGCTGTATCGCCAGTGATGCAGGTGGGATTCCGGAGGTGATTACACATGGTAAAAATGGCTTTTTACTACCGCGATCGCATTTACACAAGCTGGGTGAAGCGGTGTTGGAATGCTTGGCGATGACAACTGAGGAGAAAAATCACATTTGCCAAGCTGCACGCGATCGCATTTTAACTGAATATTCCCTCGCTCAGGAAAAGTTGCAACTTCAAACTTTAATGGCGCGGTTGATTCCCAATTCTGTATAAGCATTAATCAAAGCTGCGCCAGCAATTTGCCAAGTATAATACTCCTCAATTCGCTGACGAGCATTTATCGCCAGTTGTGTTGCTAGTTCTGGATGATTTTGCAAGCTGAATACAGCATCTTTAATAGATTTAGCGGAACCTGGCTTAACTAATAAAAAATGTACTCCGTCTTCGCCTAATTCCCTAACTACTGGCAAATCGCTAGCAATTACAGGTATTCCCGTCGCCATCCCTTCTAAAATCTTCAGGGGACAACAACCTTGGATTAAATTGCGATCGCTTGGCATCAGTGGAGCCAAAATTACATCACAGGTATGAATATGTGCCACTAATTGAGTTTGGGACATTGGTTCTAAAATCGTGAGTTTATCCGCTACTCCTAACTTTAGCGCTAGCTGCTTTAAGGCTTTGATTTGATAATCTCTAGCTTGTCCAATTACTTTCAAAGTGGCAGGAAAATCTCGGTTGATTAATGCTAATGCTTCCACTGCCTGATTTACACCTTGCCAAGGCGAAAGTGTCCCAAAATATATAATTTGTCGTTTGTCATTAGTCCTTTGTCTTTGGTCATTTGTAAATATTTTTAAATCTACGCCGTTGGGAATGATGCTAATTTTCTTGGCAGGGACACCGCGATTTTGCAAATATTCGCTGGTGACACTGCTGGGGGTCACAATTAAATCGGCTGCTTCCAGACAAATTTGCTCTTGAGAGTGCAATTTATGCAGCAGTTCTCTATCTTCAGCTACAGCAGGATAGCGATATTTTAATTCGATTGAAGGTAAACCGTTGACTTCAAAAATTAGGCGATCGCAATATTTTTGTTTATGGCGCGCGATGGGAAAACCTTCGTAAATTGAACGTATTTGGATGACCTCAAATCGCTTTCCCTGTAACCAGGCTTTGAGTAACTGCCGAAAATATAAAACTCTATGAATTAAAGTCTCTCCTATTGCTGGTAATGTTGTTTGCCTCACTTGCGGATAAATTTCTTGGGAATCTATACCTGTAGCTGTGGGAGAAACTGTTATTAACTGTACTTGCTCAAAAGCTGCTGCTAAAGCAATAGAAAAAGCTGTTATATGAATTGCTGCGCCCTTAGGTGCAGGAACAGTATCAAAGGCAATATAAGCGATTTTTGATTTACTCATTAATGTATATAAATTTCGTTGACACCTAATTTTGTGTTTGTTATACTGACACCCACATTGTATATTTTGTTAATTTGTATAAATTACCTTTTAGTAAGCCATCAAGCGCAAATAATAGTTTTACTGCTGAGTTTAAAGTCATATATATTTATTCAAAAAAATTAATAAAAATGGATAAGAGTATTTTTAATTGCATTGATGGAGTTTTAATAAAATGCCAATAGAATTTCTCAATTTTAGAAAAAATTTGATTTATTCTACAACAGCAAACCTGAGTACTATCATTGCTGATTTGCAAGAAATAGAAAATATAGATCATCTAGCGGAGTTACAGCAAATTAAATATGGTAAACGGGCACTTTATTATTTTTATGGGATAATTGGCTGTTTTATACTAGGTTTTATTCTGTTGTTTGTAACTGCTAAAATCCCAATTTTTGTTTTTGGCTTATTTGCGTTATTTTTAGCCATAATTGTCTTGACAATTATGACCATTTATGAATTGATTAAGAGATTTAAGCTAGGCAAATTAAATATTCTTAATTATCGCTATGAAGTAACCCAGCGAATTATCAAAATGCTAGCGCGAGATATGGATGCAGCTAGCGAAATGGAAATTAAACTATCTTTTAAACCTACGAAAAATAAGGAAAACTTAGCAGAAACAATACCTCATCCAACTAAGCGCGACTGGAAGATAGATAAATATCAAAATGAATGGTTGAAATTAAAAGGACAATTATTAGATAAAACTCGTTTTTTATTAACTGCTACTCATGCTTCCAAAACTCAATATGGTTGGAAACGTGGTAGTAGTGGCAAAAGTAAATATAAAACAAAAACTAATGATGTGGGGTTAGATTTAGTTTTAACTTTAAATTATCCCCAACGCCGTTATGGCGCAATAAAAATTTTACAAAGTGAAGTTAGCAATGCGGTGAAGTTGCCTAATTTATCTCACATGAGAAATGTCAAGCTAACAGATAAAGCTGTTCATTTGAACGTGAGGATGGCTCCTCAAGTAGCAGATAATGAGGAGGAAATATATCAAACCATTACAATGATGTTTCTCAGCCTTTACCAGGTATTAAATTTAGCAAAAGTACTTTCTAAATAATTCAGATGATGAAATTAGCAATTTTTAGAAGTTTGATAACATTGTTTTTAATTACTACTATTATTAGCTGTAGCAATAGTAATTCTGGCAGCAATGTAGCTACTAATAATAGTAGTTCGCAAAATACCCCTGTAGCTACGAATGTAGCTGCTACTCAAGGCAAAATTCAATTTAAGACTGAGGGGGGTTCAGAATTATTCGCCATGAAGCCAGAAGCAGACGGAGCTAAATTAGTAGATGGCAAAAATCAGGAATTAGCGAGAATTAAAGCAGATAAATCGGGAAAAATTAAAATTAAGGATAGTAGCGAAAAAGTTTTGGGTTATGTATTGGCTGAAAAAGGTTCTTGGAAACTCAAAGACGCTAACCAAAGCCAAGATTTATATATTCTCAAAAGGCAGAATGATGGGGATTATAAATTAGAAGATGCTGCCAAAAAAGAAATTTATCGGATTAAAGCACGCAATAATGGTTTTGAAATAGAAACACCAGATAAAAATTTAGTTTATCAAGTAAAAGTTAAAGAGGGTAAAACTTCTTTAAGAAAAGGATCATCCAAAACTATTTTCTCCACAAAATCTCAGTTATCACCGATAGCATTTACCTGCTTTGGCTTAGATGTACTCACCCGCGAACAGCAGGCTGGACTGGCTTACGCGGTAAATTTAACAGGAGGAAAATAAACCTTGCAGATACAGCTAAGTTGGATAGATCCTAATAGCGAAGAACGGCGAGAACCACTATTAGAAACTCCTGTAGCTATTGGGAAAACATTTGCAGAAATGCCACAACAAATTGATGAACAAAGGGTTTCCAGAATTGCCATTCAGGATGACTTAATTGCAGATTACCATGCTTTAATTGATTGGCAAAATCAAGAATTAATTATTACTGACCAAAATACCAGCAATGGCATCAAAATTAATGGTGTACAGGTAACTAGTGGGATGTTGACATCTGGCGATCGCATCACCATAGGCGCTTGTGAAATTGTGGTAAGCTTTGCAGCTACAGCCTGGGAGTGCGATCGCATGGTAGGCTTTTTGTTCAAACGTCGCTGTGGACGTACTGATAGAACAGGCTGTTCTTACTGTGAGCAATCTTACGAAGATGATTACGCCTATTATTCAGAATATGGTAATTATCGCTCTGGCTGGGGTAGAGATTATTATGATGAGCGCGATCGCTATTCCTACGATCCGGAGACTGGCGATGTAGACTTTACAGAAGCGGATGCTGTGAGTTTAGAAGCCCAAAGAGATGCTGAGTTTGAAACTGATATGGGAGCAAGTTGAGGGTTTTGATTAGTCAATCAGCTATCCCATATTTAACTTGCACATTTACCAGAGGTTCTGCTCGATTAGGCTGTTGACAGTTGACAGTTGACAGTTGACAGTAAACCTTAAATTGTAGGATGCGTTAGCAGAGAGTACGGCATCAATAAAGATGGTGCGTTACTTGATATTTTTATTCCTAATTGGAGCAAAGTAACCGAATCTTGGAAGAGACTTGGCTGATTTACGCATTGGGTGGCGGTTGGGGACATATAACTCGCGCTTTATCTTTGGGGAGAATAGCCGCAACTCAAAGAAAAGTAAAAATTATTACGAATAGCCCCTATGCATACAAAATAGACCATGAAGGTTGTTTTTTCCACTTAATTCCTGAATATGCAAATTTTTCAGAAACTTGTTTACAAGTACGAGAAATATTAAGCAATAGTCACTACGATTGCTTGATTGTTGATACTTTTCCTAGAGGTTTGGGAGCAGAATTAGCAGATATATTACCCAAACTAAATTATATTCCCCGGATTTTGATTCATCGAGATATTAACTCACACTATGTATCTGTGAAAAAATTACGGTCTTTTGTCATTGAAAACTTTGATAAAGTAATTATCCCTGGTGAAGGGGAAGATTTACCCTTTGCTGATTTACCCATTGTGGAGCATACAGCACCTTGGTTAATTCGCAACTGTTGGGAGTTACCAGATAAAACCACCGCG
Source organism: Nostoc linckia FACHB-104 (assembly GCF_014696615.1). Classification (GTDB taxonomy): domain Bacteria; phylum Cyanobacteriota; class Cyanobacteriia; order Cyanobacteriales; family Nostocaceae; genus Aulosira; species Aulosira linckia_A. The sequence continues at coordinate 3,367 of NZ_JACJQJ010000145.1, read as the reverse complement.
CGATCGCACATTCTCAAAGTTAGCCCATCTACAAAAACTATCCTGGTTTGTGCATCTGGTAAAGCATCAGAGTTGAATTTATTTGGCGAATTAACACTGTGGCTACAAAATAATTTTCCTGATTGTGAAGTCAGAATTTTAGCTGCTACTTGTCCCCAAGAATGCTCACAAGAGTTGTGGATATCTCACCATCCCGGAATTGAATGTATCGCCGCAGCCGATATCGTCATTGGTAGCGCAGGTTACAACACGGTTTACGAATGTGTTGCTGTTGGTGTACCTTTGGTAGCATTGCCTCTAGTGCGACTATACGATCGCCAACATAAAAGAGCTGACAAAAGCTATTGGGTGCAAAATACTCAAGGTGAGACACTTACAGATCAGCTAGCAAGCATCTACAAAATTGTTAAAAAATTACTAGCCCAACCAAAACCAGCAAACAACCTACCTATACCGTTTTATATCAACGGTGCAATACAGGCTGTGCATCAAATTGAGCAAATTAAATGATTTTGTCATTTGTCATTTGTCATTTGTCATTTGTCATTTGTCATTTGGTAATGGGTAATGGGTAATTGGGATTTATCCCTTTCTCCCTCATCTCCCTCATCCCCCTCATCTCCCTCATCCCCCTCATCCCCCTCATCCCCCTCATCCCCAATCCCCAATCCCCAACCACCAAATCCCCCCTAAGACAGTAGTAATTAAAAATAGAGTGCGTATTATACACACTGATAATTACTTCCCTCTTCCCAAATCTCAAATCTCGAATCTAAAATCTAAAAATTCTTACACCCGTATTCATTGTGAATTTACGCCGCTTAATACCAATTTTTGATGATAGTGTCTCCAGCTGGGCTTTAGAAGCAAGGCTGCTGCGGTGGTTAACACTGATTTGGCTGTGTGTCGGCTTGATAATCCTGTTTTCTGCATCTTATACTGTAGCCGCCGCCCGTCAGAATGATGGACTGTATTACTTTAAGCGTCAACTTATGTGGGTGCTGGTTTCTTTAATTTTATTCAACTTTATTGTCCATCTCCCCTTAAAGAAATTTTTAAGCGTAGCCCATTGGTTTTTGTTATTATTCTTAGGCTTAATTTTTGTCACCCTCGTACCTGGACTAGGAAAAAAAGCTTTTGATGCAGCGCGCTGGATAGCAATTGGGCCAATTCCCATTCAACCATCAGAACTTATTAAACCCTTTTTAGTACTTCAAAGCGCTCGACTATTTGGACAGTGGGAAAAACTTAGTTGGCGAGTTCGTTTCACTTGGTTAGCAATTTTCGGTTTAGTACTTTTGGGGATTCTCGCCCAGCCTAACCTCAGTACAACTGCACTCTGCGGTATCACCATTTGGTTAATAGCCTTAGCCGCTGGTTTACCTTATAAATATCTAGGAGGAACAGCAGTTGGCGGAGTTTTGTTAGCGCTACTCAGTATTAGCATCAAAGAATATCAGCGCAAGCGGGTGATGTCATTTATGAATCCTTGGGCTGATGCTACAGGCGACGGTTACCAACTAGTGCAAAGCTTACTTGCAGTAGGTTCTGGAAAGACTTGGGGCGCAGGATTTGGGCTTTCTCAACAAAAACTGTTTTATCTACCAATTCAGGACACCGATTTTATTTTCGCAGTGTACGCCGAAGAATTTGGCTTTGTTGGCAGTATGGTGTTGTTAGTGTTGTTAGCTTTATTTACCACCTTGGGATTAAGAGTAGCGCTAAAAGCAAAAAATCCTGTATCTCGCCTAGTAGCAATCGGTGTAACTATTGTGATGGTAGGACAATCACTGCTGCATATTGGCGTAACGACAGGTGCATTACCTACTACTGGCTTACCTTTACCCATGTTTAGCTATGGTGGTAATTCGATGATTGCAAGTATCATTGCTGCGGCGTTACTAATTCGTGTAGCCAGAGAAAGTAGCGAAGCAGAAGTAGTACCATTACGCACCAATCAGTCTGAACCTATACGCCAGCGCCGACTTTTCAAGAAAACTAAAGTTTAACTAATGAGGCGCGCACTTCTCACCACCCACATTGTACGGGCACGGCACCGATAATCTATCGATTTCAGCGAAAGTCTGTGGATGCCGTGCCCCTACCCATAATATATTGATGTAATTTCCCCATCAAACCCAAAAACGCGTAGCCGCAAGGCTTGTCGTCAGACATCGCACTTTCACCACCCGCAACACCCCAAAAAGCGTAGCCGCAAGCAAGGCTTGTCGTCAGACATCGCACCTTTCACCACCCACATTGTAGGGGCACGGCACCGATAAGATATCAATTTCAGCGAAATTCTCTGGATGCCGTGCCCTTGCCTCACCGATAATATTATTGATGTAATTTCCCCATCAAAACCAAAACCGCGATCGCACTTCTTCCCCACCCAAAAACGCGATCGCACTTTTCATAATTTCAAATTGGTATCGTATTTATCGTCGTCAACATCGTGTTGATCGTCTTCAATATCGTATTTATCGTCGTCAAAATCGTTTTGATCGTCATCAACATCGTATTTATCGTCGTCAAAATCGTTTTGATCGTCATCAACATCGTTTTATCGTCGTCAAAATCGTTTTGATCGTTATCAACATCGTATTTATCGTCGTCAAAATCGTTTTGATCGTCATCAATATCGTTTTGACGAGTTTCTCAGGCTTAACCCAACTTACAATGAAGGCGATCGCACTCATACCAATTTTTAATTCCCCCCTACCCCTGCTTAATAATCGCATAACTGGAAAAAACCTCTCAAAGTCCCCCTTTTTAAGGGGGATTTAGGGGGATCTAGATTATATTGTCATCACAAAAAAACACCAAAAGCGATCGCACCCCCTCAAAAACACCAAAAGCGATCGCCCCTTATCCCAAACCGCCAACTTTTCTATTTTCTCTATATTCTCTTAATTACGAATTACGAATTACGAATTACGAATTACGAATTACGAATTACAAATTATCACACAGATGCCTATCACCCTCACTCAAATTCACATTCGGATTCTTTAAATAAAGTTGCAACCACCCACAACCCCGCGCCAACAACTCATCTAAATTCTCCACAGGCCACAACCGCGCTGTATTGTCCCAAGATGCGGTGGCGATGGTTTTACCGTCCGGGCTGAAACTCACACCCCAGACACTGGACTGATGCCCTTTGAATTCTTGCAACAGTTGCCCTTGCAGGTTCCACAACCGCGCTGTTTTGTCAGATGATGCGGTGGCGATGGTTTTGCCGTCCGGGCTGAAACTCACACCCCAGACACTGACCTGATGCCCTTTGAATTCTTGCAACAGTTGCCCTTGCAGGTTCCACAACCGCGCTGTTTTGTCAGAAGATGCGGTGGCGATGGTTTTGCCG
>NZ_JACJQJ010000144.1 GCF_014696615.1 Nostoc linckia FACHB-104 | reverse complement strand
AAACCGCGACGGGATGGAGAGGAAGCAAGGGAGATGTTGACTGAGGCTGGATTACCTGTATTTAAGGGGAGTATCCGCGATGCAGTTGCTTTTCAAAAAGCGGCGTTAGCTGGTGTGCCAGTTAATAAAGTCGGTGACCAACGGGCCAAGATTGCATGGCGGGATTACCAAAGTATCGGTATTGAGGTGATGAAATGAGTAGTAAGTTCAAAGGTCTTTTGGATGCAGTCAAGGGTCGTGAACCTGAACCGGAGCCAGAACAACCAAGCCAAGAGCCAAAAACTCAATTAAGTGAAGCTCAACAGTCTCTTAAGTTACAGCCCGAGACAGTTGCTGAACCTCAAAGCGAAGCAAAACGGGGACGACCCAAAGGCAAACGCTCTGACTCCAATTACGAACAGGTGACGGCTTACATCCGCAAGGATACACACACAGCAGTCAAAATTGAACTGCTTAAAGAAAGTCAAAACGGTCAAAAGCGAGAGTTTAGCGAGCTAATTCAAGAACTACTAAACGAGTGGCTAAAATCGCGTAGTTGAATTTTTGCGTACCTAAAAACTTAAATATCTGAATACTTAAATACTTAAACAGTTGCTGAATTTGAACATGATTGTGATATATGATGTAGTGTCAGGCATCAATCTCTAACGCACCAAAAATACTGCACCGTCACACCATTTTTACAATTTCAGGTACGCAAAAAGCTGAAAGTTTAAATATTTAAAATGGTGGAGAATCTGGTAGAACAGTAGGAGCGCCTAACATAGGCTTTAATCAATGCCTTATTCTCAATTACGAGAATTTTATTTATGGAATTTGGCATTAGTAAGTAAAAATTAAGCAATGGCATTTTCTTATTTACTCAAAAGGGTGATTTACATGCCTTTCAGCAGCCAATGTCTCGCACCTTTCTTGCTCGGTCGAGCCTCACAGACTGAGGTGGCTCTTGGAGTCGAAAACCGAATGTTTAAAATAATTTATTTTTCATCACTAGTGCAGACAAATTGTATCTAGCTTAAGTTAGATATTTACTACATAATTAGGGAATATTAATATACAAATTAATTTTTTACTTTAGATAGATGACTAGATTTGTAGCTATAAGTTAACCAATATTAAAGACCCTTGATACGGTTGTGCTTACGACTGGAATGCTGTGCTTCGCCCCAAAGGGCACGCCTCGACAGAGCAGTGATTTTATTTTTTTGAGCTTCCTAAGTCTGAATAATATTCCATAAGTGAGTAAATTATGACATTTAAATAAAAATACGTATTTTTTTAGTATTTTATTTAACTTTGTTGCTTAAGAAATTGCTAGTTTTAGCGGAAAGATTAATCAATACATATAGTTAAAGTCAACACTAGTATATTCACTGGTTTAAGATAATTGACCAAGATAGTCTATGCTCTTATGAAGAACATAAATCAGCTTTTTTTACGTAATTACATTTAGATAATTTTTGACAAAGTAATATTTTTTAGTAAAAACCTTAATTAATCAAGTGTATTTACTATGAGATTTTTTTAATACTTAATTAATAATTGTTCCAGTTACAGAGTTTTTAACTCATGTTACGTGGGTAGATAAAAAGATTCGATATTCCTTAATCCCTGCTGTGGATTGAACTAAGTACTATGTAGCTTTAATCGCCACAAAAACAAATGTGGTGAAACTCAATTTTGTCTAAAAATTATTATTTCAAACAGGTGCAGTCATGAATAAGACTTTACGTGAGCGTCGCGTGTTAGTAACCGGGGCTTCTGGTTTCATGGGTTCGTGGCTAACTAAATACCTACTAGAACAAGAAGCAACAGTCATCACCATATTAGCTGACTGGAATCCTAAGAGCTATTTTATGCAGAGTGGACTTTTTCATCATGTGCAGAATGTTATCGGCTCTATCGAAGACTACAACTTGCTGGAAAAGATAATAGGTGACTACGGTATTGATACAGTGTTTCACCTAGCAGCAGTATCTATTGAAGGTTTAGCCTTTGAAAAACCCCGACTAGCATTTGAAATCAATATTCGCGGCACATATAACGTTTTAGAAGCTTGCCGTGTACATTCTGATCTAGTGCAGCAGGTAATAGTAGCATCAAGTGACAAAGCCTACGGTGATAGCCAGATTTTGCCCTACACAGAAGACCTACCAACTATCGGGAAAAATCCCTATGATGCTTCTAAAAGCTGTGCTGACATGATTGCTCGCAGCTATTATCATAGCTATAAATTGCCAGTTGCTATAGGAAGGTTTGGCAACATTTACGGTGGTGGAGATTTAAACTTAAATCGACTAATCCCCAATACTATTCGTCGTCTGTTGAAAAATGAACCACCTTTAGTACGGATGCCTGTCCAAGGCAGTTTTAAGCGAGACTTTTTATTTGTCAAAGACGCTGTAAACTCATATATAGCAATGTTTGAAGGTTTGCATAATCCCAATGTGCATGGAGAAGCATTCAACTTTGCAATGGGCGGAAGTTGGACAGTGCTTGAGATAGTCCAGAAGATTCAGCAAATCATGAACCGCCAGGATATAGAGCCGATGCTTGTGCCTCAAAGTCATGGAGAAATTTGGCATCAGCACGTCTCAACCCAGAAAGCACAAAACATTCTTGGTTGGACTCCTCGTTATTCCTTTGATGAGGGGCTTTTAGAAACTGTTGAATGGTATTTAGAGTTTTTCTCCAGTCCAACCCTTGCCAATGGTAAAACTCCATTAATAGCAGGTGTCTAAGGCAAAATTTATCTCATCAATCAGCAACGCAGACATATTCAAATCCATTCACCGATATGTATCAGGATTTTCATTCATGTCAATAAATTTATCTATACCTACTTGTGATGACAGACTACTTTGGGACACTTGGATGTCTATGTTCCATTTTCCGACTTTAACAGTAGCAGACGAACTAGGGTTGTTTCCGCTTTTAGAAAAATCTTCAGCCACAGCAGCAGAAGTAGCCCAAAACCTAGATTTAGGAAACCGTTCTACAGAAGCGCTGTTGGGAGTTATGACATCGCTTGGTTATCTAGTGCAACAAGATGGGAAGTTTTCGATTACCGAAGTGTCTCGGAATTTCCTTTTACCTCAAAGTCCTTTCTATTGGGGTGGAATTCTGCATTTAATGCGAAGCACTCCCTTATCTCACTCATCGCTACTTGCAGCATTACGCAACGATAAATCTACTATCTACGAAGATAAAGACATTTGGGAAACTCATGAGCTAGAACCAGAACAAGCCAAAGCCTTTACTCGCCATATGCACAGCCAAACAGTCTCTCCGGCTGTAGGTGCTGCTATTAGAGGAGACTTTACAAGTGTCAAACGCCTTCTTGATGTGGGTGGAGGTTCTGGTGCTTTTTGTTTCGCTTTGGCTCAACACCATCCAGAACTTCGTTGTACAATCTTAGAATTGCCAGTCGTGTGTAAGATAGCAGACGAATATATCGCGGCGGCCGGACTGCAAGCCCGAATAGACACTAAAGCAGGAAACTTCTTTAAAGACCCTTTTCCTTCTGGTTACGACGCAATTTTATTCGGTAATATTTTTCATGACTGGGGACGTGAAAAATGTCTTCATCTAGCACGTAACAGCTTTGCAGCTTTGCCAAAAGGAGGCAAGATTTACCTCCATGAAATCCTATTATCTGATACCAAAGATAGTCCTTTGGTTGCCACTGCATTTTCAATGTGTATGGTTTGGGTATGTGAAGGTAAGCAATTCACAGCCAATGAAGTTCAGCAACTGCTGACAGAATGCGGATTTGAAGATATATCCATAACTCCAACCTACGGCTATTATTCCCTAATTAGCGGTACAAAGCCTTAATTTTTACTAGCTAATTATCTCTGCAAAATCGTTGCAAGTAATTTTCTGTTAATTCTTTCTTCTTAATAAAGAAAAAAAAGATTACAAAGCCAAATCAATACTCATGCTGGTAAGTAGGCTCAAACCTTCAATCTATCGTTACGGCTTTTATTTGTAATACTTTTGTATATATTTTCGTAACACTTTAAGATTACAACATAGATTTAAATCTATATGAAAGTTACATTAGTATTCAGTTAAGATTTCAGAGCAAATGAGTACAGAAGTCAACTTAAGGCGGGACACCATTAGACAGCCAGGGGACTTTACCCCTATTCCCAGATATGCGAATCAATTTACACTGGTATTTCAATGACAAATTCTGTACCCTTTCCTGGAGCCGAAATACAGTTTAACTGACCTCGATGTTGTTCTACCACAATCGAATAGCTAATTGACAATCCTAAACCTGTGCCACTACCTACAGACTTCGTAGTAAAAAATGGTTCAAATATCTTATTTTGTACTGATTCGCTCATCCCCATCCCGTTGTCGATAATACGGATCAAAACATATTTTTGCTCTTGAATTTCAGTACGAATTGTAATAGTTGGTTTGTGATTTGTATCTACTTCATGTAGGGCATCAATAGCATTACTGAGAATATTCATAAATACCTGATTTAAAGCAGATGGATAACAATTAACTAAAGGTATTTGGCTGTATTCTTTAATAATTGAAATTCCTGTGTTTTTGCTACTATTTTTGAGCCGATGCTGTAAAATTAACAATGTGCTATCAATACCTTCGTGAATATCTACTGTTTTGACTTCGGATTCATCTAACCGGGAAAAATTACGCAGCGATAAAACAATTTGGCGAATTCGATCTGCTCCTATTTTCATCGATTTCAGCAACATTTGTAAATCATTCACCAAGAAATCTAGTTCTACAGCAGCAATCTTTTCTTCTATTTCTGATATTGGTTGCGGGTAGTTTTTCTGGTATAAATGATTTAATTCAATTAAGGATGTCACGTATTCATTCGCTGGTTCTAGGTTGCCATAGATGAAATTAATCGGATTATTAATTTCGTGGGCAATACCAGCAACTAATTGTCCCAAACTGGACATTTTTTCCGCTTGGATTAGTTGGGCTTGAGTCGCGTAAAGTTTTTCTAGAGTTGATTCTATCTGAGTTGTTTTTTGTTGCAATTCCTGGGTGCGTTCAGAGACTTTTTCCTCCAAAGTATGGGAATAGTCTTCTAATTGGCAATAAAGTTGGGCATTTTCTAAAGATATAGCTGCTTGAGTTGTCAGGAGTTTGATAACTTGCAGGCGATCACGTGTAAATGCTCCGGTGGTGAGATTATTTTCTAAGTAAAGAATACCAATCAATTTCCCTTGCTTGATGATGGGGGTACATAATATACTCTTCGGGTGCTGCTGTTGTAGATATGCATCTGAGGTGAAGGAGGTTTGAGCCATTGCATCATCTATAACTAAGGTTTCATTTGTCCAAGAAACATAGTTAATTACACTGACAGGAATCTCTGGACTAGATTCTACTGGTATCGATTGCAGCAAGGTGCTATAAATTTTTGTGTTAGCCTTTTTTGATGTGGCAGTTGCTTCTAGAGTTAAATTATTACCTTTGAATAACATCAAAGCGCATTTATCTGCACCTGCATTTTCCATCACTATTTGCATTAAGTTTGATAGTAGGTCTTCCAGTTTTATTTCACTAGATAGTGCTTGTGATGCCTTTAAAACTGTTGCTAAATCTAGGGTATTAGAAATACTTGTATTGCTAGACAAAACTGTTGCAGAAGCTATATTTGCGATCGTGTTGCTGAGGTTTACGGCGATTTGTGGCTGTTTGAGTATGGTCGCTAATAATTTGGGATAGTGTTTTTCTAAGTCTGCGACTTTTGCTTTTGCACCCCAGCGAGCGTAGCAGTAGTAAGCTTCCTGCATATAGCTGGTGGCGAATTTCTCTTTACCCCAATCTAGGTAAAATTTAGCCGCAAGTTCATTGGCTAAGGCTTCTTCTTGGATATAGCCATTTTCCTTGGCTCCAGTGATCGCGTGATCGTAGTATTCGATGGCTTCGCTTTTCTCTCCCAAAACTCGACAAATTTCAGCTTTGACTAGATGAAATTTGTGGAGGGTATTCATTGGGGCATGATTAGCCCAGGTTTGTAATTGACTTTGATTTTTCCTGACTAGATCAAGATATCCTGAGCGTTCCTCTGGTTCTAATGTTTGGGCAAACCCCAATAGTGCCAGCGACAGATAGAAATTATACACCATAGGATAGATTTTGCCAATGACAAAGTCAAGGTAAGTGCTAGCATCATTTGCATTTTCAATGGCTTTTGCATAGTCACCCTTGAAGTAATCTAGTTGGCACTTAGCAAAGTAAGCACCAAACAAAGGAGTAGTGTGTTGCTTCTCTTGCAAGCGCTGGAAAGTGTCTGCTTCACTGAGATTTTCAAAGCTAATCAGTGCATCTTCGCTATAGGAGCTTTTGAGTGTGAGTCCGATCTGTTTCCAAATCGCAAGATCGTCATGTACTAACTCAATCTTGCGGCTTAATTCTTGATATTTTTCGTATTTCTCATGCACATCATCAAGAAATGCGCCTGTTAGAAAATAGTAATTGCAGTAGTCTTTCAAGCTGTACATAGCATATTCTATATCCCCTGTCTCTAATCCGCTTTGAACGGACTCTAACAAGCGATCAATCGTTGCAGAAATTGGCTCTTTCCAAGGACATATCATCGAATAGAAAAGATGATATACCTTGCTTTTCAAGAAATGAGCGTCGTATTTTTCAAGAATTTTGAGCGAAAGCTGACCAAATTGGTAACCCAATTCAATATCACCCATGAACCCACAGAGCAAGACACCATAGAAAACATAGGTGAACGCAGCAATTGGTGAATTGCCATGCTGAGTGCATAATTTGAGCATGGTTAGGGTCACTGGCAACATGAGTCCAGGCTGGGCAACATACGCGGCACCAATAACCGACATGAGAATTTCCATAGCTTTGAGCTTTGCGGGATTACTCATCTCTGGGAGGTTTAGTAGTTGGTCAAAATCAACGCTGCTAGGAGGTTCGGATTCCAATGGAATGTCTAATAGATTCAGAGCCACCAAAGCAGTCTCGATAGAGGTTTGGGGTTGTCCAGCGGCAGTATTTATTCGCATCTTTAGCTCATAAGCTGCACATTTATCGAGTAAACTATCCGTTTGATCAAGAACTGTTTCGATTAAACTAGATGCCAAGTCAAAATGACCTGCAAGCGTTTCAACTTCTGCTCTTCCTAGAAACAATTTTAGGGATAGCTGATACTGCTTTTCCCAATAGCCTGTTGCTAATAAATCAATACCAGCAACAAAGTAGTTAGAAGCAGCTTCATAAGCAGTAGAAATTCTGGCTTTATTTCCTGCTGCCAAGTTTAACTGGGCAAGTTCTTCACGTTTCGAGGGGCTAACAATGAATGAACTGCCGATGTTCAGGTGATGAACAATTTCAAAAAGCTGATCTTCCCTATCGACCTCTGAGAGATTCTCTAGGAGTAAGTTGCCAATACGATAATGAGTAGATTGCTTCTGATCTTGAGGAATCAAAGAATAAGTAGCTTGTTGGACGCGATCGTGCAAGAATTTATACTTAGCTGTCTGGCGATCACCGTTCGCGGAGCGTTCCGCAGGAAAGGCGGGGCTTTGCCCATCGCTAATTTGACTGTATTCATAACTATCTTGATAAAACTTATAAACCTCACTTTGGGGTAAAATCAAATCTGACTGCAAAGCAGCCCATAAATCAGTAGCCGTTTCTACCTCAGATAATTCGCAAACAATCGCCAATGTTTGTAAATCAAATTGATTGCCAATACAAGCAGCTAACTTTAAAACCTCCTGTGTTGATTTTGGCAGTTTTTGTAACTGCAATGCCATGAATTCAACCACATCCGAAGTGAACACTCGCTGAATCACTGCTGCAACATCACATTGCCAACAGCCTAAATCAAAGTCAAATTTAATTAGTCCATCTTGATGCAATGCTTTGAGAAATTGTGTAGCGAAAAAAGGATTACCCTGAGTTTTCTGATCTACCAATTGAGAAAGAGGTAATGCCAAAGTTTCTGTACACTTAAGTGTCTCAGCAACGAATTCATTCACCTTACCTTGATTCAGTGGAGCTAAAGTAATAGTATTAATAGTTGCTGCCGTTTTTTGAATTTCACTCAAAGTCAACATTAACGGATGGGCTGGATTGACTTCGTTATCACGGTATGCACCAATTAATAAAAGATATCCTGTATCAGCCATTAATAGCTGCATTAATTTCAGAGATGCTGAATCAGCCCATTGCAAATCATCTAAAAACATCACTAATGGATGTTCTTTACTAGTAAAGACTTGGGTGAATTTCTGGAATAATAAATTAAATCTATTTTGTGCCGCAGTTACTGATAATTCATGTGCTGGTGCTTGAGTACCAATAATTCTTTCTAACTCGGGAATAACTTCAACAATTACCTGTCCGTTCTCACCTACAGCCTCTAAAATTTTGGTTTTCCATTGTTGGATTTGGGCATCATTTTCTGTTAACAATTGTCCCATTAAATCCCGGAATGCTTGCACAAATGCAGAAAAGGGAATATTTCTATTAAATTGGTCAAATTTTCCTTTGATAAAATAACCACGTTGTCTAACAATGGGTTTATGAACTTCGTTAACAACTGCTGTTTTGCCAATACCCGAAAAACCAGCTACCAACATCATTTCGGTTGTCCCCGTACTGATGCGCTCGAATGCTTGGAACAGGGTTTCTACTTCGGTTTCTCGTCCATAAAGTTTATCAGGGATAATAAAACTGTCACAAATATCCCGCTTACCAATCTCAAAGTTTTCAATTTTACCAGTTTCTTTGATCTGATACAAACATTTTTCTAAATCATGCTTTAAACCTAAAGCACTTTGATATCTATCTTCGGCATTTTTTGCCATCAATTTGATGACGATATCAGAAATAACTTGGGGAATTTCTTTGCTGTCACCTAACACTGGTACTTGTTTCGCAATATGACAATGCACCAATTCCATCGCATCATTTGACTGAAAAGGTAATTCTCTTGTGAGTAATTCGTAAAAAGTAACACCTAAAGAATAGAAGTCAGTCCGATAGTCAATCCCCCGATTCATCCGTCCAGTTTGCTCTGGAGAAAGATAAGCCAGTGTTCCTTCTAACACATTGGGATTGATTAAAGTTTGGGTTTCGCGTGGTAACAAAGAGGCAATACTAAAGTCAATTAGCTTTACTTGCTTGCTTTCCGGATTAATTAAAATATTGCTGGGTTTAATATCTTTATGAATAATTCTCTGACGGTAAAGAATATCTAAGATGTCACACAGAGATATGGCTATTTGTAAAAATTCATCTAAAGACGCGACATTATTATTGTTGGCGAAATAATCCTTGAGGGAAATTCCCCCAAAGTCTTCCATCACCAATATATAACCATTCTGATACGGTTCTAGGCTATAGGTGTGGATGATTCCTCTTAAGTTGAGATTTTTGGCAATGGTGTATTGATTGCGAAATTGTACGAGTTCGCTAAAGCTGGGATAAGGATTTTTCAACAGCTTGATGACTACTCTTAAGGAGTCGGTTTCTTTATACCCTCGATAAACAAGGGTTCTGGAACCATTGTAGAGTTCTTCAGTTATGTAATATCCGGGAATACTAATTAGATTGCTAACCATGCTACTAAATCCTGACGATTTCTGGATTTAGTATTCCCATATAGGACTCCTATATGTGTTAATAGCCATTAACGCGCAAAAGTGTTGCGCGGTCGCAGCTGCTGAAACCTTTACCACAAGCTCCCGAAGAGGCTTTACTGTATTTGCCTTTTCTTAAAAGATTTTCTTACTCTAGTTCGGGAGCAACTGTGATTTGAACATTTGAATTTCAGCCAGGATTAACTGCAA
>NZ_JACJQJ010000143.1 GCF_014696615.1 Nostoc linckia FACHB-104 | reverse complement strand
AACTAAAACGCCCAAGTATTCTTATGTGCTTGGTTTGATTTGAATTGTCACGGGGTAAGGCGCAGCCCTACCCGCTCTTTGTGCCAGTTGCGTAAGTCCTGTTAGATAATGGAGCAGTTTTCTTCCTAGCTAAAGTTTTAGGTAATATAAAATCTCCACAGGCAGCAAAACCGCTGATTGCTAAATTGGATGATGCTGATACCGATGTGCGGCAAGCCGTAGTGGAAGCACTAGGCCAGATAAAATCTCCGCAGGCTGTAAAACCGCTGATTGCTAAATTGGATGATGCTGATACCGATGTGCGGCAAGCCGTAGTGGAAGCACTAGGTCAGATAAAATCTCCACAGGCAGTAAAACCGCTGATTGCCAAGCTGGATGATGCTGATAGGGGTGTGCGGCAAGCCGTAGTGGAAGCACTAGGTCAGATAAAATCTCCACAGGCAGTAAAACCGCTGATTGCCAAGCTGGATGATGCTGATTGGGAGATGTGGCAAGCCGTAGTGGAAGCACTAGGTCAGATAAAATCTCCGCAGGCAGTAAAGTCGCTGATTGCCAAGCTGGATGATGCTGATTGGGGTGTGCGGCAAGCTGTAGTGCAAGTACTAGGTCAGATAAAATCTCCGCAGGCAGAAAAACTGCTGATTGCCAAGCTGGATGATGCTGATTGGGGTGTGCGGCAAGCTGTAGTGCAAGTACTAGGTCAGATAAAATCTCCGCAGGCAGTAAAATCGCTGATTGCCAAGCTGGATGATGCTGATAGGGGTGTGCGGCAAGCCGTAGTGGAAGCATTATCTTGGACTTGCGAAGATGAGATAGATCGCAACCTGCTTTCTTTAGATCTTGATGCTGTTGACCCGTTTTTAGATCCCCACAAAGAGATTGATGAAGAACGAGTTAGTTTTGCTGCGGAAGAATTAGAAATATCTGTTGAGGATGTGCGTAGGCGTTACCAAAAACTTGCCCAGCAGTTTCACTTAAAATTGAATTTTACTACAGCAATCTAGCGCGATTGATGCACTTTTATTTGTTATCGGAAAATTTAGGCGATCGCAGTTTTATTTGCTATGACAAACTTTAGGCGATCGCAAACTCAGTCAATTTACGAGTTTCTGGAGAGTGAAAAGCTAAAACAATATCTTCTTTCGGTACACCTTCTCTTAATAACTCAGTCGCGATTCCTTCCTCAGTCCAATCTTCCTCAATATAAATCTTCTCATTTTTGATGCGAACATAAACAGAAATTGCTTTAACGCGTTTTCTTTCATGCCAACCAATATCAAACCACAGATATTGGTCTCTTTCCTCATCAAAAGCTAGTACAGTATCTACTCCAAATATATTAGGAGTTTGTCGAAATATTTGATCGTATTCAGTTAATATTTTTTTGATTATTGAACGGTAATGATTTAATTTATCCATTGCACAATTTCCTCTCGATCAATGTTAATAACAACAAGGAAAATTTGATATTGTTCGATAACCAATTTTATACCTGGTTGCTGAAAAAAAGTTTCATAAATTTCTTGTTCAATTCCCAAATAAACATTTTGCTGAGGATTAATCACAGATAAAAGTGTACGGTATAAAATATATTGACCTAAAGCACATTGAAATTCATGAATGGGAGAAAGACCAAGAAAACTCTTAATCTCAACTACTATATTAGCTTCGGCTTTTTGTGCAGAAAACAATTTTTTACCAGACAGATCGGCAAATAGCTTTAGCCCCTCGTAGATTATAGTATAAGGATCGCGAGTAATTGTCCAACCATCCTTAATTAAGGCGTTTTTAAATCCATCATGGTAGGTATCTTTTGCTGGCATTTTTATCCTGCTAATAACAGTCAGGTGGGTATGAAACCCACCATGATAAAACTATACCAATAAAGCCTGCTGTTCCTGAGAAATCACGCGCCCTTCATCCTCAAAACCGACAATTTGATCGAAGTTCAAATAACGATACAAATTGTCAGCAAAAGGATTAATCTTCTTCGCCACAATATCAAGATATTCCTGCACTGTGGGAATACGTCCTAACAATGCACAAACTGCGGCTAATTCTGCGGAACCTAAATACACTCTTGCACCTTTACCCATGCGATTATTAAAGTTGCGGGTAGAGGTAGAAAATACAGTTGTGCCATCAGCAACTCGCGCCTGATTACCCATGCATAAACTGCATCCTGGCATTTCTGTTCTAGCACCAGCAGCACCAAACACGCTATATACACCTTCTTCTTTTAATTGGTGTTCATCCATGCGGGTTGGCGGTGCTATCCACAGGCGTGTTTTTACTTCACCTGCGCCTTCCAAAACTTTCGCTGTTGCCCGATAATGACCGATATTTGTCATACAAGAACCAACGAATACTTCTTGTACTGAATCGTTTGCAACTTCCGATAATAACTTCACATTATCGGGGTCATTGGGAGCAGCAACAATTGGTTCTTTGATTTCGTTCAAATCAATTTCAATGATTTCTGCATACTCTGCATCTACATCGGCTTCAAGTAATATGGGATTGGCTAACCATTCTTCCATTTGGGCGATGCGGCGTAGCAGAGTACGTTCATCATGGTAGCCTCTAGCTATCATGTTCTTTAACAGCGTAATGTTTGAACGCAGATATTCAGCAATTGTTTCTGGACTCAGCTTAATTGTGCAACCTGCACAAGAACGTTCTGCTGATGCATCTGTTAATTCAAAGGCTTGTTCTACTTTTAAATCGGGTAAGCCTTCCATTTCTAAAATTCGCCCAGAGAAAACATTTTTCTTGTTCTCTTTCTCTACTGTTAGCAATCCTTTTTGAATGGCGACGTAGGGAATGGCGTTAACAATATCTCTGAGGGTAATTCCTGGTTGTAATTCTCCTTTGAATTTTACCAAAACTGATTCTGGCATATCCAAAGGCATGACACCCAAAGCGGCGGCAAAGGCTACTAACCCGGAACCTGCGGGGAAGGAAATACCTAAGGGGAAGCGGGTGTGAGAGTCGCCACCAGTTCCGACGGTGTCGGGTAGCAGCATCCGGTTTAACCAAGAGTGGATGATACCATCACCAGGACGTAAAGCAACACCACCACGTTGGGCGAAAAAGTCTGGTAAGTCGTGATGGGTTTTGATATCCACTGGTTTGGGATAAGCTGCGGTGTGACAGAAACTCTGCATTACCAAATCAGCACTGAAACCAAGACAAGCTAGTTCTTTTAATTCGTCGCGGGTCATTGGGCCTGTGGTATCTTGGGAACCAACTGTTGTCATAATGGGTTCGCAAGAGGTACCGGGGCGCACACCAGGTAATCCGCAAGCTTTCCCTACCATTTTCTGGGCGAGGGTGTAGCCTTTACCTGTATCTTCAGGTGCTTGGGGACGGATAAATAAGGTGCTGGGTTCTAAACCAAGTGCTTGGCGGGTTTTGTCGGTGAGGGTACGCCCAATTAACAAAGGAATGCGTCCACCTGCACGAACTTCATCAAGAATGGTATCGGGTTTGAGGGTAAATGTGGAAATAACTTCGCCGGCTTCGTTGGTGATTTCGCCTTTGTAGGGATGGATAGTAATCACGTCACCTGTTTCTAACTTGGTGACATCGCACTGAATTGGCAAAGCGCCAGCATCTTCAGCTGTATTAAAGAAGATTGGCGCGATCGCACCACCTAAGATATATCCCCCAGCGCGTTTGTTGGGAACAAAGGGAATATCATTGCCCATGTGCCACAATACGGAGTTGATAGCAGATTTCCGGGATGAACCTGTACCCACTACATCACCAACATAGGCAACAGGATTTCCTTTTTTCTTTAACTCGGCAATGGTTTTTAAGCTTCCCGGTTGCCGTGACTCTAGCATCACTAAGGCGTGTAAGGGAATATCCGGGCGAGTGGTAGCACTTTGGGCGGGGGATAAGTCATCGGTGTTGGTTTCCCCAGGAACTTTGAAGACGGTGACGGTAATTGCTTCTGGGAGTTGGGGACGAACAGTAAACCACTCAGCTTCCGCCCAAGAGTCTATGACGCGTTTAGCATAGGGATTGGTTTTGGCTAATTCCAAAACATCATGGAAAGCATCATACACCAACAAAATTTTGCTGAGGGCGTTGGCAGCATAGGCGGCGATGGGTTCCTTTCCTTGTCCCTGCATGACTAAAGGAGTTTCAGCAGAGTCTGATACAGAGACAGTGGGAGTTTGCAGCAATTCAATTAAAGATTGCACATTGTAGCCACCTACCATCGTTCCCAGTAATTCTACGGCTTGGATGGGTGAAATTAAGGGGCTTTTTGTTTCACCTTTAGCGATCGCAGTCAAAAACCCTGCTTTAACGTAAGCCGCCGCATCAACTCCAGGGGGTACGCGATCGCGCAATAAATGCAATAATGTATCTTCTTCACCCTTGGGCGGATTCTTCAGTAATTCGCACAACTCTGAAGTTTGCTTGGCATCTAGCGGTAAGGGGGGAATTCCTAATTCAGCTCTTTCTACAACGTGTTGACGATATGATTCCAACATTCTACACTCCAAGATATTAGCCAAAAATGGTTTTAGTGTTTATAATCACTGCCTATATTTCAGGAGAATTCAAGCTTACAAGTCTTCATCGATGGTATCAACTGGTAATGAGTCTCCCTACTTGAAGTTTTTGGTCTGGCCAGGACTTATAATTATCACTGTATAGCTACTTCTGCCAATAAATCTATTTGAAAATAATTTTTGGGTTGGCATTTCTCGACTTGGTTGTGTGTCTATTCATCAGATAAAATATTTCCTTTGTTAGTTAAATTACACTCTTTTTGTATATGTCCAAAACATACACCGTTGAGATTAACCACCAAGGCAAAATTTATACTTTGCAAGTGCCCGAAAACGAAACTATTTTATCAGTTGCTCAATCTTCTGGTTTGGACTTGCCAACTTCTTGTGGTGCAGGTGTTTGCACAACTTGCGCTGGTCAACTTAGTGAGGGAACTGTAGATCAAACTGATGGTATGGGCGTTAGTCCAGAATTACAAAAACAAGGCTATGTATTGCTTTGTGTAGCTAAACCTCTTTCTGATATAAAACTGGCAACAGAAAAAGAAGATACACTTTATCAGTTGCAATTTGGCAGAGGCTAATTAAAGGATGAAGTATAAAGGCTAAAGGATGAAAATTTGATGGAAATTTCTCTTTTAATACTTCATCCTTTATGCTGATATCGGCTATTCTAGAAAGCACTAATCAACAGGATAGGCTACAATGACTACGCATTTTATTACCGCAGAAATTGACCTCCAAGAAACTCCTACAGAATTAGAGCAAGCAATCGCCGCAGAATTACAAAAACAAGGTGAACCTTTACGTTGGGCTATTACCTCTGTGGATACAGAACAGGAAAAGGCTACTGTAGAAGCTGTTGTGACTACAGCCAGTGTAGAGTAATTACTAATTCGTAATTCGTAATACCCTGCGGGTTCGCGATAGCGTTTCCTAGAAAAGGCTATCGCCTACATAATTCACAGAACAGTATAAGACCCTTGATTGATCAATCGAGAAGTCAAACACATAGTTATGAATGTTGCAAAACCCGCGTGTCTGTAAGCATAGGAAAATAATTACGAATTACGAATTATCAATTGCGAACTATTTTATGCAACGTCCATATACTGCTATTTTAATTGTACCTACTGGTGTGGGTGCAGCAATCGGCGGTTATGCCGGGGATGCTTTACCAGTAGCAAGAGTCATATCACAGGTGTGCGATCGCCTGATTACTCACCCCAATGTCCTCAATGGTGCAAGTTTGTACTGGAATTTACCCAACACTTTCTATGTTGAAGGTTACGGGTTGGACAAATTTGCTGCGGGACAATGGGGTTTGCGCCCTGTACATAGAAATAAAATAGGTTTGCTTTTAGACCAGGGGATAGAGCCGGAATTAAGGCTGCGACACTTGCAAGCAGCAGATGCAGCCAGAGCTACCCTCGGATTAAGCCTGACAAATTATGTTGTCACAGATACTCCATTAAACATAGAATTACGCACATCGCCATCGGGTATTAGTTGGGGGACAATAGGGAACCCCGATAGTTTATTAAGAGCAGCAGAAGTATTAATTAAACAAGCGGGTGCAGAAGCGATCGCAGTAATAGCCCGTTTCCCTGATGATATGGAAGCAGAAGCAGTCGAAAACTATCGCCAAGGTAAAGGCGTAGACCCCTTAGCTGGCGCAGAAGCAGTCATCAGCCATTTAATTGTGCGGACTTTTCAAATTCCCTGCGCCCATGCTCCAGCTTTAGCCTCATTCCCAGCAGATGCGAATTTATCTCCCCGTTCCGCCGCCGAAGAATTAGGCTATACTTTTTTACCTTGCGTACTTGTGGGTTTAAGTCGCGCACCACAATTTATCATAGAGAAAGGAACAATCAAATATCTACCAGAAGATATTTGGGCAGAGCAAGTAGATGCTGCAATAATACCAGCAACCGCTTGTGGTAGTAGTGCAATTTTGCGCTTAAATCAGAAGCAATGCCAAATTATTACTGTTGCAGAAAATCAAACTCAAATCCACGTTCCTCCAGAACCCTTGGGGATCAAGTCCATACAAGTAAACTCATATTTAGAAGCAGTAGGTGTTTTAGCAGCACACAAAGCAGGTGTCGATCCCGCTGCTCTCCGTCCGCAAATAAATTCTCTACAGCAACTTGTTATTAGTTAAGAGTCAAAAGTCAAAAGTCAAGAGTCAAGAGTCAAAAGTCAAGAGTCAAAAGTCAAGAGTCAAAAGTCAAAATTAATAAATAATTTCTTCTATAATCCCCATTACCCCTTATCCCCAGAGGGGGCCCCGAGTTCCCCAATCCCCAATTCCCCAATTCCCCTAAACACCCGTGGTTGAACAACAAAAACAAGAACCAGAAATTCCTTACCTAACACGCATCCAAGTATTGGGAGCGATGGGAGCGACTGCAATTATTTTGTGGATAGTCGCTAAGTTGTGGTTGCGCTTTGGAGGCTTTTCCTTGTTTCCTTGGCGTTGGAACGAAAGTGATTTGCTTTTGGGGGTGGGACTAGGATTAATTATTACTATTGTGAGTGGCTTAACTTATCGCTTTGTGCCAGCCTACCGTAAAAGCGCAGATTATTATCTAGACTTGGTACTCAAGCCTTTAATTTTACCAGATATTATTTGGCTGGGATTACTACCAGGGTTAAGCGAAGAATTATTATTTCGGGGTGTGATGATTCCCGCCTTAGGTGCGGATCATGTCGCTGTAATTGTATCCAGTCTTTGCTTTGGGGTATTGCATCTGAGTGGCTCTCAACAATGGCCTTATGTGATTTGGGCAACTATCGTTGGGTTAATGCTAGGCTATGGTGCGGTATTAAGTGGCAATTTGCTAGTGCCAATTATTGCCCATGTGATGACGAATTTGATTTCTAGTTACTTGTGGAAATTGCGAAAAGGCTAGAACCGCTGTGCGGAAGTCAAAATTCAAAAGTCAAAAGTCCAAATTTAAACTAAATGCACTGTACTACAGAAAAAATTACCAAATTTGTAGATTTTTTCTCTAGATTTATGGGACTGCCAATTTCAAAATTATCTTAATGTTAGGGGCACAGCACGGAAAGATTTTGATGGAAACAAATATCTTAATTGATGCCGTGCCCCTTGCGATCGCACAATTATCTCACGATGATACAGTGACGCAATGCGATCGCCTTTGTGCAGCTAGTGCGATCGCCTGTGGTAAAATTCGATGTTCCTCTAATTGAATTCTGGCGTGGAGCGTTTCTGCGGTATCATCTGCTAACACTGGTACTGCTGCTTGGATGATGATGGGGCCGCTGTCTACTTCCAAACATACTAAATGCACCGTACAACCAGTAATTTTTACCCCAGCGGCTAAGGCTTGTTCTACCGCATGAATACCTTTGAAACTTGGTAGCAAGCTGGGATGAATATTAATAATTCTGTCAGGAAAAGCATCAATTAATACTGGTGTTAATAGCCGCATCCAGCCTGCTAAAATTACCCAATCTACATCGTACTGCTGTAAAGTCTGTACAATTTGCCCATCAAACTTTTGTCGATTTTTGCAATCGCGGTGATTCAACAATACCGCCTCTACACCCCAATTCGCCGCCCGCACAGCAGCCTTCGCATCTGGGTTGTTGTAGATTAAAACTTGAATTTGGGCGTTTAGCTGTCCGGATGCAATAGCTTGAGCTACCGCCTCAAAATTGCTGCCATTTCCTGAAGCGAGAATACCTAATTTTAAGGGGGTGTTGGTTCTTAAGACTTCAGTAGGAATGTTGGGCGAAATCAAACTAGTCGTAGCAGTATCAATTGTAGAATTATGACTCATAATTGCGGGTTAATAAACTTGGTATTCTCCGGTAGCTTTGTGGTCTCAGAAACTTTGGTGAATAGGGTTGCTGTCGGAGAGAAAGCTGTCGGTCGTGGTTTACCAGGGTCGGTATTATCTAATTGCAGTCGTAGTTGACCATCAGTTGTAAATTCAAAAATTGTCAGAACTGGTTGTTTTTCTTTAGAAACTATGATGGTCAAATGCATTGGTTGTGCTGTCGGGTTGATCTGATACTGAAATTCCACAGCTACAGGAGTTTTTGTATCAGGCGACAGAACATATAATTTACCATCTGGAGAGAACATAAAAGTTAGGGTGACAGGTGATGAAGGGTCTTTAGTTTGCCACTCACCGATTAATTTTTGGGCAATGGGGTTTGTAGACTGTTCTGTAGGTGCTGGATTAGGAACTGGTAATGGTGTCGCCTGATTTTTAGGTGCTGGATTAGGAATTGGCACTTTTGCAGGTTCAGCCAGCACAGCTGTATTGAGTGTCATCGATAATGCTATAAGTACGCTAGAGGTCAGCCTTGTGCTGGCGATCGCAAATTTGCCAAAGTAGGGGAAAATGTGAGGCATTTGTTTGAGCCAAATAGAATTGACAGGATCTTAGCAGTACCTCTGCGTAGAATCACACCCTACTGCATTCAACAGCCAAAACCGCTATGAAAACATCCCGTTCCTCTCAGATGCAGCTGCTAGATAATGATACAGTTGCCGCCTGGGTTTTTCTCACACCCGCACTGATTTTACTAGGTCTGTTTATCATTTGGCCGATCGCCTATTTGTTTTATCTCAGTTTTACAGCCGGTAGTTTTACCTCAAAAGGTACTTATCTCGTCGGCTTAAAAAATTATTGGCGCTTGCTATTCAATTCCGATTTTTGGCAAGTTCTGCTGAATACCGCTTATTTTACGATTGCTACGGTGATTCCCAGTTTAGTGATTCCCCTAGGCCTAGCAGTACTATTAAATCGTTCTTTAGCTTTGCGAGGACTCATCCGCAGCGCCTATTTTCTACCTTCAATTATTTCTTTAGTGGCTGCTGGGTTAGGATTTCGCTGGCTATTTCAAACCACTGGCCCTGTTAACGGATTTTTAAACATATTTGGCATTCCATCGATTCCTTGGCTAGGGGATACATTTTGGGCTATGCCAGTACTTATTTTATTGAGTATTTGGAAACAACTCGGCTTTAATATGGTGGTATTTTTAGCAGGGTTACAAGCTATTCCCCCCAGTCGTTACGAAGCTGCGGAATTGGATGGTGCAAATGGCTGGCAACAATTTTGGCATATCACCCTCCCCGGTTTGCGACCAACTTTAATATTTGCGATTGTTACCACTGCTATTTTTACCTTGCGAAGTTTTGAGCAAGTTTACGTAATTACAGGCGGCGGGCCGCTAAATTCGACGAATTTGTTAGTTTATTACATTTACCAAGAAGCGTTTGGTCAATTTGATTTTGGTTATGCAGCTGCAGCCGCAACGGTATTACTAGCAGTAACTCTAGTGCTTGTGTATTTGCAATTGCGAACTTGGGGTGAGGAGTAAATATGTATGGGTAATGGGTAATGGGTAATTGGTAATTGCTATAGTTATTTCCCCTTTTCCCCTTGTCCCTTTCCCCTTTCCCCCTCATCCCCCTCATCCC
>NZ_JACJQJ010000142.1 GCF_014696615.1 Nostoc linckia FACHB-104 | reverse complement strand
TAAGCTGTTACGCATTTAAATTGTGTATTTCGCACTCAGGTTGTCAAAAGGAGCCAGTGCGTTGGGCGGCTTTGCCGACTTGAAGCAACTGGCGTTCAAGAGTCCAAAGTCCAAGCTAGCCTTTGACCCTGGAACGCCAGTTCGCTCAACGGAGGTAACGCACGTGACTGGCTCCTCTTGACCCTTGACAGTCCTAACACCAGAATATTTGATTTAGGTGCGTATCAGCTTAGCGGAAATCCTATGAGACGTTTATGAAAGTGAACATTCGCTGTATTCTCAAATAGGAGTATTTTGCACCCATAAACTGCTATATGTCTGCTGCACAAAAACTGCGAGAGTTATTAGCGCGTCCTGAAATTATTGTTATTCCTGGGGTTTACGACTGTCTTGGTGCTAAGTTGGCTCAACAGTCGGGTTTTGAAGTAGTGGCTACTAGTGGCTTTGGTATTGCTGCTTCCACACTGGGTTTACCCGACTATGGTTTTCTCACCGCTACGGAGATGCTCTACAGTGTCGGCCGGATTGCTCAGTCAATTACTGTACCTCTCATAGCCGATTTAGATACTGGCTACGGTAACGCCTTAAATGTGATGCGTACTATCAAGGATGCCGTACAGTTGGGTTTAGCGGGAGTGTTGCTAGAGGATCAGGAATGGCCGAAAAAGTGCGGTCATTTTGAAGGTAAGCGGGTAGTTTCCTTAGAAGAACACGCCGGAAAGATTCGAGCTGCTGTAGAAGCACGTGGTGATAGTAGTTTAGTAATTATTGCCCGTACCGATGCTCGTGCGCCACTGGGTTTAGAAGAAGCGATCGTTCGTGGTCGTGCTTATATTGCTGCTGGTGCTGATGTACTCTTTGTAGAAGCCCCCCAGTCAGTTGAAGAATTAAAAGCGATCGCATCTGCGTTTCCTGATGTGCCACTGGTAGCTAATATCGTTGAAGGTGGTAAAACTCCAGAAATTTCTACTGCACAGTTACAGCAATTAGGCTTCAAAATCGTCTTTTTTCCACTCACCGCGCTGATGGCTGTTACTCATGTAATGAATGCTTGTTTCCAGCATTTAAAAACACAAGGAACCACTGCAAATTTACCAGATTTAGTAAGTTTTAAAGATTTTCAAGAACTGATGGGTGTACCGCAATTTCTGCAAACGGAAAAAAGATTTGCGGCGGAAAAATAAACCAGCAGGATTGCGAACCTCGGAAATGCTTGCAAAGATGCTATGCAAAAAGAATAGTAAATACACCACAGCTTTTCCCCTTGCTCCCTACCCCTATGCCAAAATTAATTAGCTACCTCTGGTTGATGCTTGAGTTGAGATGCAATCAAGGGAACTTTCGGAGCGAGGAAAAATCCTATTAAACTGGCAAAAAGTATTGGTGTGAAGGGACTGAAGTTAGTGAGTTTTGACAGCAGCAAAGTTGTGCTGATGGGTGTGCGTGTTACGGCTGCATTAATCGCCGCCATTGTACAAATCATTGCTAAAGCAGGATGAACTCCGGGAATTAAGAGTGCTACTGCTTTACCTATACAAGCGCCAGTAAAAAATAAGGGGATGATAAATCCACCCCGCCAACCGCCTGTAACTGTTATGCTGATGGCTGCCATTTTACCCAAGGCTAATATCAACAGGAACATAGCCGGAAGATTAGTATTGACGACAGATTCTAATTCTTCATGGCCAAAATAGCGGGTAAGCGGTAAGACAACGGCTAAAGCGCCTAATCCTAAACCTGCTAGTGTGGTACGGAAATAGATGGGGCCAGGAAGACGGGAAAAAGCGCGATCGCAAAAACGAAAAATCGCCATGAAAATCCATCCCGCAACTGCGCCTAAAATCCCAAAGGCGATCGCTAAAGCAAAATCATCAATGTTGGCTAGGTTGTATTGGGGAAAATTCCAGGTAGGCGCAATTCCTAAATGTGTAATTGCTGCAAATACTAAGTAGCTAGCGCAACTCGCAACAATCGCTGGCATCAAAGCTTCGTAATATTCCACAATATGCTGATGATGCAAAATCTCTAGGGCGAACATCGCACCGCCTAATGGCGCACCAAATAAAGCAGTAAAGCCAGCCGCCATTGCTGCTAAACTCATGGATCTCAAATCTTCTCCCTGGAGTTTGAGGCGATCGCCTACCCACGTACCAAAAGAACCAGTTACTTGCACTAGAGGCGCTTCCGGCCCAGCACTGCCACCAGCTGAGATACTAACTAAGGAAGCGAGAATCATTGAGGGATTTTTTCGACTATCCAGCCTTCCGCCGCGAAAGTGGATATTATCAACAATTACTGCAATTTCGCCCGGATTTCCCAGAAAATGAATCACCAAGCCGACTAATAAACCACAGAATGGCATTACTAGCAGCAGACTCAAACCCTCAAAGCGTTGGAGTTTGTGAATAAATAGTTCTAAAACATTCCAATACAAACCAGCAAATATACCACTCGCAGCCCCCACAGCCGCCCAACAGAGAACCCACCTAGAAATCATAAGTGGATTGCGCCTTGCCAAGCCAAAAAGTTGAGACAATGTCCAACGTTGAGTTTGATTCCCCGCTGGGGGCTTATTTGGTAGCACTGCTGAATTTCCTATTTTGAAACGAAATATACAGAACCTTTACGTTTTCTATAGTAAAGGCTATTGGCTTCGTGTAATCATTGCTAATACTAAACTGTAGAGTAAGCACAAGTTATGATCATGGGATTTTTACTCAGCACTTTCAAGCTAAGAGTAATTTAAGCCTCCAGATAGTGTTAATATCAAAGATATTAAAGGACAAAAATTCCTCTTCCAAAAAGCTTCTGCATTTGATTATTCGTTCTGCTGTGTTCCCTATTCCCTGTTCCCAATTGGAAGTATTTATTTCTCTACAGGTGTAAGTTTTAAAGGATACAGTGGCTCAGATCCATTTAATTGCCAAATTCTAAATACCAATACAGCTGCGATAGTTAACCATACACAAGAAACTGAGAAAATCATTCCCGCTACCGGATTAGTTTGCCAATAAATTGCCGTCACCACTACAGCAGATAACCAAGGGCCTAAAATAACAACGGGAACCGCAGCACCTAATCTCCGTTCTACAGTAAAAATCGTATTCCAGGTATCCCCTAAAGCCAGATGTACCACAAATAAAATGAAAGGCACCAATAAAAATTGGTGATTCGCCTGTTGCCAAATCAATACAGAAGAAATTACCCGCAAAACTGCAATTATCATCCAAACTATGGGAAATACTAAAGGTGGAGGTGCCCATCTTGGTCTGATAATCTGGTCATAGGTATTACGAGAACGGGTATTATCTAAAGGAGAAAAAATTCGTGAACGAATACTTAATAGTACAAAAAATAATCCACTTAATAAAGCGCTAAACCAACTGGGAAAAGAAGAATTATTATCAATCCAAATTACTAATTTTTCCATTCCCAGTAACGCAAGAACCATAAATGCTATTTGCAAGATAGTTCCTAGTTTATAAACTAAAACTGCTATGATATCTAGTTCTTGTTTAGTAGCGATTGATGTATTTGGAGGCTGTTGTTGATTTTCTGTTTTTACTCCCATAACTGTATTGACAAACTTTTCCAGTATGCCAATATTATTTGATTGATTCATAATTAAGATATTGAGCGTAGTTGGTAATTATTAATAATAAATCATGATGATTATAATGTAATAGTCAACAAGCATGCTTTTGCCACAGCAGAAAACTTTCCTAGAAAGATGGTGCGTTATGCGATCGCTAACGCACCTACAGCTTATCTAGCGGAATGCTAGGTAAACATTGCTGTGGACTCTATCTTTGTGCGTGGATATAGTCTACAAAGTAAAACCTTGGAGTAAGCCAGAATTTTAACCAAGCATAAGCTCCTAAACTTAGTAGTGCTGTCACCATTAGGGGTAAACCCAGCTGAACTCGTAATGCATCCGCAAGGAGAGCAACAGCACAAACAGTAATCGCAAAATATATTAAAAGCCCTACCTGCAAACGCTGCACAACTTTCAGCGCGCGGCGACAGCTACTACAATGCTGCGTATGCTGTTTGTAGCGATCCAAAACTTGCTCGCGATTGTCATTGATATTCCTGATTTCTGGAACAATTATTCCTACTTGATTCCAGGGTAGTTGTCCTTGACAATACTTATCAAACCAATTGCGATACTCAATCACTAGCCTATCTGCACTTGTAGGTAGTTTATAAGAACTTTTCCAGCTTTGGGATGATTGTGTCTGTTGTAGAAAATACTCTTGCTGCTGTAACAGCACCATATCTCCATCAATAACTTCATTGCGTTCGCTAACATGATCCCACCAACGGGGTATTAAACGATGGAGTGTTTTGGCAAAGTTACGGGGAAATTGAGCAACAATCCGAGATTTACCAGGAGAAACTGGTATACAATAAGTGACCAGTCCCACCTGCTTTTCAGCGTTACCAAACTTGATTGCATACTCCAAGCGACAAGGTGGTTCAAAAGTGATTGTTGTTTCAAAGGGCCCAACTGTTGCTGCTTCAATTAAATTTGGTGTCGATTGCAATATTTTAATAGGTATAGGTCTTGCTTTTGTGCGATCGCCCTGCACGCCGTGATGAGCAAAAGGAACATGGCTGGGATCTGCCACATTTTCCACAAGGATTTGCCAGTCATATTCTAAATCCCGTACGTAAGAAGACCAAACAAAACCTTTAGTAGTATCTAATTGCGGTGATAAAGGTAAAGGTGTGTTAGCCGCTTGTTCGCTGGATTTTGCATCCGGCCAAACCCAGAGTAAATCCTGTTCCTGACGAACTGGTAGTGTCACAGTACAAAAATTATCTTTATTCTTGCTCACTATTTCTGGATTTTCCGCTTGGGGAATATGAGTACAAATTCCTTGCTCATCAAATTGCCAACCATGATAGCTACACATTAAATTTCCCGTTTTCTCATCAATGCGCCCCTCACTAAGGGGCGCAAGACGGTGGGGACATTGATCTAAAAATACTCGAAAACTTGGAGATGATTTAGGTTTCCAGATAACTAAACGCAGTCCCAAAAGCGTTACTGAAGTTGGTTTCTCTAAAGCTAAATCTTCTACTGGTGAAAGCGGATACCACTGTTGAAAAAAGTTGAATTTATGTTCCATTTTTCTAACAAGTAATTAGAGGTTATTTATAAAGTAAAAAGAAAATTAAGTAACTCAGTGGAAATAAACCAAACTATGTTAGAAAACGTAAATAGGCTTGAAATCCTTACCAATGACCAAGGACAATTGCCAAGTCATAAAATAACTATCCTAGCGCCTAACGCACCATCCATGCGGCGGTGCGTTACTAAATCCAAAATCCTTTCATGGCTGTAACACAACGCCACTTGCTACAACGCTCTTAACCCGCGTAAGGCACTGCCATGCCCTTACAATTATCTGTACCTCACCAACTGGCAATCTGCTGTATGACTAATATTTCCTTACCAAATAACAATTGGAATACTGCCCTTTATCAAGATAAACACGCCTTTGTCTGGCAATATGGCGAAGACTTGTTAAAATTACTCAACCCTCAGCCTGGGGAATCAATCTTGGATCTCGGTTGTGGTACAGGACAATTAACAGCAAAAATTGCCCAAGCTGGGGCTGAGGTATGGGGGATTGATCATGCAACTGAGATGATTGAGAAGGCTAGGCAAAACTATCCCCATCTGCACTTTGATGTTGCTGATGCGACAAACTTTCAAGTTGAACAGCCTTTAGATGCGGTGTTTTCTAACGCTGTTTTACATTGGGTGAAACAAGCAGATTTAGCGATCGCCTCCATATATCAAGCACTCAAACCTGGGGGACGGTTTGTGGCAGAATTTGGCGGTAAGGGTAATGTACAGGCGATTGTCTCAGCTTTGTATGGCGCAATCACAGCGATTGCAATTCCCGAACCACAAACCAGGAATCCTTGGTATTATCCCAGTATTGCTGAATATGCTACTCTCCTGGAAAAGCAAGGGTTTGAGGTAATTTATGCTAACTTATATCCTCGCCCAACTGTGTTAGCCGACAAAGAAGCAGGTCTAGCCAACTGGATTAAAATGTTTGCCAGCACTTTCTTTGTGGGAATGTCTGCTGAACAACAAGCACAAGTAATTCAGCACGTAGAAGAGAATTTGCGTCCAACTTTGTATCAAGAAGGAAATTGGACAGCAGACTACCGCAGAATTCGGATTGTGGCTATTAAAGCCTAAATAAACTATGTTTTAAGCGAAAATGACAGGTAAATGGCTTTCGATTGTTGGCATTGGTGAAGATGGATTACAGGGGTTAAGTGCGATCGCTCGTTCCCTAGTGAATCAAGCTGAAATTATAGTAGGAGGCGATCGCCATTTAGCAATGCTTCCTAGCAACGATCAACGCCAGAAAATTACTTGGGCTTCCCCCATTAGCAACTCAGTAGCCGAAATTATCCAACGTCGCGGCCAAGCTGTATGTGTCCTCGCTAGCGGCGATCCCATGTGTTACGGAATTGGTGTCACCTTAACAAAGCAAATTCCTATCTCCGAAATCACTATTATTCCTGCACCTTCAACCTTCAGCCTCGCCTGTGCCAGATTAGGATGGTCATTAACAGAAGTAGAAACCGTCAGCTTGTGCGGTCGTCCACCTGCCCTGATTCAGTCTTATATTTATCCTGGGGCGCGACTGCTAATTTTGAGTGAAGGTAAAGACACACCAGAGATTGTGGCAAAAATTTTGACACAACGCGGCTATGGTGACAGTAAAATTACGGTCTTAGAAAGGATGGGCGGTACACAGGAACGCCTTGTAGAAAGTAGCGCTGCATCTTGGAATGAAACAGACATCGCCGCTTTAAATGCGATCGCAGTTGATTGTGTTGCTGATTCTGGGGTGGTGCCTTTACCCAGAATACCAGGATTGCCAGATAACGCCTATCATCACGATGGACAATTAACTAAACATGAAGTCAGGGCCATTACCTTAGCTACCCTAGCACCAATACCAGGAGAACTGCTGTGGGATGTAGGCGCGGGTTGCGGTTCAATTTCTATAGAATGGATGCGGACTCATCCGCGATGTCGGGCGATCGCTATTGAACAAAATTCAACTAGACTACAATACATTGCCGATAATGCAGCCGCGTTAGGTATACCGAGTCTACAAATTATTGCTGGAAAAGCACCAAATTCTCTTCAAGATTTACCTCAACCTGATGCTATTTTTATCGGTGGTGGCGTAACAGCCGATGGCTTATTTGATATTTGTTGGTCAGCACTCAAACCAGGTGGTAGATTAGTTGCCAATGTCGTCACCATTGAAGGCGAACAAACCTTATTTAACTGGTATGAAAAAGTTGGTGGAAATTTCACCCGAATTGCAATACAACGTGCCGAACCTATAGGTAAATTTTTAGGTTGGCGAGGCATGGCACCTGTTACTCAGTGGATAGCAGTAAAATCTACTGTCAAACATTAATAATTTATTCCTCCTATTTTATCTGTGTTCATCAGCGTTCATCATCTTTTATCTGCGGTTAATTATTTATTGTTTATCCTGCTGCTACTTATTCCCTGCTAATCTTGTCACAAATTCTGTATGTTCAGGAGAAATTAATCCTGCTTGTAAAACCGTCATTACCTGAGACATATCCCCAGCAAGTAAAGCTGAAACAGCTAACCATAAACCAGGCATTACTTGACTTTGCAAAATACCATCTGAATTAGGTTCTAAAGACACATATTCACTTTCATTTAATCGGAACCAATCAAGTTTATTTTCTAATATCTGCCAAACAATATATTCTTGAATACCATTACGCCGATAAGCCTTTTTTTTATCATGCAAATCATAAGCTGCGCTACTAGCAGCAATTTCTATAACTAACTCCGGCGCGCCCTCAATATAGTCATCCTCTGTCAAACGTGACTGTCCCCCCAAGCTTTGATCAATGAACAAAACTGCATCTGGTTGTGGTTCATTATCTTGATCTAGCCTGACTGTTGGTTCAATTCCTAAATTGATACCAGGAGTTGCAATTTGATAAGTTCCCAACCAAATAACAACCTTACCGTGTGGTTCTGCATGACGTTTAAAACGTAGAGGTGATGCCAAGTAGACTACTCCTTCAATTAATTCAGCTTTTTTATGATTTGGCATAGCTTGATAGCGACGCTCAAATTCATAGCGTGACAATCTATCACCGCTTTCTAAAGGTGGAATTAAGGCTGGAGTTTCATTAATCTGTGGTTGCCGTTGTGTCACCATGTAGCATCACTCCAAGTATTGTGAATACCTTCCTTCATTTTAAATGAGCGTCTTTGCTTTTTTTTAATTACAAATTATCCAGCAACCAAGCCATAACATCTTCAACATTACTTACTTGTTCACTTGGCGGTATAGCTGGACGTTTCACCATCACAATTTGTATATCTAATTCTCGCGCCGCAATAATTTTGGCATAAGTCGCATCACCGCCACTATTCTTGCTGACGATAGTATCTATTTGGTGGTGAATGAGAATTTCTCGTTCATTATCTAAAGCAAAAGGGCCGCGATCGCACAATACCAAACCTGATGGAGTCAAAGCATCAGGGCTAGGCGGATCGATCACCCGCATCAAAAACCAAATTTCTTCTAGCTGTGCAAAGGCGCTGAGTTCTTGTCTACCAACAGTCAAAAATACTCGCTGTGCTTGATTTGATAGTGCTGCGGCTGCATCAGTAATGCTATCAACTTCAATCCAGCGATCGCCATTTACTTTTTCCCAAGCAGGACGATTGAACAGCAGCCGGGGAATACCAACTTCAGCAGTAGCCGCCGCCGCATTCCAAGAAATTTGACTAGCAAAGGGATGAGTAGCATCAATGACAAAATCAATACTCATCTCTTGCAAATAGCTAACCAAACCCGCCACACCACCAAACCCGCCAATTCGCACATTACCAGATGGAATCGACGGTTGACGAGTACGACCAGCTAAAGATGCGATCGCTTCAACTCCTGGGATAATAGCAACTCTTGCAGCTATTTCCGCTGCATCTCCCGTCCCACCCAAAATTAAAACTTTGGTGTTTGGCATTTGTCATTTGTCATTTGGCATTTGGTGTTTGGTGTTTGGTAATTGGTAATAGTAATTTTTCCCTTTCCCCTTGTCCCCTTGTCCCCTTGTCCTCCTCATCCCCCAATCGGGGGGATTTTCGCCAAAACACCCTTTTTCAAGGCTGCTGGGCGTTCTGACCAAGGTAGTAAACCATCAGGCTTACTGTAGTATTGACTAGCACATTCCAACACAGCAGATGCACAATCATCTACTGCCAAATCACCAAACAGATATGTAGTTTTACCTTGTGCAGCAAAGGCGACAACACAGGAACGATTGCAAGCACTCATACATTCCACTTGCTGAATCGGAAATTTATCTCGCAACTCCCAATCTTGTGCCAGAATTTCTAGTTTTTGTAATAGTTTTTCCCCACCACTCTCGCCTACACGCTTTCCATCTTGCCAAACGCTGGCACAGGTTTTGCAAACAAAGAGAGTATGGGAAGACTCACCCAAATTACTAGTCGCAGAAATATTCACAGCAGTCATCTGTACCTCGCAGATGTGAGAACAAAACAATCAACATTGGTGGGCGTTCTGACTTACACAATTGAGAAATTTCGACTACTAATCTTGCACATCTCAAATTGCTTCACAGTTGCGGGACAGTGCCGGAATTACACCAAACTTTCCCCGTTACCTCTGATGGCTGATTCCCAGCAGAACCAAGTGACTTGTTCGATCATACACAACTCTGCATCCCTGTGTGTTTACTCTTTGAAAGTGCTGAGTTCTACAAAAACAGAAAACTAGTACCGCAAGGCGGAATTCAAAATTCAAAATTCGTCTTGAAAAGTTTGACGGCAGTTGCTACAAGTCGGGGAACCCGCCCAACGCACTGCCTCCTCAACGGGGGGAACCCCCGCACGCAACTTTTCGCAAAATTCAAAATTAAGACAGAGTAAGCGTTTTGCGGATTTTGTAGACGCAAAGCGGCTTCCCGTAGGGTATGGTTTGTTTATTTACGCCGTGTTGTACTAGTTACTCAACAAAAAAGTAGAACAATAATTTTGGAGGGGGTTTGGGGGACGCAACCGTCACCCAATCGGGTGTTTGGGGG
>NZ_JACJQJ010000141.1 GCF_014696615.1 Nostoc linckia FACHB-104 | reverse complement strand
TGCTGGTTAGAGTATTGGGTATCAAAAAGTATCTTATGTTACCAAATATTTGGCAATCGCTCTTTGGGAAAAACTTTTTGGTTTACTTATTCAGGTAATTGTCAAAATTCCCCAAAAACCCCTACAGCATTACAGCACTCAAGTTCCCCAGGCGGAAGTTAACAAAGTCTTAGCAGAACTGCGAAGAAATCTGGTTAATCCTACTGCACTCAACGCCGTTAAAACCCAAGGACAACAGGTTTATAACTGGCTAATTAAACCTATTGAATCACAATTGCCAGAAAACAAAGTCAATACCCTAGTATTTGTACTAGATGGTGCATTACGTAACTTGCCAATGGCATCTCTCTACGATGGCAAACAATATTTAATAGAGAAATATGCGATCGCTCTCAGTGTGGGATTACAATTACTCGCTCCCAAACCTTTAGAAAAACAGCAATTGAGAGCCTTAACTGCTGGTTTAACAGAACCCCCGCCAAACTTTCCCAACTTCTCACCGTTACCTGCAATTAAATCGGAAGTGGGTTTAATTGCCAAAGCTGGAGTTTCTACAACTAACCTCTTAGATGAAAAATTTACCCAGAAGGCATTAGAAAAACAAGTTAATCAAGTTCCCTTTAACATTCTACATTTGGCAACTCACGGTCAATTTAGCTCCCGCGTCGAAGACACATTTATCTTAGCTGCTGACGGTGCCATCAATGTAAAGCAATTTGATAGCCTACTCCGCACGCGGGATGAAACCAAACCAGAACCAGTAGAACTATTAGTGTTGAGTGCTTGTCAAACCGCCGCAGGCGATAACCGCGCCGCACTGGGTTTAGCTGGAGCCGCAGTCAGAGCTGGAGCGCGCAGTACTGTAGCATCCTTGTGGCAAATTGACGATCAATCCACAGCTATGTTTGTGGGTGATTTCTATCAACAACTGCAAAGCAATAAAGTTACCAAAGCCCAAGCTCTTCGCCATGCCCAGTTACAATTATTGCAACATCCCAACTACAAAGCACCTTCATATTGGTCAGCTTACGTATTAATTGGGAATTGGCTTTAATTGGTCATTTGTCATTTGTCATTGGTCATTTGTCATTTGGTAATGGGAATTTATCCCCTTGTCCCCTCATCTCCCTCATCCCCCTCATCTTTCTCTTTCCTGCTTTATATCAACTTGGGAGAAAATACTGCTGTAGAAAGAAGACAATCCCAATGAAAAAATTTCACTGCTATGTATAAAAGTGGAAACAGGATTTTTACTCACTACTCAGCACTTTCAAGTGAAGCAAGAAGGAATTAAGCTATTCCTAGCTTCGCAGAAATCAAATATGATTCCTGTATCATTAGCATTACTAAATTGAAATAGTAGCTTTCAAGGAGTGTTGTAATTCATAATTCATTCATAATTGATAATTAATAATTCATAATTTATTCATAATTTCGCTCAATTATGACTTCTCGGTTTTGATCATAAAAATTTAATAATTCCAATTTTTTGGCATAAATTTAGTGAATGCGGTTGATATGTGTATAGCAGCATTGATCACTGGGGACTTAACTATATGACTCATACCATCTATAACTTAGATAATTTCTCTGTACCCTTGCCGATCGCTCAAGCAGCACGTATAACTGCTCAAAAGTTTGCTAACCAACAATCAACTCCCGAAAAAGCAGCACAAGTGAGGCTAAATACCTTAGCTGTGTTGGTAGTAAATGACTATTTGCAAATGATGGAGATTGAAACAAATCTCGGCGCTAGTGATAGCTGGAATCCTGTAATGCGCCTGTTTGCAGATATCGCCGACTTAGCTATACCTGGATGCGGTCGTTTGGAATGTCGCCCTGTAGGTGTTTTAGAAAATACTTGTACTGTTCCCCCAGAAACATGGGAAGAACGCATAGGCTACATAGTTGTGCAAATTGATGAATCCCTACAAGAAGCAAAATTGCTGGGTTTTGTGGCGAGTGTAGATACTGAAGAACTGTCTTTGAGTAAATTAAAATCCCCTGAAGCATTCATTGAACATTTAGCACAATTAAAACTATCTTCAACCAGCAAGCCAGTAAATTTAAGTCAGTGGTTTGCTGGTATATTTGAATCCGGTTGGCAAACTGTCGAAGCATTGTGGAACTCTCAAGAACCTCAATTAGCTTATGCGTTTCGCGGCCCGGAAACTTTTGAACAAGAAACTACTAATCAAGCAGAAACAATCACTAGACGGGCAAAATTGATGGATTTTGGCATTCAAATTGCCGATAAACCCCTCATGTTGATTGTGGAACTTTGCCCTCAAGCTAACGAAAAAACCCATATTCGTCTGCAGTTACATCCCACAGGGAAGTTAAATTTTTTACCATCAGGAGTGCAACTCACAGTTTTAGATGATTCAGGCGCAGTATTTTTAGAAGCACAAGCAAGAAGCGCCGACAATTACATTCAGTTACAGTTTCGCGGCGTGACCAAAGAAATATTTAGCGTCAGAGTAGCATTTAATGATATCAGTATTACAGAACAGTTTGTGATCTGAAGGTGCAGCTACTTTCCCCAACGTCAGTAATTAGTAATTGGCACGTGATATTTTAAACATACAGGGCGATTCAAAATTCCCGGCTGACTATTTATTGTGAATTTTGAATTTTCAATTGGAGCGCAGCGACTGTCATGAGTAAGTTAGTGGTTCTGAAGTTTGCATACGGTAGTTTCGAGCAAGGATTTGCTGTTACCCTCCAAATTGGCGAAGAATGCGATCGCCCCACCACAGAAATCATGGGTAAGCTGCCGCCGTGTCCGGAAATTCCCCTATATTATAGTCACTGGCAAACTAGTTATCGTCGTTTAGGTAATGGTTATCGCTTAGATGCAGATAAAGTACAGATAACTAATGTGTCAATGACACAAGACTGCCTGAATACATCCCATATTTTACGGGCACGCTTCAATACTTGGCTGCGAGCAGAAGAATTTCGTCCCATCCGGGAAAAATGGCTAGAAAGGCTCATGCCTACAGACCAAGTGCGGGTAATTTTGCAAGCAGAAAATAGCCAATTGCAGCGATTACCTTGGCATCTTTGGGACTTACTAGAACGCTACCCCAAAGCCGAAATTGCTTTATCATCCCCAACTTATGAGCGTATACCAAAGTCACGCACCCCCAACAAAGTGGTGAATATTTTGGCGATCGTGGGTAATAGCGAAGGAATTGATACTAATGCTGATTTAGAACTACTACAACGGTGTCGCAATGCAGATGTCTGTTTGTTAGTAGAACCTGAACGCAAAGAATTAACCGATCATCTTTGGGAAAAAAATTGGGATATTCTATTTTTTGCCGGACATAGTTCCAGTCAAGGTAAAGATGGGACTGGGCGAATATATTTAAATAAAACAGATAGCCTGACAATCGGTGAATTAAAATATGCCTTGAAAAAAGCCATTGAACGCGGCTTACAATTAGCAATTTTCAACTCCTGTGATGGATTGGGATTGGCAACAGAACTCGCAGATCTGCAAATACCGCAAATGATCGTGATGCGAGAACCTGTCCCCGATCGCGTAGCGCAGGAGTTTTTAAAGTATTTAATCGGCAGCTTTGCAGGTGGGGATTTATTATATCAAGCAGTTAGGCAAGCAAGAGAACGCCTACAAGGGCTAGAAGATAGATTTCCCTGTGCAACTTGGTTACCAGTGATTTTTCAAAATCCCTCACAGCCACCCATGACTTGGGATTGTTTGACACGCACCTACAAAAAAGCCAACCCAAGTTTACCATTGGTAACAAAACCAGGATTTCAAGTAGCATTCTTGTCCAGTGTGGTAATGACTGTGATCGTTTGCGGACTGAGATTTTTGGGAACATTACAAGGTTTAGAATTTCAAGCCTTCGATCAAATGATGCGATCGCGTCCTGATGAAGGGCCAGATTCGCGGTTGCTATTAGTGACAATTGACGATAGCGACCTAGCATTTCAACGCCAAAATCGCGAAGAGTTAAAAGGAACTTCGCTGTCAGATAAATCACTCAACCAACTGTTGCTAACACTGCAAAAGTATCAACCCCGGGCCATTGGTTTAGATATTTACCGTGATTTTAAGGCCGAACCCAAAGATTTAATCTCCCGGCTGCAACAAACCGATAACTTAATTGGAGTTTGTAAAGGAAGTGATACCACAGAAAAAACTAAAGGCATTGCCCCACCACCAGAAATTCCAGTAGAACGCCTAGGATTCAGCGACTTTTTACATGATACAGATGGGGTAGTACGCCGCCAGCTGTTATTCATGACTCCAGAAGCAGCATCATTGTGTACTACGCACTATGCACTCAGTACCCAACTCGCATTCCGCTATCTCTTACCTCTAGGAATTCAACCGACCTTTACCCCACAAAAGCAGTTACAACTAGGCAAAACAGTATTACCCCGGCTTGCGTCTCGTGCAAGTGGCTATCAAAGTATTGATGCTAATGGCGGTCAACTTTTACTCAACTACCGTTCCACCAAAAAGATAGCGGAACAGGTAACCCTCACGCAATTAATCTCTGGGCAAGTCAACCCCAAAGCCATCAAAGACCGCATTGTTCTGATTGGTGTCTCCGCAAAAGGAGATTTCCCAGACTACTGGGCTACTCCCTACGGTAATCACTTAGACCACCAAATGCCAGGAGTGATAGTACAAGCCCACATGGTGAGCCAAATTCTCAGTGCAGTCTTAGATAATCGTCCCTTGTTGCAAGTTTGGTCACCCTGGCTAGAAATCCTGTGGATTTGGAGTTGGTCTTTCCTTGGCGGGCTGCTAACTTGGCGACTATCTTCCCATTCCTCATTAGTCATAGCAGTTGGCGTGACCTCAGGCGTACTGTATTTATTCTGCTTTGGTCTATTAATTTGGGGTTTTTGGGTACCTTTTATACCCTCATCTGCCTCATTAGTAGGCACAGTTGGCGTGATATTAGTTCAAAATTCCAAATTTAAAATTCAAAATTCCAAATTAATCCGGGAAAATATTTAGGTCATGGGGCATAGGGCAAGTAGTAAGCAGAGGGGGAAGAGAGGCAGAGGGGCACAGGGAGAGTATTGGTGTAGTTTTCCTCCTCTGCTTCCTCTGCTGTCTTGTCCCCATTACCCATTACCAATTACCAATTACCAAATCCCATCTTTTATTCCCTGTAAATCCTATGAAATTATTTTCATCACCAATGAAACTGTCTTTAGCACTAGCTATTAGTTGCACTAGTGTACTGCTGGGACAAACCTCAATTGTTGCAGATCCAGGAACCTCTAGACAGCTAATCAACACACAGTCAAGTAACACCGCAATTATTAGCGCCACCCTCAACTTTACTCCACCCACACCTCCACCCGATCCACCACCAGGCGGTCGCGTCTTGGGAGGAGCCAAACGTGGTACTTGTCCACTGTTTAAACCTGAACTGACAGCCTTAGTACCCTTTATTAAAAAAGCAGACTCAACTGAGGATGTTTGGGGATTGACGACAGCAGCACGCCCAACTTTTTGGTTTTATCTACCGTTACCAAAAAAATGGAGTTATCCAGTGGAGTTTACTTTGCAAGATGAAGCCTCCAACCAAATCTACCAAACTGCGATCGCCCTACCTAACCAACCGGGAGTTATCAGCGTTTCTCTACCGCAAAATGTGGCACCATTGGAATTGAACAAACAATATCGCTGGTTTCTCAGTGTCTATTGCGATCCAGAAAAACAATCACCGCCGATTTATGTTGAAGGAGTCATTCAGCGAGTGAATTTGAATCAGGCGATCGCCCAGCAATTAGAAAAAGCTAAACCTCAACAGCAGCTAGCGATTTACGCCCAAAATGGTATTTGGTACGAA
Source organism: Nostoc linckia FACHB-104 (assembly GCF_014696615.1). Taxonomy (GTDB): domain Bacteria; phylum Cyanobacteriota; class Cyanobacteriia; order Cyanobacteriales; family Nostocaceae; genus Aulosira; species Aulosira linckia_A. Next base: position 4,554 of record NZ_JACJQJ010000141.1, on the reverse strand, counting down.
ACAGTCACAATCCTGGCACAATTGCGTCAGAAGAATCCTAAAGATAGCAACCTGCAAGCCGAATGGCAAAATTTAATCACCAGCATTGGTTTAAGTAACGTAGCAACGCAACCGATTGTCTCACAGTAATTGGCACTAATTCAGCTAGGAGAACTGAAGCACAATTTGTGTAATTAATTCTGTCTATGTACTTGTCGCTTAAGGGAAAAAGGGGAATGGGAAAAGGAAAAGAAAAAACCTTTAACCCTTAACCTTTAACCTTTTCCCCTTAACCAATTTTGAGTTCAAAATGCTTAACCGAGTAGTATTGAATTCTGTCTATGTACTGACACATTCAAAGATTGTTACAACACATCAATCATCTATAGGGGCGCAAAAATTTGCGCCCTTAATTTATGTATTTCTCGTTTTTAAATAAGGATAAATTTGAGGATCGGTATCCTATTTTTACCCAATCAAATAATGTTGGCGATACATCATATTATAGAGGGCAAGGCAGTGCCTTGCCCCTACAATCTGCCGCATTCTTTTTTCGATATTATGTGTTTTTCACATGGTTATGTTTAACTAGCCATGCAGCAACCGCAGATTTTAATTTAGCTTTTTCAGTCTCTTTAATACCTTGTGGATCGAAGCGATCGCAGTAATATAATTCCACAATCAATGGCAAATCATCAATTAAATCTGCTGAAGGTAATTCCTCTTTTAGCCTCTGTAGCCAGGTTTTTAAAGACTCTGAAGGATGACGGCTCAAGCCTAACTCTTGTAACTTATGTTCAATTAAATAAAATTCAGAATCCTTTCTCTTGAAATCAGATTTAGCTAATTTACCTGTGACTAATTGTTTTTTAGATAAACGACGTGCGGTACTTTTAGAATTAAACTTCCATAACCGCAACAACATTAATGGCATAATTAGCCACCAGCCATATGTAAATAGCTTTTTAACTAAGTTAGAACGTAACCAGCCTGAAAGTTTAAATCTAAAGAATGACCATAAATCAGAGATGAATGCTAATTTTGAAGCATTGGCATTTTCTATATTTGCCCAATCAGCAGGTGTGGTATCAAAGGTTTGCCATTTACCATCTATATAAGCTAATGTCCAAGCATGAGCATGGCGACTACGTACTATATATTGTTTTTCTAATTGGCTAAATTCGCGCACTGAATACCCTACAGCATAACGAGCTGGTATACCAGCGGCACGTAAAAGTAATGTAGTAGCAGTGGCAAAATATTCACAATGTCCAGCATGAGTTTCTAATAAAAATGCTGATAAAGGTGTTGGTTGATTATTTTTACCTGTAAGTTTTAAAGAATAACGAAAATTCTTGATAAAAAAGCTATCTACAAGCTGTAAAATTTGGCGGGGCGATTTTCCAGTAATATTTAGTTGGTTAATAATTTGATTGATTGTTTCTTGTTCAGTTGTAGCTATTTGTAAATCATCTGCTGTCGGAGGGCTATCCAAGGAAAGGTTATTATTAAACATGGCTCGGTAAGCGATCGCATCATTTTTACCCTCTACTTTTACTGTGCCATATTTATTTTTATCCATGCGGCTGACTGGTAAGTCATTAATTTCAAATGTGCCATCAGGTAGCCTCAGTAAGCCTTTACCTCTATTCAAATTAGCAGAAATAGTGAGAGTTGAGCCTATGACTGGTTTATTATCTAAACGCCAATTTTTACCACTAATGTCAGATTGTACATGGGTAAAATTAGAATTAGCTGCTATCCAAACCGCAGATTTATATTTATTATAAGTTGCTTCTTTTAGCAATCCTGGAGAAACTTGGGAATTCTCAGATGCGACTCGGAAGATAATTTTATCAGACTGCTTCAAAACTCCAATTTCGCCAATACTTGTTTGTTTAGTTTTTGAGTCTATTAATTGTCCAATACTATTAGCATTACTTAACCATGAAACTACAGCACTTTCTAAATTCTGTTGTAGTTGATAGACTCCCATTTGTCCGATAAAACCTACAGTTCCAGCTAGTAAAATTAAACTCAGCCAGATACTTACTGAAAATCGGTGCGATCGCACAAACCATAAAGCAATACCAATCAGGATAAACATCCCAATATAAAAAGAAATCTCCTGACTATTTGCGGCTCCCGCCGATAAAATACAAATCCCAAAATAGGGATAGTTTAAATTAATAATGAAGCGTTTTGATTCTACTTGTGTTAATTTCTTTAGCGATACAAAAAATGTCCGAATATCAAAACTTTCATTCACAGAATATGTTTGAGCAGCTAGCAGAGGAAAAAATGTTAATGGCAACCACTGCAAAAGAGTGTAGGCTAAGTAAATGGAACGGTTAGTAGTAATTAAAGAACCAAATACTATCAGGAAAATCATCAAACATAACTTAGCAATACGTTGGAAATCATCATTGGAAAAATCCCAACGCGAATTGATCACGTGATATCCTGCTAAAATTGCAGACATGGGTATAGCAAAAATCCACATTCCTGTCTGCGATCCCCAAAAGATTAAAGCCGCACTCAACAGCAGCACTGGCGCTTTCATAGATGCATTAGTTCCTCTTGTATATTCCCCAAAGTTAAAACATGAAAAGTTGCTAGTTGGTCGTTCATGGAGGCTAAATCAGAGTTGTCTAATTCACCTGCTTGATTAGTAACGACTAAAACTAAAGTATGGATACCCATAGTTTTGAGATAATTAACTAATCTTTTTCTATCTTCATCCCAACAGAGAAAGATACAAATACAGCCACTCAATAAAGATAATTTCTCTATTACTACGGGAATAATTGAATCAAAAGATTTATCCCGACAAGCAACAACAGAAGCTAAAATTTCCAGCATTTTATCAGTATGGCTGAGTCCTCTACCAAAGGTAAAACAATAAGCTTCATTACCGACAAACATTAAATCTAATAATGATTCTTGGGTTTGCACTTCACAGGCTAATGAAGCAGCAATTGAGATTGCTGATTCTAAAATTTCGCTATAGTTCACGCTTTGAAATGTATCTAAAATCAACGCGTGTCGCACAAAAAACTCATCTTGTTCTTCTTTAACAATTGGCTTACCCACTTTCGCCCAACTTTTCCAGTGAATTTTTCGCAGTGGATCTCCCGGACGATAATCACGCAATGACCTAAATTCTTCTGAATCACCTACAGAAGAAGCTAACGCCACACCACCAGATTGATGTTTTTTTACGCCAGGAAGTTGAATTGGTGGCAACTGATATAACTTAGGTAAAATTAATAAAGATTGAGCTAAAGAAATAGTTTTACAAGCATTAAATAAACCAAAAGGATCTGGCCTAGCGACTGTCATTCCAGTTAGCCGCATCATCCCTCTGTGAGTAGGAATGATTTCACCAATAATTTCTGTTTTGCTATGAGGTGCTAAGGCTGGTAAATTGATTGGTAGAGCTACACCGCATTGTTTGCGAGCAATTAACCACAGCCATCTATCATATCCAAAAGCTTGATTTAAAGACCGCTGCTGAGTTTTGGCTGTTGTTGATGTTTCTAGAAAATCTTGAAAATTAGGGCTGGGATCAGCCCAATTTTCAAATAGTTTTAGCCCCTTTTGAATTTTATCGCTTTTGTTATGAAGGACAATTTTGTAATTGAGTTTTACACCCGCAGTTGCAAATCTAGGTAGATGGCGATTAGCACTAAAGCGATAGCGAAAAAACAGGTTATAAACTATAGCGATGGTGATAATTGATAATAAGAAAGTCACTAGTTGATAGTTCATACTTTCATTACTAGAGCCAGTCACAGCAGCTGCGATCGCTAGCAACGAAATTAACATTCCACTAACGCTAACTCGTCTAATTAACTTGCGGTGGATGCCATAACTAAAATAGAAAAGACGATAAATAAAAAGTTTCATCTTTCACTGTTGCTATCAAGCTGGAACTTTAACAGATTTGAGAATATCTTCCACTACACTGGTAGCGGTTCTCCCAGAAAAACGCGCTTGTGGTTCCATAACTAAACGGTGAGCAATTACAGATACCGCTAGTTCTTGGATATGTTCTGGTGTGACAAATTCATAGCCATCAAATAAGGCTAATGCTTGAGCAATTTTCATCAAAGCAATAGAAGCTCTCGGACTAGCGCCTAATTGCACCCCTGGAGACGAGCGAGTAGCATTAACAATATCGACAAGGTAAGTTTTTAATTCTTGAGAAATACGAACTTGTTTGACTTGTTGCTTTAAAGTCATGATGTCTTGCAAATCAACACAAGGTTGAATGGTATCGATAGGGTGTTGTTGAATTTGGTCAGAAAGTAAATTCACCTCATCTTCTGGGGATATATACCCCAAACTAAACTGCAGTGCAAAGCGATCCATTTGCGCTTCTGGAAGTGGATAAGTACCACGAGATTCCACAGGGTTTTGAGTAGCGATTACAAAAAAGGGGTCTTTCAGTTTTCGCAAATTCCCATCAATACTAGCTTGAAAAATAGCTTAGGGCGGAGGTAGGCAGCAAGATATGTTGCTGTGGTTGGAAAAATTCGCTCTTCAGCAAGTAATTAACCTAACTGAGTAGTT
>NZ_JACJQJ010000140.1 GCF_014696615.1 Nostoc linckia FACHB-104 | reverse complement strand
TTTACGGTTGGTATAGGTGGACGAGGCTCTACCATATACTGTGTCTACCTTCTAGGCTTTGTGCATTATTATGCTACCGCGAAAGTGACACAAGAGGGTTAGGAGTTGAGTTTGTTTCTGAACCCAACGAAGCCCTGATCAGCAAAGCACTCCAAACCCTTGCAGACCAACTTCAGGGCAAACAGATTTCAGAACTGATTCACCTCCCTGTGATGAGCAATCCTCGAATAATTGCGGCAATGCAACTGTTAGCAATGTTGTTTGCTCCCATTTTTTTGGCAAATCCTACCTTATTTCCTTCGCTTTGCTCCACAATGGTGAGTTTATCACTTCAATTTGGGAATACAACTGCATCAACCCTTGGATATATAAGTTATGGCAAGGTGCTGTCTTCTTTTTTAGGAGAAGTAAAAACAGGTTATGATTTTGGGCGATTGGCATTGAGCTTACTCAATCAGTTGAATGCAAAAGAATATAAGTCTCAAACTTTACTGGTGTTTGGCGCTTTTCTCCAGCATCGTCAAGAAGCACTCAGAGAAATAATCCCAACGCTAAAAGCGGGGTATCTGGCTGGAATGGAAACTGGTGATTTCCTCACTGCTGGGTACCATTTATCTATTTATTTTTACAATCGTTTATTCACTGGAGTGGCTCTGGATGATTGGGAACTAGAAATAGAAAACTACTGTGTTATCTTGGCGACTGTGAAGCAAGATTCTCCTCTAACTTACCTAAGGGTGACACAACAGACGGCGCAAAACTTGAGAGAAATTGCCAATCAACCAGATTTACTCAGTGGTAGCGCCTACAATGAAATGGTGATGTTTCCTAAACACCATCAAAATAATGAATTCACTATCCTTGCTGTTGCCTATACCTATAAACTGATGGTTGCCTATATTTTTGGCAACTATACCAATGCTCTAGACTACATTACCCAAGCTAACCGCTATTTGATGGCAGCTACAGGAATGCTTCAAATTCCGGTTTTTCATTTTTATGCTGGATTAACCTACTTGACACTCTACTCTACGCACTCAGAAAGCGAGCAAGCTAACACTCTCGCCCTGGCAGAGACTCATCAAACTATTCTGGCTCAGTGGGCGCACCATGCCCCCATGAATTACCAACATAAAGTTGACTTAATAAAGGCAGAAAAATGCCGAGTTTTAGGACAAAAAACCGAAGCAAGTGAGCTATATGACAAGGCAATTTCTCTTGCCAAAGTCAACGAATATCTTCAGGATGAAGCCCTCAGTAACGAACTGGCAGCAAAGTTTTACCTAGACTGGGGTAAACAGCGCATTGCCCTTGAGTACATGATTGAAGCATACTACGGCTATGCTCGCTGGGGTGCAAAAGCCAAAGTCGCTGATTTAGAAAAACGCTATCCCCAATTACTTGCTCCCATATTACAGCAAACTCGTTCGACACTTTCCACTCATGAAACTATCTTTGCCGTGGGGACTGTCACCTCCACCAGTGGAGCCACTTCTAGCACCAGTGTCTCAGATACCCTAGATTTAAAAACGATTCTCAAAGCTTCCTATACTATCTCCAGTGAAATTGAACTGGAAAAATTGCTTGCATCGTTACTGAGGATTGTCATCGAAAATGCGGGGGCTGATAAATGTGTATTAATGCTGTTACAAGACGATTACCTGTTAGTTCAAGGATCGATGTCCCAAGGAACACAGCCAATAGTGTTGCAGAGAATTCCTGTTGAAGATAGCCAAGATATTCCCCATAAACTAATTTACAAAGTCTTGCACAGCAATCAAACTGTTGTCTTGGTACATCCGACAGCAGATCCGCTATTAGCTAATGACCCGTATATTGTGCGTCAACAGCCGAAAAGTATCTTGTGTAGTCCGATTTTGCATCAAGGCAAATTACTGGGCATTTTATATCTAGAAAATAACTTAGTCGCAGGAGCATTTACGAGCGAACGCATCGAAATACTGAATTTAATTTGCGCTCAAGCTGCCATTTCTCTAGAAAATGCCCGACTTTATGAATCTGCTCAGGAATATGCCCAAAAGTTAGAACAAGCACTCACCGATTTGCAAAATGCCCAATTGCAGATAGTCCAAAGTGAAAAAATGTCTGCATTGGGTAATTTAGTTGCAGGTGTCGCCCATGAAATGAATAATCCATTGGGTTTTATTTCTGCTACGCTTCAACAAACTAAACCAAATTTTGTCGATATCACAGAACACTTGAAACTCTATCAAGAAAACTTAGAAAATCCTGGTGCTGAAATCCAAGACCATGCGGAGGAAATTGACTTAGAGTATCTTTTGGCAGACTTACCTAAAACAATCGATGCAATGGTTATGGCGTGCGACCGGTTGAAAAATATTAGCACTAGCTTGCGGACATTTTCTCGCGCTGACAAAGACTACAAAGTACAATTTAATCTACATGAAGGCATTGACAGCACAATTTTAATTCTCAAGCATCGCCTCAAAGCCAACGAACAACGCCCAGCCATTGAAGTTATGACTAATTATGGTGATTTACCTTTAGTCAATTGTTTTCCTGGGCAATTAAATCAGGTGTTTATGAATATTCTTGCCAATGCTATTGATGCGTTAGAAGAAGCAAATATTGGTAAGAGTTTTACAGAGATTAAAGCTCATCCTAACCGCATCACAATCACAACATCAATCATAAATCATCAATACGTAAAAATATCAATTGCTGATAATGGCAAAGGTATAAGTGCAGAAGTCCAGGAAAAAATATTCGACCATTTATTTACTACCAAGAAAGTCGGTAAAGGTACGGGATTAGGATTAGCGATCGTCCGTCAAATAGTCGAAGAAAAACACGGTGGTAAAATCACAGTTAATTCTGTTCTGGGCGAGGGGACAGAGTTTATAATTTCTTTTCCCATATAGAGAGATTGTTCGTAAAGAGTCACTATCCATGAAAATCTGAAATCCTTGCGCGATAATTACGCTTAACGCCAGTCTTGTTAAAAATTATAAACAAGCCAGTGATGCAGTATTACACCATTGAGCCATAACGTGTAATTAGAGCCTCAAACCCTTCTGGCTTCATTCATCTTGCCTCTGTTTGCAGCTACACACTACCCCTATTAGCCAGTGATTTCAAGCCGATTTTAGGGCATCCTAAAAGTGCCATAAAATGTATATCCATTTTAGCGATCGCGCCTAAAAATGCGATCGCCGTTTCTTACTTAGCCTCGGCTTCGCAAGAAAGGTAAACAGCATTGGCTTTGAAAACCACTTATATATAAGGTTGTTGAGCAATTAACAAAACTTCGTGCTTACTTTTTGCTTACTCCTACTCCATCCCATAATAAAAATACTCATAATTATGGAATATGCATTGAATTAAATTTATATTACGCGATCGCACCTTTTGACCACAACCTAAATTTAAAAGCAAGTTAGACATCTGTCAGTTCGCTAATTTTGGGGTGGTAAGGGGAATTAAAAGCTTGAAGATAATCTTTTTAGTAAGTCTCTGATTACTCAGCCTTGCTGGCTGACTTTGCATTGTTTAGTCTCCATTAAATCCGCTTTTATATATGCAGAATTTGTGTTATAAACCTCTATCTGTTCCTGGAGAGCGATCCGATTCTACTATAATTTTAGGAGCTTTTTTAGGTTCTTGATTTTTTACTTCAACATTTTCAACATTTTGATCGCTTGATTTATCAGATTTGATGTCAGCGCCTCTATCTGTTGCTGGAGAGCGATCCGATTCTACTGTTGTTTCAGGGGCTTTTTTAGGTTCTTGATTTTCCATGTTTTTTTGCACCCAAATTGTATAATAGTCGGTCATTATGTGAAAATAATAACACCTTATTCTCTCTCTACTGCCCCAAGAGCTTTCAATGTGTTTTTCTGAGGAGTTGTTAAACCAATTGCATTTTTAATATTCATACCTTCATAAGGTCTATCAATTCTTATCGTTTTTACACATTCACCTGTTTCAACATCCCAAAGCTTCATGGTTTCGTCTTCGCTGCTACTAACCAGCACAAGACTATTAGTACTAAAAGCAACTGACCGTACTGCTTTATGGTGTCCTTGAAATGTTTTGAGAACAACACCTCTACTGATATCCCACAGTTTTACAGTCTGGTCGTCACTGCCACTAGCTAAGATTTTGCCATCTGGACTAAGAGCAATTGTTCTAACTCGATATGTGTGACCTTTTAATGTTTGTAGACATTGCCCTGTATTAACATCCCACAGTTTAATAGCTTGGTCTCCACTGGCGCTAGCAAGGGTACCTGCACTGTGAGTGAACATAACAGATAAAACCCAATCGCTATGTCCTGACAATGTTTGTAAACAAATTCCTGTACTTACATCCCAAAGTTTAATAGTGTTGTCATAGCTACCACTTGCTACAAATCTACCACAGGAACTAAAAGCAATTGTTTTGACTTCACCAACATGTCCTAGCAATGTATGCAGACACTCTCCCGTATGCCAATCCCAAAGCTTTACCGTTTGGTCACGACTACCACTTGCTAAAATTCGTGCATCTAGACTGAAGCTAATACAATGTACCCAACTATCGTGTCCCCAAAGAGTTTTAAAACACTCTCCTGTGTTTGCGTCCCAGATTTTGATAGTTGTGTCATCGCTGCTAGTTGCCAGAATATTGCTTTTTTGCTGCTTCCCAATCTCTTCAGATGACGTTATACTTCTCCCATATATGTAACCATTGAGGTTTTGGGAAGCAAAGGTAACTGATGAAACCAAATTAGTATGCCCTTGTAAAATTCGCAGGCATTGTCCTGTCTTTACATCCCACAATCTCACCCGTTGGTCTTGGCTGCTACAGGCTAACATTTGACCATCTGGGCTAAAGGCAACAGATAATATCCAATTAATATATCCATTCACTGTTCTCAAACATTGCCCTGTGCGGATATCCCATAACTTCATCGTTTGGTTTTCATTAACACTCAGCAAGCTTTGACCATCTGGATTAACAGTAACTAACCAAATACGTGAACCGTAACTGCCTGTAGATGAATCACTATCCTCATACAAAGTTTGCAGGCATTTTCCTGTAAAAAAATCCCATATTTTTACAGTTTTATCTTCGCTCCCCGTCACCAGTGTTTTACCATCTGGGCTGAAAGCAACTGTCCACACATAACTGTCATAATCTGGTAACGTACGGATGCACTCACCAGTGGCTATATCCCAAAATTTTACCGTTGTGCGATCGCTTCCTGTTGCCAATGTTTGTCCGTCTGGGCTAAGAACAATAGATAACACCCAATTAATAGGGACTTCTAAGACTCGCAGGCAAGAACCTGTGTTAACATCCCACACTCTCACAGTTTGGTCATCGCTTCCAGTGACCAAAGTTTGTCCATTTGGGGTGAAAGTAGTAAAAATTACCCGATTGCTATGCCCTGATAAACTTCGTAGACATTCTCCAGTATGGACACGCCACAACCTCACGGTTTGGTCATTGCTACCACTGGCTAAAATTTTGCCATCGGGACTAAAAGCCAGTGATTGCACCCAACTTGTATGCCCTCGCAGAGTTAAGAGACATTGCCCAGTGTGGACATTCCACAACCTCACGGTTTGGTCATTGCTACCACTGGCTAAAATTTTGCCATCAGGACTAAAAGCCAGCGATTGCACCCAATTGGTATGACTAATGTAAGTAATAATTTGTTGAATGTTGGTAACAGACCACAAGCAAATTTCACGATCAATGCTTGTTGCCAGTAATTTTCCGTCTGGGCTAAAAGTTGCTGATAATACACCACCTAAAGTTCGAGTTAAAGCAGACTTACTCAGATCCGCATTGGTAAAGTTAACTCGATGCAAATTCATATCCTGTAAGTAAGCTTGCCAAACTGTTAAGTTAGAAAAGTCATAACCACTCAGGTCAATCTGAAGCTGCCAAAGTATATTAAGAATATTGCCTGCTGCATATCCTGGTTTTTGAGGAGTACCAGATTTCAGCTTTGATAAAATTTGATTCAAAGAGGTTGCTACATTTTCTGGGTTACCAAACAGGTTTAGTAATTGCTCGGCAATTGGCTTGAGTATGAGCCGAACTTGTGCATTTCTGACATAATCTTTGACCGTAGCTTTAATTAATGCACATTTATCAAATAATTCTATTTCTCCAATTTGAATTTCTTGACAAATCTGTTCCATGAAGTAGTCGATAACATACTCCATCACTACTGGTTGTTGAGTAAAATCACCAGAATTTTTTTCAATTAATGAGCGCAATTGCAGAGATTCTAAAGTTTCTAATAAATCTTTGAGCAAAACAGCCGGAATAATATCTGCTTGTAATTCCCTAAATGATACCCATTCTCGATTAATTGCCAGCCAATACATTACCTGTCGTTCTAAAGTTGACAATCGATGAAACTGCTGGTCAAGTAAATCCGAAATATCACCAAAGACAATGGTTCCTTGTTCTAAAAACTGAGCAACATTCCCGTCAAATAGCTCATGAATAGTAGTTCCGACAATCTTCAATGCCAAAGGATTACCTGCATATAAATCTACCAATGATTGACATTGCTTTTCTGAGACACAAAAGCCTTTTTCTGCTAGAACTTTCTCAGCTTCTCCCCCTGTTAAGCCAGATAATCTCAGTGAACGAATCGGAGAGTTGATACCTTCTTTAATCCTAATTCCTCTAGGTTTTTCTCGACTTGTCAAAAGTAAGCAACTCTGATGGTTAGTCTCTCCCAAGCATCTTATTAAATGTCCATATCCTTCGTATCCCTGCCGATATCCTCCTGCGCGGCGATCGCTAGATAGAATTGACTCTAAATTATCTAAGACTAACAAACAACGCTCTGCACGCAGATATTGTATTAAGCAAGAGATTTTACTGTCTAAGCTCTCTGGTAAATTTGTTTCTTGATTGGACAAAAACTTAATTAAGTTGTTCAAAAGCTCATGAATTGGTGGCGCATTACGCAGACTTCGCCAAATCAGATACTTAAATTCTGTTTGCAAAAGCTGTGCCAATTTTACAGACAAAGCTGTTTTACCAATGCCACCTAGACCGATTAAAGTAATTAGTCGGCAATGATCATTAATAATCCATTGTTTGAGTGTAGCTAATTCTTCGGTGCGCCCATAGAAAACTGAGACATCAATCGCCTCTCCCCAATCTTGATGATTATTAGTGCTTACTCCTGGAGTATTTTTATCTCTATCTAAAGTCTGGGATGGCAGATCAAAATCCAAATCAGCGATTTCTTTCCACGAGAGTGCTAACTTCTGACAAAGTTCTTCAAATGTTGCATGGTCAACTGGTTTACCTGTGAGGAAGTTGCTGACTGTGGCTAAAGCTAACCCTACATCTTCAGCCAAAGCTTTTTGGCTAGGGAAACCGTTGCGCTTGACTGCTAGTTTTACTTTCTGAATGAACTCTTGGCGAACCCTGAGCGACCTGGGCATGGCTCGTTTCATTACAACTGTATGAATTTTACCAGTAACACACTAAAAGTCAGCCACAAGTCAGAAATAAGTCAGTAATCTTCAGGCGATAAGCCAGTAGGCGGTAGGGTTTGATAAATTTATCAGCTTCAAACCAAAAGTAAAAGGGTTAGCAAACAATGGTGACTGATAAATCCAAAGCCGAAGCATTGGCAGAGTATTATGCAGAGAATGGCTGGAGAACGCAGCCTTTCACAATTACCTATTTAGAAGATGCAGATCCAGATACGTGGAAGCCTCAACCTAACCAACCAGATGCCTGGAACGATGTGAGAATTCTTTGGCGACCCAAGGAAGGCAAAATTATTGTTAGTTGCTCTGCTACCACAGAACCCGGAATCAGTGCCGTGAATAACCCTATCAATCCCAATGGCACTTTTAGGATTGGGTTAGAGACTCTCTTCAAAGAAGCTTGGCAAATAGGTAGACATATTACAAACAATTCCAATCAATTAGCACTTGTTCAGTGCGCTGAAGTTATAGGTTATAGGGATGCTAATAAAGACAATATCAGAATTGGAGATAAAACCTATATCGGTAGCAATTTTGGCATTAATCAACATACTACTGGCAATGATACTGGCTCGCCTGCTCCTGAGAAAGTGGGTGGATGGAGTTATGGTTGTTTAGTTGGCAAACATCCATCTACTCATTACAACCTTTTTATGCCTGCATGTCAGGAAAGTGGACAAAAGAAATTTGATACCGTAGTTATTGATGCCTCAAAATTTCAAATATGGCTACAAAGCAAAGACTATACCCTATTGCCTAATTAAAAGTTGGTCAACGATACGAAAATCCAAAATGCACAGTTGCTTTCTTGATTCGTGAGCCAAGAGTGTGTCGGTAGGGTAGTACTGCAAGTTTAAGCTCAACGACTCGTCAATATGGTGGGCACGACCAGTTATAAAAGTCAAAGACCCAAAGTTGGGACAATTGTGCTTGCGTTTATGCTGTAATCTTCATTTTCAATAGTTTGCCCAGCACTTAATGTCTGTAATTCAAGTTAAGCGCACAGAAGTTGGTGAACAGAGAAATTATAAATTTAATGTCTAGTCTATGAACATTCAATCTTTTCCTGACAATACAACTCAAGCTGAAAAGTTAAAAGATGGTAGCCCAATAAGATTTACGTCAAATGATGAATCCGGCTCTGGCATTTTTGATGCAAGTAAGTCATCTTTGACTGTTTCACCGTTGAATCTTGTTCCTAGCTCAGTAGCTTCTGCAATAGTCAAGATGCTAGAAGAGATGGGAGTACAATATGCATTTGGTGTTTCCGGGGGAGCAATTGTTCCTGTATGGCACGCTCTGCAACATAGTTCTATTAATGTGCTGCACTTTCGTCATGAAGCAGGAGCAGCTTTTGCAGCCACCGAAGCCTACTTTGCAAGCGATCGCCCTGTCGTGGTATTTTCAACAACAGGGCCAGGGATCGCGAATACTTTGACAGGTTTATTGGCTGCCCGTTGGGAGGGTGCAAAGGTAATCTTTTTGTCAGCTTCTACCTCAGCATCCCAAAAGGGACGGTGGGCTTGCCAGGAAACTAGCAGTTACACAATGGCTGAGACTTTCACTTCCAAATCTCTGTTCCACTATGCAACTACCCTCGAATCCGATGATGAACTTCCAGAGGTCTATCGCAGGTTAGCGAAAGGTTTAGCCCAACCAGGGGGCTTTGTCGCACATATCAGTATCCCTACCAACATCCAAACAAGTTCTATCAAAACATCATTATCACCAGCGGATTTGTTTTTTGCTCCAGCAACCGCCAGTGAGGAAACCATTTCCAAATGTGTGCAGTTGTTGTCGTCAGGATCGTTTGCTATCTGGGTTGGCTTTGGTGCAACAGATGCAGCAGCAGAAATTCGTCAGTTTGCTGAGAGGACTGGGGCTGCGGTTATGTGTTCGCCGCGTGGTAAAGGCATTTTTCCAGAAAACCATCCTCAGTTTGTGGGGGTTACAGGCTTGGCTGGACATGAGTCAGTTTTAACTTATATGCAAAAGCACCATCCTCAAAGGGTGCTGGTACTGGGAACGCGCCTTGGTGAATTTACCTCTTTCTGGAATCCAACGATGATTCCTTTGGAAGGTTTTTTGCACGTTGATATCGACCCGGAAGTGCCGGGAACTGCCTATTCATGCGTCAATACATTAGCTATTCAGTCCGATGTGAAAGCGTTTATGCAGGCACTGTTAAAGCATTTTCCCAACTGTCAAAGTCACATAGCATTGCCTAGACCGGAGCGACAAAAAATCAATCCCCGCATGCAAGGCTTGGTGCGACCCCAAGTACTCATGGATGCAATTCAACAGGTAATTGTCGATCGCAGTGATGCCATAGTGATGACCGAAGCAGGTAACTCAATGGCATGGGGAAATCAGTTATTGCAATTTACTCAACCAAGTCGTTACCGCACCAGCACTGGCTTTGCTTCTGTGGGTCATTTTGTGACAGGGGTTGTCGGTGCAGCTTTAGCACGCAATGGTAAGGCAGTTGCTATTGTTGGGGATGGTGCCATGCTGATGAACAGTGAGGTCAGCACTGCTGTGAGATACCAGATTCCTGCTGTCTGGATTATCCTCAACGATGGATGTTACAACATGTGCGGTCAGGGGTCGGCGTTACAAGGGTTTGCTGGTATGGATGTAGAGATACCGCAAGTCGATTTCGTGAAGATTGCCTGCGGTATGGGAGCTGACGGTATCCGTGTGGAGAAAGAATCTGATATTTGCATTGCTTTAGAAAAAGCGATCGCTTCTGATGTTCCCTTCATAGTTGATGCGATCATCGATCCGACTGAACCTGCTCCCCTAGAAGGTCGGATTAACAGTTTGATTTCCCAAGGTATTACCAATTCATAGGAAGTATTTGTTTTATCAATACAATACCGTTGCCAAAATAAGAGGATGAAGAGGTAGGGTGTTTCGTAGTAGAGTTATTGTCTCTCACAACGACAACTCAAAAACTACAAGCAGCCCATGCCCGATATTTTATCACTCCTGCAATGCCTGCTACCGCAGAT